>DGOU01000223.1:2712-7834 GCA_002390165.1 Lutibacter sp. UBA4458
AGTAAAATTGTAACCTCTTTATACAATACTGGTTTTGAAGGAGAGTTGAATAAAGAATTACCCAATAAAATTAAATTCGATAATATTATGGACTCTAAAATTGAATCCATTACTACACCAAACCATACTAATTTATTAAAAATAGCTATTGAGAATTCTGATGCCGTAATTAAGGCAAGTGATAATCTTTCTAAAGAATTAGATGATTTTTTAACTGCTAGCGAAAAACCAGTTCTAGACCATGTCTCTATGGAAGAACTAGGTAATATGTATACAGAATTTTATCTAAATGAAGTTTTATAATTAACCTCAAAAATCAAAGAATATATATGACAACTAAAGTTGTAAACGCAATAAAATATGCGAGTTTAAATGCTATGGTATTTTTAGCATTAATATCTTGTGAAAAACCTATTGATAGTGTTGGAGTAGATTTGATTAATAATAATAATTTTAATTCAAGCAGTATTTCTACAGAAGTAGTAGCCATTAATAAAAGTATTGATAATGTTCCAGTAGATTCAAATTCAGGACAGTTTTTATTAGGGGTTTATAACGATGCGGAATTTGGAAAATTGAAAGCATCTATTATTTCTCAATTATCATTACCTGCATCTGGTGAAGGATATACATACGGAACTAATGCAAAAATTGATTCTGTATTGGTTTCTATACCCTATCAAGCTACAAAAATCGATAATTACGCTGATGGAAGGCCTCAGTTTTCAATTGATTCGGTAATGGGAAATGCAGACAACGCATTTAATTTAAGTATTTATGAACTAAATACATTTTTAAATATATTAGATCCTAACGACCCTTCTAAACGTCAAGTTTATTACTCTAATAAAGTATTTGATAAAGGAAGTACCGCATTATATTCCGAAGACTTTAAAATAAATCCAAATGACACGGTTTCTTATATAAAACGTTATATGTCTGATGGTATTACTGTATTTGATATTGATACGTTAAAACAAACTACAAAAAGTCCAAGTATTAATATTCCATTAAATGAAAATCAAATAAAACAATTATTTGTAGATACGGCAGGAAGTTCTGAATTTGAAACTTTAGACAATTTTCAACATGTATTTAGAGGGTTATATTTGGAAGCAAATGAGTTGGCGAATCCGAATTCACACATTGTTTCTTTAAATTTGGCTAGTGCAAATATGACCATTTATTATTCGAATGATGAAGATGAACTAGAAACACAAGATTTAAATGGAAATGGTGTTAATGGAGAAACAGGGGTTAGGGTTAAACATCAGTATGTTTTTCCATTTGGAAGCGTAAAAACAAACTTTTTTGATAGAGATTTAACAAACTCTAAACAAAGTGGTGCTAATAAATTATATATTCAAGGAGCAGCAGGATCGATGGCAACTTTAGATATTTTAGGCTCTGAAGATTTAGCCGCCTTAAGAGCAAATAATTGGCTAATTTCAGATGCTAGTTTAACATTATTTGTAGATCAAAATGCATCTAGTAATATTGCACCAGAAAGATTGTTTTTATACAATGTGGATGATAATTTACAGTTAAAAGATATGCTCACTGAAGGAAAATCTTCCGTTGGAGGAGATTTAGTTTTAGATGATAACGGAAATCCATATAAATATGTATTTAAAATTACAGATTATATTTCTGATGTTCTTTATGAAAATGACCCTGCTCCAATATATAAATTAGGATTAAAAGTGTTTAATTCAACAGATGAGCCAACTGGTTTTTCTGATATAAAAATTAAAGATTTTAGTTGGAACCCAAAAGGAGTTGTTTTATTTGGTAATGATGCAAGCTTTCAAGATAAAAGAGCAAAATTAGAAATTTCATATTCAGAAATAAATAATTAATAAAATATTATGTGCGGTATAGTAGGTTATTTAGGTTTTAGAAAAGCATATCCTGTTGTAATTAAAGGATTACAACGACTAGAATACAGAGGCTATGATAGTGCAGGAGTAGTTTTAACCTATGATAATCAACTAAACTTATATAAAACAAAAGGCAAAGTTTCTGATTTAAAAAAAATTGCGGAAACAAAAAATATTGAAGGGCATTTAGCTTTGGGGCATACTCGATGGGCAACTCATGGAGTCCCAAATGATGTAAATTCACATCCACACGTTTCCAATTCTGGAAATTTAGTAATTGTACATAACGGAATTATTGAAAATTATAGTTCTCTTAAAAAAGAACTTACCAAAAGAGGGTACGTTTTTGATAGTGATACCGATACAGAAATATTGATTAACTTAATAGAAGAAGTTAAAAAGCAAAATAATTGTAAACTAGGAAAAGCGGTTCAACTTGCTTTAAAAAATGTTATTGGTGCTTATGCTATTGCAGTATATGACCGTACAAAATCAGATGAAATAATTGTAGCTCGTTTAGGCAGCCCAATTGCTATTGGAGTAGGAGAGGAAAATAAGGAATTTTTTGTTGCTTCAGATGCGTCTCCATTTATTGAATTTACAAAAGACGCCGTTTATTTAGAAGATGAAGAATTAGCAATTATAAAACTAGGTAAAGACTTAAGAATTAGAAAGGTAAAAGATGATTCTTTTGTTGAGCCAGACATTCATGAACTACAATTAAATTTAGATCAAATTGAAAAAGGAGGCTATGATCACTTTATGCTAAAAGAAATTCATGAGCAGCCAAATGCTATTTTTGACACCTTTAGAGGGCGGTTACTTGCAGACAGAGGTTTAATTAAAATGGGAAGTGTAGATGACCATATTGCTAAATTTTTAAATGCTAATCGTATTATTATTGTTGCTTGTGGGACTTCATGGCACGCTGGTTTAGTAGGAGAATATCTATTTGAAGATTTAGCCAGAGTTTCTGTAGAAGTAGAATATGCTTCTGAATTTAGGTATAGAAACCCTGTAATTAATAAAAATGATGTAGTTATAGCAATTTCACAATCTGGTGAAACAGCAGATACCTTGGCAGCAGTTAAGCTTGCAAAAGAAAAAGGAGCATTTGTTTTTGGAATTTGTAATGTGGTAGGGTCTTCAATTGCTAGAGAAACGGATTCAGGAACCTACACACATGCTGGTCCTGAAATAGGAGTGGCCTCTACAAAAGCATTTACAACTCAAATTACTATTTTATCATTAATAGCATTAAAACTAGGAAATTTAAAAGGCGAATTATCAAATTCTATTTACCAAAAGTATTTGCATGAAATGGGTTTAATTCCTTCTAAAATTGAACAATTGCTTAAAATTGATTCAAGAATTAAAGAAATTGCAATTAAATATAAAGATGTTTCTAATTTTTTATATTTAGGTCGGGGATATAATTTTCCTGTAGCTTTAGAAGGAGCTTTAAAGTTAAAAGAAATATCATATATACACGCCGAAGGATATCCTGCTGCTGAAATGAAACATGGTCCAATTGCTTTAATAGATAAATCTATGCCTGTGGTAGTAATCGCCACTAAAAAAGGACATTATGATAAAGTAGTTAGTAATATTCAAGAAATTAAATCAAGAAATGGAAGAATTATTGCTATTGTTACAAAGGGAGATACTGTGGTTAAAGAAATTGCAGATTATGTAATAGAGATTCCTGAAGCTTCAGAATCACTATCGCCACTATTAACCACTATTCCTTTACAATTATTATCGTATCATATTGCAGTTATGAGAGGCTGTAATGTGGATCAACCTAGAAATTTAGCAAAATCAGTTACGGTGGAGTAGTTCAATAAATAATTAAGGATATATTTACAGCTTTTTTATTTTATAGAATCATGAACCATGGTATGATTGCCACTGTTCCATTTTGATAATATATCTGTAGCAACTTGTGCTCCACTACCTGCCGCAATAGCAAATTGGCTTCTCCAACCAGCTAAAACACCTGCAACATAAATACCGGGTGTTACTAAATGGTTTTCATTTTTAAGCATTATTCGTTCTTTTTTAGGAGGCAACCCAATATGAGGCTGAACAAATTTATTTAATCCTTCAATATTAAACATATTTGATGCCCCAACTGCAACTATAATTTTTGAAGTTTTGTAAGCGTTTTTGTTAGTAGTAACTATAAAATCTGGATAATCTCCGTCTACTTTAATTACTTTTTCTTTTTCAATTTGAATTATTTCTGGATAATCATCAGAAAGTTGCTCTAAACCAAACTCTAAAATAGTTTCTCCTTTTGTCCCTTTTTTAAAACCTAAAACATTATTTAATTCTGCATTTTTTAAAGCAGAACCTTTTTGATGGGTAATAATTCCAATTTTTTTATTGGTGGCAAAAGGCTTATTTAAAGCGGATCCTAAAATAAGAGCACTAGATAAACCGGCTGCGCTTCCACCTATAATTAATACATTAAATGTGTTCATAATTTGTAATTATTAATGAAATAATCCTTGAATATTTGAGGTAAAAAGTTTTACTGCAATTGCTAATAAAATAACTCCAAATATTTTCTGAACTATTTTAATACCATTCTGACCTATCATTTTTTCAATTTTTGATGAGGTTTTCATTACAATATACATAAAAATAACGTTTATAATAATAGCAATTACAATGTTTATAGCAGCATATTCAGCTCGTAATGATAATATTGAAGTTAAACTTCCTGGTCCGGCAATTAAAGGGAAAGCTAAAGGAAATACGGAGGCAGTTATTGAATTTGTCTCTTCTTCTTTGTACAAGGTAATTCCTAAAATCATTTCTAAAGCTAAGAAAAATAGGATAAATGAACCTGCTACAGCAAAAGAATGTACATCAATACCAATAACATTTAAAATGCTTGTTCCTAAAAATAGAAATGCAATTAAAATTACACCAGCAATAATGGCTGCTTTTTCTGATTGAATGTTACCAACTTTTTTTCGCAATTCAATAATAACAGGAATATTACCCATTATATCAATTACCGCGAATAAAACCATAGTTGCACTGAAAATTTCTTTAAAATCTAATTTCATTTTTTACCTATTTTAAAAAGGAGGACAAAAGTATGCAAATCCATGTTTAATTATACAAATGTAATGTAAAAAAATAGTTTATTTTTGCAGCATGTTTCAATTAGGAAAAACCATAGTTTCAGAAGATATTATAGAAAAGGATTTTGTCTGTAATTTAAATGC
>DGOU01000223.1:7861-11336 GCA_002390165.1 Lutibacter sp. UBA4458
GAACTTCAAATATTGTTAGATATTTATCCGAAAGTAAAGCCGTTTTTAAGACCTGAAGGCATTAAAGCAATAGAAGACCAAGGACTTTTTATTACTAATGAAGGAGAATATGAAACTCCTTTAATTAATAAAAAAGATTGTGCCTTTGTTATTTTTGACGATAAAAACATAGCAAAGTGCGGTATTGAAGAAGCATATAATGCTGGAAAGATTAAATGGAAAAAACCTATTTCTTGTCATTTATATCCAATTCGTATTATGGAGTACAGCGAGTTTTCGGCAGTTAACTATCACCATTGGCCAATATGTGATGATGCCTGTGCTTTAGGAAAAGAACTACAAGTACCAGTTTATAAGTTTGTAAAAGAAGCTTTGATTAGAAAGTTTGGTGAAGATTGGTATGCGGAATTGGAAAAAACTGCTAAATCATTCAAATAATTTGACAACTATTTTATTTGTAGCAATTGTTACGTTCATTTTATTAAAAAACAATCTTTTTTTTTAACTTTAGCAAAGATTATTTAATCAGCTATGAATAAAAAAAGAACCTTCATTTCATTAGTAATTTTACTCTTTTCAATTAGTATTTTTAGTCAGGAATTAACTTTTAAAAATAAAGTAAATGATAGTTTGTTTGATGTTTTAAAAGCACAACCAAATAGCATTAAAAAAGTTAAGGATTTAATTATTTTATATAAAAAAACATCTAAAGAAAAACATATTAATAAGGCTATAATTGATGAAGCTTTAAAAATTTCTGAAAAAATTTATTATTTAGATGGATTGGCAGAATGTTATAATAAAAAAGGATATTATGCTAGAAAGCATTTTGATTATAGCAACTCTGTAACTTATCATAAAAGAGCATTAAACTACTTAAACAAAACCACAGATACTTTACTAAAAATTAAGTGCTTAAATAATTTAGGAGTAACTTATCATAAACTTAATTTAGAAAAAGAATCCTTTGAATATTATTTTAAAGCCTTAAAATTAGCGGAAAAATTTAATCATAATAGAAGTATAACTATTGCACTTAGTGGAATTGGAAATGTATTTATTGATACTAAAGAATATGATAAAGCCTTATATTATTTTAAACGAGTATATGTTTTAGACAAAAAAGGTAAAAGAATTAAAGGACAAGAATACAGCTTATCTAATTTAGGGGAAGTTTTTTTATATAAAAACGAATACGATTCGGCTTATTATTATTTAAATAAAGCATTAATATTAACAAAAGTTAATCATCATAAAAGAAGTGAAGCTATTAGAGATAATTTGCTTGGATTGCTTTTTCAAAGGAAAGGAGATTACAAAAAATCTACATCTTATTATAAAGAGGCTATTCCACTATTTACACAATCTAATAATATTAGATATTTAAGTAATACCTTAATAAATATTGGAAAAAATCAATTATATTCTGGTAAGCATCATGAAGCTTTTGCCAATATAACTTTAGGATTAAAAAATGCAAAAGCTATAAAATCTAAAGAAAACATTGCTTTAGGATATAACACTTTAGTAGATTATTATTCTAAAGTTAAAAATTATAAAAAAGCCTTAAACGCATTTAAAATAGCTACTTCATTTAAAGATAGCATTGTAAATGAAGCATCTCAAAAAAGTATAATTAGCACTCAAATTGAGTATGATACTGCTAAGAAAGATAAAAAGATTAAAGAATTAGCATACAATAATAAAATAAGTCAAAAAAAGGTCAAAACCAATTTTAAAAGAATTATTTATATTTCTGTAATTGCTCTTTTGGCTATTATAACCTTATCTATTTTACTATTTTTATATCGAAAAAATTCAGATCTAGAATTAGAAAATAAAAATTCAGAATTACAAAATTACATTCATCAAATTAAAGAATTAAAAGCAACAGCAGATAACAACTTGGCTTTTAAAAATGAAGATTTAACCGAAAAATTTGACGAATTTGGACTTTCAAAAAGAGAAATCGAAGCATTTAATTTTATTTCAAAAGGTTTTTCTAACGATGAAATTGCTAAAAAAATGTTTGTTTCAAAAAACACGGTAAAAACACACATCAAAAATATCTATTCTAAATTAGATGTTAAAAATAGAATACAAGCTATTAAAAAAATAGTAGTTGTATAAATTCAAACTAAACTTATTTTTCACACTTATTTACTAATAATCAATACCAATATTGTAAAACTCACCCTTTTGGGTGAATAGAATCATCCTTTTTTATGAAATAATTTCTTGTTTTTGAACCTAATTTAGCATCAGAATTAGACAGCTATTAAAGCTGAAATTTTAAAAATAAAAAATTATGAAAAACCACACATTTAATTTTAAAACAAATTTCACATTTAAACTATTATTTTTTTTAGGCTTATTTTTTATTGTTCCTCAACAAACTGATGCGCAATTTTTTAAAAAATTAGCCAAGCATGCAAAAGAAAAAATAAATAGAGAAGCCGAAAGAAGATCAGAAAAACGGCTAGATAAAAGCATTGATAAAAAATTTGACAAAGCTGAAGAAGGTTTAGATGGTAAAGGTAAAAAAACAGGAAGCACAGATAATACTTCTAACCAAACAACTAACCAAAACCAGAATTCAAATAATTCAACAGCTGAAAAATCAAACAAACCCACAGTAGTTTGGAGTAAGTTTGATTTTGTACCTGGTGATACCGTAATTTTTGAAGACGGGCCCGCATCTGATGAAGAAAATGGAGAGTTTCCTAGCCGTTGGGATTTACATAAAGGGAATGCTGAAATTGGCCAAGTAAATGGCGAAAATGTAATTATGTTTTTAAGTAGCAGTACTTATATTGTACCTTATCTTAAAAATTCTAATGAAGATTATTTACCCGATGTTTTTACCCTAGAAATGGATATATGGTTTCCAAAAGGGCGAACAACAGCTAATAGATTATGGATTTATTTAGGTGATAAAAAGAATTATAATAGAAGTGATGCAGCAAGCCGTTCATTAACAGTGATGCCTCATGGTTTAGAATTTGGAGATTCTGAAAAGTCGTATCCTGGAACTGAAAATATGGGTTGGTCTGTAGAACCAAAAGGGGAATGGAAACATATTTCTATTGCTTATACCAAAGGTAAATTCAAAGCCTATTTTAACGATACTCGTTTAATAAATGTACCTCATTTAGATGTTAATCCTACTGGAATCACTATAAAATCTAGCAATAATTTTTATATAAAAAATATTAGAATAGCCAAAGGTGGCGTAAAATATTATGATCGTGTACTTTCTGAAGGTAAAATTATTGTAAACGGTATAAAATTCGATGTGAACAAAGCGACACTTAAAGCGGAGAGTATGGGACCTATTAATAAAATTTATCAATTAATGGAGAAAAATCCTGAACTGAACTTTAGTGTAGAAGGTCATACAGATAGTGATGGTGGAGATGATACAAATATGACGTTATCTAAAGCTCGTGGTAAAACAGTTATGGATAAACTAATT
>DGOU01000070.1:0-3426 GCA_002390165.1 Lutibacter sp. UBA4458
AATTTTAATTGTTGATTAAGTACAAGTTTATAGTACACAAAAAATAAAGCAGCAGTAACTATTAATAGTTTTAAAACTATAATAATAGAGGGTTTATATTTAATGGAGATATTGTACATTTGGTTTTACAAAGAAACAATTATTTGAGCACAGAAAAAATCATATTAGGTATTGATCCGGGAACCACTATAATGGGTTTTGGATTGATTAAAGTTGTAGATAAAAAAATAGAATTAATTCGGTTAGATGAATTAATTCTTAAAAAATACGACAATCATTATGTTAAATTAAAAGTGATTTTTGAAAAGACGATGCAAATTATTGAAAATTATCATCCAGATGAAATAGCTATTGAAGCTCCTTTTTTTGGTAAAAATGTACAATCTATGCTTAAATTAGGACGAGCTCAAGGTGTTGCTATGGCTGCAGGATTATTACGCGAAGTACCAATTACAGAGTATTCTCCAAAAAAAATTAAAATGGCAATTACAGGAAATGGAAACGCCAGTAAAGAACAAGTTGCAAAAATGTTGCAAAGTTTAGTAAAATTAAAAACCTTACCTAAAAACCTAGATTCAACGGACGGTTTAGCAGCTGCAGTATGTCATTTTTATAATAGCGGAAAAGTAACTGCTAATAAAAATTATACAGGATGGGCATCTTTTGTTAAACAAAATGAAAAACGTGTAAATAACTAAATAACAACATCACATTCAAAAACATCTATCTTTTTTTCAACCACAATATCTCTTAATTCATGAAAATTTTGATGTTCTTTAGAGTTTTCCATGTTTTCTTTATCTTGTTTTGAATTCCAATACTCAATTAAATAGTATTTAAAAGCCTCATTTTTATCTTTAAAAATATGAAAATGATCTAACCCTGCGGGTTTTGCTTCTGTGGTTTCTTCAAATTTTTGCAACTCAACAAAAGAAATTCCTTCTCCTGCTTTTACTTTAAACGATACTATATGGGCATACATAACTTTTGGTTTTACTCAAATTTAACAAACTATATTTATTAAAAGGGTAACATAAATCACGTTTCAATATTTTTTTTAATAATCGTACATTTACCGAATCAAATTTTAGAATAATTGGCAGGTATTTATTTACATATTCCTTTTTGCAAACAAGCTTGTTTGTATTGCGATTTTCATTTTTCTACATCTTTAAAAAGAAAGGATGAAATGATAATAGCTATTAAAAAAGAGTTGGAAATGCGTAAAAGTGAACTTTTGAAGGATAAAATAGAAACCATTTATTTTGGTGGAGGAACACCATCTATTTTATCAAAAGAAGATTTACAAGGAATTTTTGAAGTAATTTATAAAAACTATCAGGTAGTTAATAAAGCGGAAATTACTTTAGAAGCAAATCCGGATGATTTATCTACAAAAAAAATTCAGGAATTAGCAAAGTCACCTATAAACCGATTAAGTATAGGAATTCAATCTTTTTTTGAAGAAGATTTAAAATTAATGAATAGAGCGCATACTGCAAAAGAATCTAAAAAATGTTTAAAAGATGCAATCCAGTATTTTGATAATATTACTATTGATTTAATTTACGGAATTCCAGGAATGAGCTCTAAAAAATGGCTTTCGAATTTAAATCAAGCTTTTGAGTTTGGTGTACCACATATTTCGAGTTATGCACTTACCGTAGAAGAAAAAACAGCATTACATCATTTTATTAAAATAGGAAAAATTGCACCTGTTAATGAAAATTTAGCGTTAGAACATTTTAAAATTTTAGTTGCAGAAACTGAAAAAAAAGGATTTGTGCATTATGAAATTTCTAATTTTGGAAAACCGTCTTATTTTTCTAAACACAATACTTCTTATTGGTTAGGTAAAAAGTACATTGGTATTGGTCCTTCATCACATACTTATAATGGGTTTGACCGTGGTTGGAATGTGACAAATAATGCAAAATATATTAAAGCTATTTCTATTAATAGATTACCTATAACCTACGAAAAACTTACTAAACAAAATAAGTTTAATGAATATGTTATGACAGGTTTACGAACTATTTGGGGAGTGTCTTTACAAAAAATAAGTAATGATTTTGGCATAAAATATAAAAAGGAATTGCTTAAAAATGCTCAAAAATTTGTAGATAATAATTTATTAGAAATTATTGAAGACCAAACCAAATCAAAAATTTTAGTTACTACTAAAAAAGGAAAATTTTTAGCTGATGGTATTGCTTCGGATTTATTTATAATAAATGCTTAATTAAACCAAATAACGATTAGTTATCTTTCAATACTTTTTCATGGATAAAAAAAATTCGTCATTGCGATAATTGAAGTGAAACGAAAAGAAGAAGCAATCTTTTATAGTAAAACTACTTTAAGATATCTGAACTAAATTATGTTTTCAATACTTTTCCATCGATGAAAAGTGTGCAAAAATCTAGGCTTACGAAAATTTCGCTAAATTTTTTACTTGATTTCTAAATTTCAGAAACTCGCTTTTATGTTTTTTACTATATACTTTAATTCGTTTAGCTCAAACAGTCTGAAATTTGTGTCTAAATCTTCATTTCAAATTTTACGCTAAATTCTCGATAGGCCGTTAAAAGTTTATTATTAATGACTTTTTGATTCGTTATTGGGAAGACAAAATGAAGGTAACGTTATTTAATAAATTTGTTATGCATTGTAAATTTAGAATAATACACTACGGGTTTAATTACTATGTAGTTATAGTTACATAACAACTATAAAAGTTACTCTAATTTTGCGCCATAAAAAATAAGATATTATGGATTTAAAAATAAATTTTGACGAAAGTGGTAGAATAGTTCCTTCAATAAACGGAAATGAAATTACCATGAACGAATCTCCTTTTTTAGTTTTTTTAGCTACTGCAGGTATGTGTTCTGCAGTTTATGTTAAAGCATTTATGCAACAAAGAGGAATGTCGTTAGAAGGAGTTAGTTTAACACAACGTATGGATTATAATCAAATGACTAATATGGTTAATACCATTGATATGATTATTGATTTACCAGCAAGTTTTCCTGAAAAATACAAAGAAACTATGAAGAAAGTAGTAGCTCAATGCCCTGTAAAACGTCATTTAGCCCAACCACCTGTATTTAATGTAATACCAAATTTAAAACCAGTTTTAGAAGACTAAAACAAAAAATAATATATTTAAAAGCAGCTTTTTTAGCTGCTTTTTTTTGTGCTAAACATTAATTTAGTAACTTTAATTTATGGAATTATTTTTAGGTATTATTTTAGGAGTTTTGTTAAGCTATTGGGGCATTTCTTATTTTGAAAGAAAAAAATCCATTCAAAAAATTGAGATACAATCTGTAGTATTATTGGAAAAAATAAAAAGCGTTTGTAAGCTAATTACTGTTGAAGGTGATTTTGCAGAAATATATCATTATGAAAATACTAAAAATC
>DGOU01000070.1:3441-5666 GCA_002390165.1 Lutibacter sp. UBA4458
CATATTGGTTTTGATTTATCTCAAATTAAATTGGAAGCTCATAAAAAAACGCAAGAAATTGTATTGACTCATTTTCCAGAGCCTAAAATATTAACGGTAGATACAGATGTTAAGTATTACGATAAAAAAGAAGGATTTTTCAATAAATTTGAAGCGGATGATTTAACAGAATTACACAAAGCATCCAAAAAATTTATTGTGGATAAAATTCCACAGAGTGGATTACTAATTACCGCTAAAAAAGAAGCTTTAGAAACTGTTTTAATGATTGAAAAATTGATTGAACCATCTGGCTGGAAATTGAATTATACCAAATTAGAATTGCCAATGGTAGACGAAGAAAACCCTAAAATAGAATAAAAATGAATATTGAAGAATTCAGAGATTATTGTTTGTCTAAAAAATACGTTACTGAAAGTTTTCCTTTTGATGAAAAAACTTTGGTTTTTAAAGTAGCGGGTAAAATGTTTGCATTATCTGGGTTAGAACATCAGCCTACCGTAGTAAATTTAAAGTGCAACCCAGAAAAATCTTTAGAACTTCGAGAACAATATAGCGAGGTTATTGAAGGATTTCATATGAGTAAAAAACATTGGAACACTATAATTATTGAAGGAGGATTGCCAATTAATTTTATTAAAGAACTAATAGACCATTCTTACGATTTAGTGGTAAGCGGTATGACTAAAAAGGTTCAAAAAGAACTAGGATTTATATAATACTTAAAATATGATTACAGGTAAAAATTTTATAGGAAACGTTTTAAGTGCAACAGGATTAAAAACCTTTAAAACCTTTAATCCAAAGAAAAATAAAGAGAATAAATATGTTTTTGTAGAAGCATCAACATCTGAAATTGAAATTGCAGTTTCCTTGGCAAAGGATGCTTTTAAAACCTATAGAGAAATATCTGGAAATCAAAAAAGTAATTTTTTAAATGAAATAGCCTGCCAAATTGAAATTTTAGGAGAAGAACTTATAGAAATATATAGTGAAGAATCTGGGTTAACCAGAGAAAGAGCAATTTCAGAAAGAGGAAGAACTATTTTTCAATTACAATCCTTCGCAAATTTAGCAAAAGAAGGTTCATGGGTAAATGCCATTATTGAAACTGCAGATGTTAACAGAAAACCAATTCCAAAAGTAGATCTTCGAAAAATGTCTATTCCTTTAGGTCCAGTTGTGGTATTTGGTGCAAGTAATTTTCCATTAGCATATTCAACTGCTGGAGGTGATACCGTAGCTGCTTTGGCTGCCGGTTGCCCAGTAATTGTTAAATCGCATCCGATGCATGCAGGTACAGGCGAGTTAGTTGCTTCTGCAATTATAAAAGCTGCGGAAATAACAGGAATGCCTAACGGCGTTTTTTCTAATTTAAATAGCAGCGGTATTGAAGTTGGAACCATTTTAGTTAAACATCCACAAATAAAAGCAGTTGGTTTTACAGGTAGCGTTCAAGGAGGTAGAGCCTTATTTAATTTAGCAAGTCAACGTGCTGAGCCAATTCCGGTTTTTGCAGAAATGGGGAGTGTAAATCCTGTTATTTTATTGCCAAAAGCCTTAAACAACAATGCCGAAAAATGGGCAAAAATCTATGCTAATTCCGTTACTTTAGGAAGTGGACAATTTTGTACAAATCCAGGATTAATGCTAGGAATGAAAAGTGCTGAATTAACAAATTTCATGGAAATTTTAGCAAAAGAAATTATTAAAATAGAACCATCTTGTATGTTGCATCCTAATATAATTGGGAATTTTGAAAAAAATAAATTAAAAATGCAGCAGCAAAAAGGATTGCATACTATTGCAAATTTAACGGATGATGTTACTACTAATTATGGGCGTCAAATTGTAACCACAGTTGAGGGTAGTACATTTTTAGATAACCCTCAATTGCATCAAGAGGTTTTTGGACCATTTACAATGGTTGTGCAATGTGAAAATTCTAATCAATTAGAGGAAATTATTTATAATTTAGAAGGACAATTAACAGGTACTATTTTAAGTGATGAAAAAGAAATCTCAAACTATAAAAATATAATTGCTTCGCTTAAAAATAGAGTGGGGAGAATAATATTTAATGGCGTTTCAACAGGGGTAGAGGTTTGTGAAGCAATGCAACATGGTGGACCTTATCCAGCATCTACAGATAGCAGATTTACCGCAGTTGGGGTGCAATCTATTAAACGTTGGGTACGCCCTGTTAGTTTTCAGAATTGGCCAAA
>DGOU01000070.1:5694-7492 GCA_002390165.1 Lutibacter sp. UBA4458
AGAAAAATTAATGAAAAAACATATTGCACATATAGCTTTACTTGTAGATGATTATGATAAGGCAATTCACTTTTTTGTTGAAAAACTAAATTTTGTTTTAGTTGAAAACACACTTTTAGAAGAAGGTAAACGATGGGTGCTAATTTCACCATCCAAATCTAATGAGTTTTCATTACTACTTGCCAAAGCAGATGGAGAAGAACAACAGAAAGCTATTGGAAATCAATCTGGCGGGCGTGTTTTTTTATTTTTAAAAACAGATGATTTTACTCGAGATTATAATAATTTAGTAGCAAATAATATTAAAATTATACGAGAGCCCATAAATCAGGAATATGGAACCGTAGCAGTTTTTGAAGATTTATACGGAAATCAATGGGATTTAATTCAACCAAAATAATATATTAAATGAAAAATGTTGCAATAATTGGAGGAGGAATTATCGGGTTGTCCTGTGCTTATTATCTTCAGAAGGAAGGACATAAAGTAACCATAATAGATCAAGCAACAATTTCATCAGGAGCTTCATTTGTAAATGCGGGATACATTTCTCCTAGCCATGTAATTCCTTTGGCTGCGCCTGGTATGGTTTCAGATGGTTTAAAAATGATGTTTAATCCAACTAGTCCTTTTTATTTAAAACCTAGATTGAATTTAGATTTGTTTAAGTGGGCTTGGTATTTTAATAAAAACGCAACCGCTGAACATGTGATTAAGTCCGCTCCAATTATAAAAGAACTTACTGTTTTTAGTAGAGATTTATATCAAGAAATTAAGGATACGAATATATTTGATTTTCAATTGGAGAGAAAAGGAGTTTTAATGAGCTATCAATCTTCTAAATTTGAAAAAAAAGAAGCTTATTTAGCAAAAATTGCAAAAGAGCAAGGATTAGAAGTTTATCCTATAGATAAAAAAAAGTTAGAGGAAATAGAACCTGAAATGGAGGCAGAAGGGGCATATCATTATTTATGCGATGCACATTCTACTCCAGATATTTTTATGAAAAATTTTAAAGAATATCTTAAAAAGAAAGGAGTACAATTTAGGATAAATGAAAAAGTTATTGATTTTGAAAAATCAAGGAAACAAGTAACCAAATTAATTACCGATAAACAGGGATATGATGTAGATGAATTGATAATTGCTTCAGGAGCTTGGAGCCCTTTGATGGCAAAAAAAATAAATTTCCCCTTATTAATTCAAGCAGGAAAAGGTTATAGAATTAATGTTTATAAACCTACCGGAATTAACTTTCCAGCTATTTTAACCGATAAAAATGTTGCAGTAACTCCTATGGATGGATTTACAAGATTTGGTGGCACGATGGAAATTGCAGGAATAAATCATAAAATAAACCCTAAAAGGGTTGAGGCAATTGCAGAAGCAGGTAAAGCATTTTACCCAAACCTGAATATTAGTTTGGAAGAAAAAAAAGATACAGCTTGCGGATTACGTCCTGTTTCACCTGATGGTTTGCCATATATTGGAAGGGCTAATAACTATTCTAATGTTTGTGTTGCCGCTGGGCATGCAATGATGGGGTGGAGCCAAGGGCCGGCAACTGGAAAATTAATTTCTGAAATTATTTCTGATAAAAAACCTTCCTTAAATTTAAATCCTTTTAATTTGGAACGATTTAACTAATAAAAAAATGAAAATTTATAAAACCCTTATTTTATTTGTTGTTGGTATTTCTTTAGCTTCTTGTAGAGTTAATTTACCACCAATTGAAATATTAACAACCCAACAAAAATTAGAGCAGCTTTTTCCAGACGCGGTAATTACTAAAATGGAT
>DGOU01000247.1:0-189 GCA_002390165.1 Lutibacter sp. UBA4458
TAAAACTAAAAACTTAGTATTAGGCGCAGAAATGTTTGAAGCAGATAATCAAACTGCATTAAATAATTATCTATCTGGAAAAATAACAGAAAAAGGTTTAGATACTTTAGCTCGATTATGGAAAAATTTTAAAACGGATTATAAACCTTTAGTAGATTTTGCGAAAAAGAATAAATTAAAATTTATAGC
>DGOU01000247.1:226-2571 GCA_002390165.1 Lutibacter sp. UBA4458
TTAAAATGAAAGCAATGATGGGTGGACATGGTGGAGATAATTTACCAAAAGCTCAGGCAATAAAAGATGCCACCATGGCGTATTTTTTATCAAAAAACTTAAAAAACAACTCCGTTTTTATTCATTATAACGGATCGTATCATTCCGATAATTTTGATGGAATTTATTGGCATATAAAACAAACAAATCCAAAACTTAATATTAAAACAATTAGTATAGTCGAACAACAAAATGTTAAAAAATTTAATAAAGAAAATAAGGGATTAGCAAATTTTATTATTGTGGTGGATGAGTCTATGACTAAAACATATTAAATTTTAAATAAAAAACTTTAAAATTAAATGGTAGTTGATTCTATTATTTTTATTAATTTCGAAGTTACTATAAACTAAAATAAATACTATTGTCTAATCTCTTCTATGAAAACGAATACGTTTTCAATGTTTTGTTTGAAGCAGTAACAGAAGGAATTATAGTAGTAGATGAAAATCAGACTATTATAATAACAAATTCTACTGCCGAAAAAATGTTTGGTTATCATAAAAATGAATTAAACCAAAAATCTTTAGGTGTTTTAATTCCACCAAATAATCATCCTAACCATAATTCACATTTTAAAAATTACTATAAAAACTCTTCTCAAAGGCAAATGGGTCAAAACAGAGATTTGTTTGGAGTGCATAAAAACAACACAAAAATTCCAGTTGAAATTGGCTTAAACCCTTTTGAATTTGGTAAAAAAAAATATGTAATGGCTATGATAGTAGATATTACTATTAGAAAAGAAGCTGAACAGAAAATAAAAAATTTAAATACGGACTTAGAGCAAAAAATTGTAGTTAGAACAAATGAGCTAAATAAAACAGTAGGAGATTTAAAAGAAGAAATAAAAAAAAGAAATAAAGTAGAAAAAAAGCTAAAAAAAGCTTTAAAAAAGGAAAAAGTGCTTAATGAATTAAAAACTAAGTTTTTATCGTTAGTATCGCACGAATTTAAAACGCCACTTAGTGGCATATTAAATGCGGCTATATTAATTGGAAAGTACTCTAAAACAGAAATGCAACCTAACAGAGAAAAGCATTTAGGTACCATAAAAAACAAAGTAGATTATTTAAATAGAATTTTAACCGAATTTTTATCTATTGAAAGGTTAGATTCAGGAAAAGTGAGCTATAAATTAAGCCATTTTAAACTAAGTAAAGTAGTAAATGAAGTAATCTATAACGCTAATTTATTGTTAAAAGTAGGTCAACGAATTAAATATCCTATAAATATAGATGAGATAGATTTGTACCATGATGAAAAAATCATAGAAATAATAATGTCTAATTTATTGCATAACGCAATAAAATATTCTTCGGAAAACACAACTATCGATATTGAAATTAAAATAAAAGATAATTGGTTAATTTTGAAAATTAAAGATGAAGGATTTGGAATTCCTGTAGAAGAGCAAAATCATATCTTTGAAAGATATTTTAGAGCGGAAAATGTACTTACTTTACAAGGTACAGGAATAGGACTAAATATTGTAAAAGGACATATTAATAAATTTGGAGGAGATATTTCCTTTATAAGTGCTAAAAATTTAGGAACTACCTTTACCGTTAAATTACCACTAATTAAAGAATAATGAAAAAAATATTATTAATTGAAGATGATACTACGCTAAGGGAAACTACTGCAGAAATTCTTGAGCTAGAAAACTACGAAGTTGTAACAGCATCTAATGGTAAAAATGGTGTAGAATTGGCTGTGCAAACAATACCAGATTTAATAATTTGTGATATTATGATGCCTGGATTAGATGGTTATCAAGTTTTAAATGAAATTTCTGCTAATGAAACAACAAAACGAATTCCTTTTATATTTATGTCCGCCAAAACAGAAATGATAGAAGTAAGAAAAGGAATGGATTTAGGTGCAGATGATTATTTAACCAAACCAGTAAATGAAGAATTACTAATTAGTGCTATTGAAAGTAGATTAGCAAAAGCCCAAATTTTAAATGAGAATCAAAAGCATATTGTTAGTACTGGAAAAGACAATTATAATAATATAAATTCTATTAATGAACTTAAAAATTATTTTTGCGATTATGGCACAACTAAAGTCTTTGAAAAAGGAGAGCTAATTTATAGAGAAGGGCAGTTTTGCAATAACGTTTATTTAATTTATAAAGGCAATGTTAAAAGTTTTAGAACCGATGAATTTGGAAAAGAACTTATTTTAAACATTTTTAAGGATGATGATTTTTTCGGCTTTTCTATAGCTTCAGAAAACATGCCAAATTATGAAGCAACAATGGCAATGGCAAAAACAGAAGTCGTTTATATTTCTAAAGC
>DGOU01000257.1 GCA_002390165.1 Lutibacter sp. UBA4458
AACTTTGTTTTCATTATATAATTATTTGAATTAATTTGCCTCAAAAATCTTAATAAAAAGTTAAAAAACCAAGGAATTACCGTAAAATGTTTAAAAAAAGTTAAATAATTGTTAACGCGATAGTTTTATTATAAAAATGCTTTAACAACTTTTTCATACTGTTTGTTAATATACCTATGTTTATACTATGTTATTATTTAATCTAATTGATTCTTATTTATCTCTAATATTAATTTTAGTAAAAAAATCTAAAATACTTTTCTTTACCCAAGTAATAATGGTTTTTAATATTGAGATGAATAATTTAAAATTGGATAATTAATTTGTAGCATATGATGTTTATAAAAGGATCTTTATGGCGGATTTCAGTCTAAACAGTAGTCTAAATAAAACGAACTCAAAATAGTTTAAAAAATGGAATATTTTTTAAGTATCAGCAAATAAAAGCATGAGTGTTTAAATTATTATTATAAAATAAAGGTATCCTAAATGTTGAATTTGATTAAAAGAAAAACCAATGTTAGAGATTTTTAAATTAACAGTAAAATAATGTATTTTTGCTAAAGATTTATTATAAATGATTTTAATGATAAATTTGTAATAAGGAAATTGAAGTTGAAAGCAGTATTTCTTAACTCAAAAAAATTGCAAAATAAAATTAAAAATATAAAAAAGAATGTATAAAAATTATCATTATCGATTGTTCATGTTATTGGTGTTACTATTGCCATTAAATGTAGTTGGTCAAATTTATCCCAATTCCAAAGGTCATCAAAAAATAATTAAATTTAGCAATAGAATAAATATTGATGAAGCAAAACAAATATTTGTAAATGACTATGGATTGGATTTGAATAGCACTTTTGTCCAAAACAAACCTATTATAGATAGAAAAGGTATAACGCATAATAAATTTCAACAATTCTATAAAAATATAAAAATAGAATATGGAACCATGATAATTCATAGTAAAGATGGTAATGTAATTTCAATTAATGGAGAATTATATAACCCTAGCGGACTGAGTTTATTGTCTAATCTAACTCCAAGTAGAGCATTTCAAAAAGCAATCTCACATATTGACGCTAAGCGTTATTTATGGGCTGATGCTGAAGCCGCAAAAAGTATTTCATACAAAAAACCTGAAGGAGAGTTGGTAATATTTCCATTACTTGAAAAAGATACTATAACTTTTAAATTGGCTTATAAATTTGATATATACGCTACGGTTCCCGTAAGTAGGGGAGTTGTTTATATTGACGCTCATAATGGAAGTTTTTTGTATAACGAACCAATTATTAAGCATATTCATAATATAGGAAGTTTAAGGTCTAATAAAAAAATAGAAAATGTGGCCAATCACTCCAGTTTTTTGAGTTCTGGTACAGCAGATACTAGATATAGTGGTAATAGAATAATTGAAACTAAAGCCGAATCAAATGGAACATTTACGCTAAACGATGATTCAAGAAATGTACATACCTATAATGCTGAGAATTCACCTACAAATGGTACATACCAATTTACAAAAGTCGACTTTGTTGATAACGATAATAACTGGACAGCTGCAGAGTATGATAATGCAGCTAGAGATAATGCGGCACTTGATGCACATTGGGGAGCAATGAATGTTTTCGATTTTTGGACACTATTAGGTAGAAATAGTATTGATGATGCAGGAATGGAAATAAGAAGCTATGTTCATGTTGGCACTAATTACTTTAATGCCTTTTGGAATGGTTCTGTTATGTCCTATGGTGACGGCTCTCCAGATCCATTAACGGGAATAGATGTAGTAGGCCATGAAATGGCTCATGGAGTTACTACTTGGACAGCAAATTTGGTTTATGCAAGAGAATCAGGTGCAATTAATGAGGGTTTTTCTGATATTTTTGGAGCAGCCGTTGAATTTATGGCAAAGGGAACAGGTACAAATACAAATCCAAATAATGAAACATGGTTGATTGGAGAGGATTTTTTATCAAACCCTTTGCGATCTATGAGTGACCCTAAAAGTAAAGGTGATCCCGATACTTATAATGGAATTAATTATATAGATGCAAGTGATAATTGTATTCCTGCCGGAGGTGGGGGAGGTAATGATTATTGCGGTGTACACACCAACAGTGGAGTGTTAAACCATTGGTTTTATATTTTAGTTGAGGGTAAAGCAGGTTCGAATGATGCTGGCGATGTTTACGATGTTACTGGAATTGGAATGACAAAGTCACAAGAAATAGCTTATTTAACATTGAGAGATTATTTATCGCCTAATTCAACATTTATGGATACACGAGATGGTGCTATTGAAGTTGCATCAAATTTATATGGAAGTAATAGTGCCGAAAGAAAGGCAACTCAAGATGCCTTTTTTGCGGTAAATGTTGGTGAGCAGTTTATTCCATTTGACACGGATCTGAATTTGATTGAATTTACTGAGTTGGTTGATATTAGTTGTGGTGACAATGTTGTTCCAAAAGTCAAAGTGCGTAATACTGGAGTTTCAACTACAATTAATACAATACAATTTAATTATTCAATTGATGGAGTATCTCAAACCCCATATGTCTGGAATGGTACATTGAATATTGATCAAGAAAAGGAGATCTCATTGCCGGTAATAAATAAATCGGATGTTAAATTATATGAGTTAATTGTGGATGCAATATTAACTGGAGATGAAGATAATTCAAATAATAGCTTATCGAGTTCATTCAGTATTAATGAAAAAGATAATTCACCAACTGAAATCAATACTTTTAACTTTTTTCACGAAAATTGGTTAAGTTTTGACGAGGGAAATCAAAATAATTTATGGGTAATTGATACTCCAAACAAAGCAAAGTTAAATTCTGTAACTTCAGGAACTAGAGCTTATATTACGCATGCAACAAATAATTATCCAAATGAAACAAAATCATTATTAGTTTCTCCATGTTATGATTTAACTAATATTGATGATCCTAGAATTAATTTTAACATGGCGTTTGAGCTACAAGAAAATTTTGATATTATTTATGTTGAATATTCTTTAGATAACTCCAATTGGATTGTATTAGGAAAAGCTTCAGATCCAAATTGGTATAATAGTGATCGAATTTTTGAAAGTGTTGAAATTTCTAATGATTGTCAAAATTGCCCTGGTGCGCAATGGACTGGTTCTAGTAACGGTTTTAAAGAATACAGCTTTGATTTATCAGAATTAGAAAATGAATCTAATATAATTTTCAGATTTGTGTTTCATTCGGATGCAAGTATTAATGATGAAGGTGTTGTAATTGATGATTTTGTGATTCAAGAAGGTACTTTAGCAGTGAATGATTTTGATGTTTTAAATAAATCTGTTGTGATATATCCAAACCCGTCATCTAGTAATTATCTTATTACCTGGAAAAATTCATACGATAATATTGAAATTCAAATATTCGATATATCTGGAAAATTGATCTTAGATGCAAAAAATATTTCGGCTAATAGTAATAGTTATAATTTAGATATGGCAAACTATTCAAAAGGTTTTTATTATGCAAAGATTAAACTAGGTGAAAAAAGTATTAGTAAAAAAATAATTCTTAAGTAAATATTTGAATTTTTAAACAATTACTCCTAAACTATTTTTTGCCATATGAAAAATTATTTTAGAATAGTC
>DGOU01000108.1:0-6430 GCA_002390165.1 Lutibacter sp. UBA4458
GCTATTTTCTGCATTGTGGCGGTTATATATCCTACTTCTGAAAAAAGTAATAAGGCAGAATCCATTATTGTCCTTTTCATTTTTTGTCTTATTTCTTTATTTTGATTTATTGTTCTAGGTGACATTTATAGTTTTTGACTGAATGGTTAGTCAAGTTACAAAAAAAAATATAAATCAATTTAATCCTAAATAAAACCAAAATTCACCGAGATAAATTAAAACCTTTTCCTTTATATGTTCATTTTAAATAAAACTTCATATTATAAAAAAAGCTAAAATTGATTTATATCATAGTTTCTACAACGTTTTCGTAGTATATTTGTGAATAGTTTAATTACAAGGTTATATTAACATCTAAATTTATTAAAATGGCAAAAGTAAAAGGCGCAATTGTTGTAGATACTGAAGTTTGTAAAGGCTGTGAAGTTTGTATGCCAGTATGTGCAGATAATGTGATTTCAATGTCCAAAGATGTAAACAGAAAAGGTTATCATTATGCATTTATGGAAAACCCTGAGGCTTGCACTGGTTGTACTAACTGTGCAATAGTTTGCCCAGATAGAGCAATAACCGTTTATAGAGTAAAAGTTAGTGCTTAACTAAAACGAATTAATATGTCAGAATTAAAATTAATGAAGGGAAACGAAGCCTTAGCAGAAGCTGCAATTAGAGCTGGCGTTGATGCTTATTTTGGTTACCCTATTACTCCTCAAACAGAATTGATTGAGTATTTAATGAGCCAAAAAACGGAAGAGCGAACAGGAATGGTTTGTCTTCAAGCAGAGAGTGAAATAGCCGCTATAAATATGGTTTATGGTGCAGCTAGTACTGGAAAAAAAGTATTTACCTCGTCTTCAAGCCCTGGAGTTTCTTTAAAACAAGAAGGTATCTCATACATTGCAGGAGCTGAATTACCTGCCGTAATTGTTAACGTTGTTAGAGGAGGACCCGGATTAGGAACTATACAACCATCACAAGCCGATTATTTTCAATCTGTAAAAGGCGGTGGTCATGGCGATTATAAATTATATGTATTAGCACCATCTTCCGTTCAGGAAATGTCCGATTTTGTAGAAGATGCATTTGACATTGCATTTAAATACAACGCTCCAGTTTTAATTTTATCCGATGGTTTAATTGGCCAAATGATGGAAAAAGTAGAATTAAAACCTCAACAAAAAAGAAGAACGGATGCTGAAGTTATTGCACAATGTGGAAGTTGGGCTACAACTGGAAAAACTAAAGATAGAGAACGAAATATTATCACATCACTCGATTTGCAATCGGAAAAAATGGAAGCCAGAGTTCATAGATTACTCAAAAAATATGAACAAATGGAGAAAGAAGATCTTCGATTCGAAAAAATTAATTGTGATGATGCTGAATATTTAATTGTTGCCTATGGTTCTAGTGCTAGAATTGCTCAAAAAGCAGTTGAAATAGCTAGATCTAAAGGAGTAAAAGTTGGGTTATTACGTCCAATTACTTTATTTCCTTTCCCTAAAAAACAACTATTTGATTTGGCAGATCAAGTAAAAGGAATACTAAGCGTTGAACTTAATGCAGGACAAATGGTAGAAGATGTAAAATTATCTACTGAATTTAAAGTGCCTGTTGAACATTTTGGAAGAACTGGAGGAATTATTCATACCCCAGAAGAAATTTTAGAAGCTTTAGAACAAAAAATAATAAATAATGGAAGTATTAGACATCATAAAACCAGAGAATCAAGTATTTTGTAAAACAAAATTAATGACCAATGCAGCCTTGTCATACTGCCCAGGTTGCGGACATGGTACCGCCCATAATTTAACTATGGAAGTAATTGATGAAATGGGAATTGCTGAAGATACTATTGGAGTTGCTCCAGTAGGCTGTTCTGTACTTGCATATGATTTCATGAATATTGATATGACTCAGGCGGCTCATGGTCGTGCTCCTGCTGTTGCAACTGCAATTGCTAGAACTTGGCCAGAAAAATATGTATTTACCTATCAAGGAGATGGCGATTTAGCAGCTATTGGTACTGCAGAAACTATTCACGCTTGTAATCGTGGAGAAAATATAGTTATCATTTTTGTAAATAACGGAATTTATGGAATGACTGGTGGACAAATGGCGCCTACCACTTTACCAGGTATGAAATCTACTACATCACCTTTTGGTAGAGATGTGAAAACCATGGGATCTCCTATAAAAATGACTGAATTGGTAGCACAATTACCTGGCACATATTATGTTACCAGACAATCTGTGCATACGCATAAAAATGTTCGTAAAGCTAAAAAAGCTATTAAAAAGGCATTTGAAAATATTAAATTAAAAAAAGGTATTTCATTTGTTGAAATAGTTTCAAACTGTAATTCTGGTTGGAAAATGACTCCAAACGATGCCAATAAATGGATGGAAGATAATATGTTTCCATATTATCCTTTAGGAGATATTAAAGTAAATGGTAAATTAAAATAATTAAATTATGACAGAAGAAATAATTATAGCAGGTTTTGGAGGTCAAGGTGTACTTTCCATGGGTAAAATATTAGCCTATTCTGGAATAATGCAAGACAAAGAAGTTAGCTGGATGCCTTCTTATGGCCCAGAAATGCGTGGTGGGACTGCAAATGTTACGGTAATTTTAAGTGATGATCGCATTAGCTCTCCTTATTTAAAAGTTTTTGATACCGCAATTATTTTAAACCAACAGTCTATGGATAAATTTGAAGAATCCGTAAAACCTGGAGGTATTTTAGTGTACGATCCAAATGGAATTACGCATCATCCAACAAGAACTGATATTAAAATATTTCAAATTAATGGTAGTAAATTAGCTGCTGAAATGGGAAATAAAAAAATATTTAATATGGTGGTAATGGGTGCATTTTTAAAAATTAAACCAATTGTAAAATTGGAAAATGTACTTGCTGGTCTTAAAAAATCACTTCCAGAAAGATACCATCATTTAATTCCTTTAAATGAAAAAGCTATGAAAATTGGAATGAATAATGTTACCCCATACCAAGTGGCAAGTCAATTTGCACACAATTAAATTTAATAGTTTTATTCTTTAAAACAGTTATTTTGTATATTTAAAATTACAAAATAACTGTTTTTTTTATGGCTATTATATTAATAACTGGCGGATCTGGTTTCATTGGAAAAAAACTTTCCAATCTATTAAAAGAAAAAGGATATAAGGTCTTTATTTTAAGCAGAACCAAAAGCAACCATCCAAATACTTTTTATTGGAATTTAAAAGAAAATTATATTGATGAACAAGCTATAATTCAAACAGATTATATTATCCATTTAGCTGGTGCTAGTATTGCAGATAAAAGGTGGACAAAAGAACGAAAAAAAGTATTAATCAACAGCAGAATTAATTCTGCTAATTTACTATTTAATAAGGTAAAAGAATTAAATCCAAACCTTAAAGGTTTTATTGCTGCATCTGGAATTGGATTTTATGGCGCAACAACTACTGAAAAAATTTATGAAGAAAATGATACTTCAGGAGATGACTTTATAAGTGAAATTTGTAAATTATGGGAAAAAGCATCCTTACAATTTAATTCCATAAACATAAGAACTGTTATTTTTAGAACAGGAATTGTCTTTTCAAACGGAGGTGGTGCATTTCCAAAATTATTTAAACCTATAAAATTTGGATTTGGAGCTGTTCTAGGTAACGGAAAACAATACTTTCCTTGGATTCATATAGATGATTTATGTGATTTATATTTAGAATCCATTGAAAATAAAGAACTTAAAGGCATTTATAATGCTATTGCTCCAAATTATTGTACTAATAAACAGTTGACAAAAAAAATAGCAAATACTCTTGGCAAAAAAATTTGGTTACCAAATATACCCTCCTTTATATTTAAATTATTTTTTGGTGAAATGTCTATAATTTTATTAGAAGGAAGTAGAGTCTCTTCAAAAAAAATTAAGGATACTGGTTTTAAATTCAATTTTAGGAACTTAGAAACTGCTCTTAAAGATTTAATTAACTAATTAAGTTTTCTATAATTTTTTGAACAGGCAAAATTTCTTTGGTATGCTCAATACTTGGTCCTGCAACCCAAACCGTTTTATAGGTTGCTTTTGTAGCAGCATTTTGAGTAGCTCTCATCCCTATAGAAAACCTTATCATTTTAACCCACTTTTTAAGTTTTTTATTTTTATTTAGCAATTTTTCAATCCAAGTTTGTTTAGTCCCAATTTTTTGAACGTATGGTGTGTTAATTACGGTACAAGGAGTTCCTGAAATTTTTTCAGTAACAACAATTCCTTTAGCATTATAATCTACACAAGCTTGTTTGTAATCTTTAGTTACGCCAGCTTCTTCAGAAGCAATAAATAAACTTCCAACAGAAGCACCAACAGCGCCATAATTTAATATTTTATCTAAATCATCTTTACACCCTACTCCACCAGCGGAAATTACTGGAATTGAACAATTTTCAACAATTTGAGTAATTAATTCCTTTGGATTTATATTTCCTCGATGCCCACCTGCCTGATTATTAACCGCTACAATTGCATCTGCGCCTAAACTTTCCACCTTTTGAGCAAATTTTAAATCGGTAACATCACAAAAAACTTTTATTCCTTTTTTATGTGCTTTTTTTATAGTTTCTGAAGGATTTCCTAAAGAAGTAATTATAAAATCTGCTCCTTCAGAACAAATAATATCTAATTGATGTTTATACTTAATGTTCGATTTATTTACTATTAAATTAAAACCAAATGAGCCACCTCCTACTTTTGCCTTTTTTAGTTCTTGTAACGCTGCTATTAACTCCTTATCCGTTCTGTAGTTTAAGGCTGGAATACATCCTGCAATACCGCTTTTCATTGCCTCAATAACCATTTTAGTATTAGAAACTAAAAACATTGGAGCTTGAATAATAGGGTATTTAATTTTTAAAAGTTCGGTTAGTTTGGTGGTGTTCATGGTTAAATATTTTTTCAAATATACTAATTATTATGCACGCATAACAAATTTAGTGAAACAAAAAAGAGGCTCAATAAGAGCCTCTTTTTTACACTATAAAAGTTGTATTTAATCTTCTTTTACTTCTTCAAAATCAACATCTTCTACATTATCTCCTTCATTTTTTGGTTCTGCATTACCTGCATCACCTGTTGGAGCGCCTTGAGCTTGTTGACCATTTTGTTCAGCTTTGTACATTTCTTCACTTGCAACTTTCCAAGCTTCATTTATCTTTTCCATTGCAGCATCAATTTGTGCAAGGTCTTTAGATTCATGTGCTTTTTTTAGTTCAACAAGAGCTGCTTCAATCGGATCTTTTTTATCTGCTGATAATTTATCGCCAAATTCTTTTAATTGTTTTTCTGTTTGAAAAATCATAGCATCTGCGCCATTAATTTTTTCAGCAGTTTCTTTAGCTTTTTTATCTATTTCCGCATTAGCATCTGCATCTGCTTTCATTTTTTTGATTTCATCTTCTGTTAAACCTGAAGAAGCTTCAATTCTAATATCCTGAGTTTTATTTGTAGCTTTATCTGTGGCAGTTACGTGAATAATACCATTAGCATCAATATCAAAAGTTACTTCAATTTGAGGAACTCCACGTTGTGCTGGTGGAAGTCCATCTAAATGAAAACGACCTATAGTTTTATTATCTGCAGCCATTGCTCTTTCTCCTTGTAACACATGGATTTCTACAGATGGTTGATTATCTGCTGCAGTTGAAAATACTTGCGA
The DNA here is from genome assembly GCA_002390165.1 of Lutibacter sp. UBA4458. GTDB lineage: Bacteria > Bacteroidota > Bacteroidia > Flavobacteriales > Flavobacteriaceae > Lutibacter. The sequence goes on from DGOU01000108.1 coordinate 5,732, forward strand.
TTTTTTAGTTGGAATGGTTGTATTGGCTTCAATTAATTTAGTCATTACATTACCCATAGTTTCAATTCCTAATGAAAGCGGAGTAACATCTAATAACAATACATCTTTAACATCACCGGTTAATACACCACCTTGAATAGCTGCTCCTACTGCAACAACTTCATCTGGATTTACTCCTTTTGAAGGTGCTTTACCAAAGAATTTTTCCACTGCTGCTTGTACTGCAGGAATACGTGTTGATCCACCAACTAAAATAATTTCATTAATATCAGAAGTTGTTAAACCTGCACTTTCTAATGCTTTTTTACAAGGTTCAATAGTTCTTTTAACTAAATCGTCAATTAAAGTTTCAAATTTTGCTTTAGATAAGGTTCTAACTAAGTGTTTTGGACCTGTTGCTGTAGCGGTAACATAAGGCAAGTTAATTTCAGTACTAGCGGAAGATGATAATTCAATTTTTGCTTTTTCAGCAGCTTCTTTTAAACGTTGCAAAGCCATTGGATCTTTTCTTAAATCAATGTTTTCTTCTTTGTTAAATTCATCTGCTAACCAATCAATAATTTTTTGATCTACGTCATCACCACCTAAATGGGTGTCACCATCTGTAGCCAATACTTCAAAAACGCCATCTCCTAATTCTAATATAGATACATCATGAGTACCACCACCAAAATCGAAAACTACTATTTTTTCATCATC
>DGOU01000108.1:6464-9865 GCA_002390165.1 Lutibacter sp. UBA4458
GTTCCTAAATAATCTTCGGCTGTTTTCTTCATTTTTTGAAGTACCATAGCAGAGATTTCTTGAGGAGTATATAATCTTCCATCAATATCTACACGTGGTGTATTATTATCTCCTTTTACAACTTTGTAAGGTACTCTATCTGCTTCCATTTTACATTCAGAGTATTTGTTACCCATAAATCTTTTAATAGAAGAAATTGTTTTAAGTGGATTTGTAACTGCTTGACGTTTTGCAGGGTCTCCTACTTTTCTCTCTCCACCTTCTATAAATGCAACAATGGATGGTGTTGTTCTTTTTCCTTCTGCATTAGGAATAACCACTGGATCGTTACCCTCCATTACAGCAACACAAGAGTTGGTTGTTCCTAAATCTATTCCTATAATTTTACTCATAATTTATTTTTTAAATTTTTATTTCTATTTTTAAATATCATAAACAAAACAGACAATGATTATGCCATTATATTTTTTATGTCAATTTGTCACAAACTGGTTTGAAAGGATGAAATTTTAGGTAAAAAATGACAAGTAATTATTATAAACAACTATCTGTTAATAATTTAAATGTAAACAGAGACTAAATACTAAAAAACTCATTTTTATTTTATATATTTGATAATACTATTTTTAAAAACAAAAAAATTCAACTCATGAGTAAATTCGATGAAAAAGTAGCTCTTTACCAAGAAGCTATGAAGGGTTTAGGAATTAGCTTTAATGCTGATTTATTAAGCAAAGTAACAAAGGGATTAGGTCCTTCAATCTACAAAAAAGATGCTGAAACAGTTTCTGGTTCTGACGCAAAAGAATTAGCCACCGTTAAAAACAATTTTTTAATTAAAAAATTAGGTCTTTCTGATGGACCAAAATTAGATAATGCTATTGCAAGTGTTATGGAAAAAATGGGAAAATCTAATAGAAATAAATATAGAGCAATTGTTTATTATTTATTGGTTAAAGAATTAGGTCAAGAATCTAAATACTAATTAATTACCATTCTTACTAAAAATAGAACCCTCAATTTTGTGGGTTCTGTTTTTTATCTTGTAAAAACTAAGTTGTTAACTGTTGAAAGATTAGCATCAAAGGCATAACTCTCATAATTAAATCCTTTTAAATCTTCTGCTTTTTCAATATTATTTTCTATAATATAACGCACCATTAATCCTCTTGCTTTTTTTGCAAAAAAACTAATTATTTTTAATTCTCCATTTTTATAATCTTTAAAAACTGGAGTAACAATGTTCGCTTTTAATACTTTAGGGTTTACAGATTTAAAATATTCGTTACTTGCTAAGTTCACAAAAACTTCTCCATCTGAAAGTTCATCGTTTAAGGCTTTTGTTATTTTATCTCCCCAAAATTGATATAAATTATTTTTGGTACGCACCTTTAATTTTGTTCCCATTTCTAATCTATATGGTTGTATTAAATCCAAAGGTTTTAAAACTCCATACAAACCTGATAAAATTCGTAATTTATTTTGAAGTTGTTCTATTTTAGTTGCTGGAATTGTATTTACATCTAATCCAATATATACATCTCCGGTAAAAGCATACACCGCCTGTTTTGAATTTTCTAAAGTAAAAGGCAATTGCCAATTTTGATTTCGTTGCCAGTTTAGTTCTCCTAAATTTGACGAAATGTGCATTAAATCACTTATTTTTTTAGGCGATTTTTTCTTTAACACCTTTTGAAGTCGTTCCGCTTCCTTTAAAAATATTCCCTCAGTATAATCCGTTACAGGAGCTTTAGATTCAAAATCTAAAGACTTTGCTGGTGATATTACTATTTTCATAAATTAGTTTTTCAATGTAGAATAATAACTTATGGTAAAAATAGGATTATTTAATCGAAAAAAATAAGGAGAAATATACTTTAAAACTATGTTACAATAACAAAATTTTATTTTAAATACATCCGTTTTTAATCATATGGTGTACACGTCACTCTGAATTTATTTCAGCGTATCATCTTATTATGTTAATTTAGAATGATTATTAGATTCTGAAACAATATTTCGACTCCGCTCAATATGACATCTTCAAAAGGACTTACATTATAAATTCAGGAGCCTTTCCTGATATACAATTTTATTTTAATTCATCAATATAATTTTGCATTTTCTGAAACAATAAAGCAACGTGATAGCCATCCATTAAAGCGTGATGGACTTCTACAGAAAATGGTATTTTCCGAACTGTATTTTCTTCAAATACTTTACCGAAAATAATTTTTGGTATTCCTTTATCTGCTTCATCTCCTTTTCTGGCATGTTTAAATCCTGTAAAAGAAATCCACGGTAACGTAGAACAATGTACTAAGTTTAGCATTTCTTCTTTTGGCTCAAAAACAATTCCTTTTTTATGGTTTTCAATTACCTTTTTACTAGCTTTATCAAATTCAAAAATTGAAGATGCATAATTATAATAACAAAAAGAAAACGTATTATCATCATTTAAAATAGTAGAACCTATCTCTACTTTATCAAAAATAACCACTTTATTATTTAGTATTCTCAATTTAAATTCTTCTATTTCATTTATACTTTTTAATGCGACAAAAATACTAGCTAATGAAAAAGAAAGATTATGCTTTTTACAAAATTTAAAAAGATTAGTTACTTCTAAATTTGCTGTTATATTAAAAAATGGATCTTCGTAGGTTTTAAAAAATTCAAATTGTGATTTTCTATTCCAATTTGCAATATCAAATTCTTTCATTTTAATACTTTTGATTAATGGTGTAATTCCGCCATTTTTCAAAACATTGCTGCATATCTAGCGGTACTTCAGAATCAAATTGCATCATTTTTTTAGTAGTAGGATGTTGAAATCCTAATGTTTTTGCATGTAGTGCTTGCCTTGGTAAAACCTTAAAGCAGTTATCTACAAATTGTTTGTATTTGGTAAACGTTGTTCCTTTTAAAACTTCGTTTCCACCGTAACGTTCATCGTTAAATAAAGTATGTCCAATATGTTTAAAGTGCGCTCTAATTTGATGCGTTCTACCTGTTTCCAGCTTACATTGCACCAAAGTAACATAACTAAATCGTTCTAAAACTTTATAGTGGGTTACTGCGTGTTTACCAAATTCGCCATCTGGAAAAACACTCATTTGCAATCTGTTTTTTAAACTTCTTCCTATGTTTCCTTCTATAGTGCCTTCATCTTCCTCTATATTTCCCCAAACCAATGCATAATATAAGCGATTAGTTGTTCTATCAAAAAACTGTTTTGATAAATGTGCCATAGCAAATTCAGTTTTTGCAACTACTAAAAGTCCGCTAGTATCTTTATCAATTCTATGCACCAAACCTGGACGTTCATTTGCATTATTTGGTAAATTTTCAATATGATGAATTAATCCGTTTACTAAGGTTCCGCTATAATTTCCATGGCC
>DGOU01000108.1:9962-10429 GCA_002390165.1 Lutibacter sp. UBA4458
GGATGCGTTAAAACTACTTTAACTTCATCATTTGGTTTTACTTTATAATTTGGTTTTACAGCAACATCGTTTACTAAAACATTACCTGCTTTTGCTGCTTGTTGAATTTTATTTCGAGTTGCATTTTCAATAAAATTCATTAAAAACTTATCTACCCGTAAAGGTTCTTGACCTTCATGAGCTATATATTTAAAATGCTCATATAATTCTTCCTGTTCAATTTCTTCAACGCTCATAGAAAATTTTTAGTTGTTTGGTTTATAACTACCTGAACCTTCTCCGTCGCCAAGTTTTAAAGTTATCATAGAATTTTTAGGAATAGCTGTTCCTGATTTTAATTCTTTTCCGTTAAATTTTAAACCTCTAACTACATCTTTAGCTATATCGGAAACACGAATTTCATTTGAACTTATTCTAAATCCTAAAGCTAATAAATGAGCTGTGGCTTGCCGTTTAGTTTTACCATA
>DGOU01000108.1:10453-14382 GCA_002390165.1 Lutibacter sp. UBA4458
TTCTTTTACAAAATCACCTGGTTCTGGAGATTGATCAATAACCGATTTTTTTGGATAATTAGGATTATAACTTGCAGAATCTTGTACTAACATTTTTAAATCAATTTCCTTTAAAGTGTGTTGCACTTTAGTCAAACTCATTTTCTTTAAATTTGGAACTTCAATTTTTTGGCTATGATGTGTGGAAACATTAAGCCATTTTTCAAGAGCAAAAAAAAGTACAATTAGCCCTATAATAGCAATTATTATTTGAGTGAAAAAAACTTTAGATTTTATAAAATTTAAAAAATTCATATTTGTTTATGGTTAATTAGCAAAGATACTTTATAAATAACAAGTTGCAAATTACATAAATAATAGTTCAATGTTTTTTTAAATTAACCTTCTTAATCCAAAAAAATTCTAATTTTTTTTCTATAATTTATGTAAGTTTGTAATACACGTTAATAACAGTCAATGAAAAAAAATATTGCCATCATTATGGGCGGATATTCATCAGAAGCCAATATTTCATTAAAAAGTGGTGAAGTTGTCTATAAAAACATTTCAAAAGAAAAATATAACATCTTTAAAGTTTATATTTTAAAAAATAAATGGGTAGTTGTAACGGATAATTTAAATGAATATGCTATAAATAAACACGATTTTTCTGCGAATATTCATGGTAAAAAAATAAATTTCGACTGTGTTTTTAATGCTATTCACGGTCACCCTGGTGAAGACGGAACCATTTTAGCTTATTTTAATTTGTTAGGCATTAAACATACTTCTGCCCCATTTTATCAAATGGCATTAACTTTTAATAAACGAGATTGTTTAAGTGTGATTAAAAAATATGGTGTTAAAACTGCTAAATCTGTTTATTTAGATAAAGGAGAAAAAATAGAAATTACTAAAATTATTGAAACTGTTGGTTTGCCGTGTTTTGTAAAACCAAACAATGCTGGTTCTAGTTTTGGAATCTCAAAAGTAAAAACCGAAAAAGAGTTAATTCCTGCTATTAAAAAAGCATTTAAAGAAGATTCGCAGTTATTAATTGAAGAATTTTTAGATGGGCCAGAAATTACCATTGGAGTTTTAAATTATAAAAATAAAATTACCGTTTTACCAATGACCGAAATTGTTACGAATAATGATTTTTTTGATTATGAAGCTAAATATTTAGGGAAATCTGAAGAAATTACACCGGCAAGAATTACGGAAAATATGCATAAAAAATTAGAACTACTTGCAACAAAAGTTTACAAAATTTTAAATATGAGTGGTTTTACACGTTCGGAATATATTATAGTAAATAACGAACCTTATTTTTTAGAAATGAATACGGTACCAGGTTTAACCACCGAAAGTTTAATTCCTCAACAAGCAGATGCGGCAGGAATTTCATTACCAAATCTTTTTCACAACGCCATTGAAATGGCTTTAAAACACTAATTATGAAACGAGCTGTTTTTCCAGGATCTTTTGATCCAATAACTTTGGGACATGTAGATATTATAAATCGTGCTTTGCCTTTATTTGATGAAATTATAATTGCTATCGGAATTAATTCGGATAAAAAATATATGTTTACTCTTGAGGAACGATTAAAATTTATTAAAGATATTTATGCAACGGAACCAAAAATAAAAGTAGAAACCTACTCCGGTTTAACCATTGATTTTTGCAATAAAAAAGAAATAGGCTTTATATTACGTGGATTAAGAAACCCTGCAGATTTTGAATTTGAAAAAGCAATTGCACAAACTAACAGAAAATTAGCTCCGGTTGAAACCGTATTTTTATTAACTTCAGCAGAAACATCTTATATAAGTTCTAGCATAGTTAGAGACGTACTAAGAAATGGTGGAGACATTTCTGATTTAGTTCCAAAAAGCGTAACCCGAAATTAATTATTTTATGAAATATTGGTTGCTTACTATAGCTTTAATTACCGTTTCTTGCACAAAAAGCCCATCAAAATCATCTAAAAATTTCACTACTAAATTTGAAAACTCAAATAAAACGGAAACTGCTACTTATTCAGAAACCATTAACTTTTATAAAAAATTAGCGGCTACCTATCCTCAAATAAACATTCAGGAAATTGGAGAAACGGATAGCGGTTATCCACTTCATTTAGTACTTTTTAATACTGCCAAAAACTTTGATTTAAATCAACTAAAAAATAGCTCTAAAAATATAATTTTTATAAACAATGGCATTCATCCAGGCGAACCTGATGGAGTTGATGCAAGTATGATGTTGCTTAGAGATAAGATTCAAAATTCGGCGCAACTTAAAAAACTAAATAACATTATTTTAGCAATAATTCCTATATATAATGTTGGAGGAGCACTAAACAGAAACAGTCGCTCTAGAGCAAATCAAAATGGTCCTAAAGAATATGGATTTAGAGGAAATGCCAGAAATTTTGATTTAAACAGAGATTTTATAAAAGCCGACACCAAAAATGCTAGAACTTTTGCCAATATGTTTTCTAGTTTAAATCCAGATATATTTATAGATACTCACGTTAGTAATGGTGCGGATTATCAATATGGTATTACGCATTTATTCACGCAACATAACAAACTAGGGAACGATTTAGGAAAGTTTATTGAGCAAAAAATGAGACCTGAAATAGAAGCCTCATTGCTCAAAAAAAAGATAATTATAACACCTTATGTAAATGTTTGGGGAAAAACTCCAGAAAGTGGGTTTAGCCAATTTTTCGATTCTCCTAGATATTCCACTGGTTACTCCACTTTATTTAACACACTTGGTTTAATGGTGGAAACCCATATGCTAAAATCCTACAAACAACGGGTAGAACAAACTTATAGTTTACTTAATTCCGTTATAGATTTCACCATCCAAAATGGAACAAAAATAAAAGAACTTCGTAAAAATGCTTTGAAAAATATTTTAAAAAATAAAACATATCCAATTCAGTATCAATTAGATAAAAATAAATTTACTGCCTTAAACTTTAAAGGATATAAAGCAAGTTATATACCTAGCAAAGTAACTACAGGCAATCGATTATTTTATGATGAAACCAAACCATATACCAAACCCGTTTCTTATTATAATCAATTTAAACCAGTAAAATTTATAAACATTCCTAAAGCTTATATTTTAAAAAGTGGCTGGTGGAAAGTTATAGATAGATTAAAAGAAAATCATATTAAATATACTATTTTTAAAAGAGATACTTCTTTAAATGTAGAAGTGCAACACATTAAAAATTATAAAACTTCCGCCAAAGTTTTTGAAGGTCATTATATGCACTATAATACCGAAGTTACACTAACAAAGCAATCCATTAAATTCTTAAAAGGAACTGTTTATATTCCTATAAAGCAATCTGGAGCAAGATATTTATTCGAAACATTAGAAGCTTCTGCAACAGATTCTTTTTTTAACTGGAATTATTTTGATACCATACTGCAACAAAAAGAAGGCTATTCTTCTTATGTTTTTGAAGATATTGCTGAACAATTTTTAAAAGAAAATCTATCTGTAAAAAAAGCTTTAAAAGCAAAAATACAATCGGATGCAGATTTTGCAAAAGACCCAAAAGCACAATTAGATTTTGTTTATAAAAGTTCGCCATATTATGAGCCTGCCCATTTAAGACTACCAATTTATAAAGCGTATTAAATGAAAGTATGTATTGCTGAAAAACCAAGTGTTGCACGAGAAATTGCTACCGTATTAGGTGCAAACACAAAACGAGATGGTTATTTTGAAGGAAACGGTTATGCGGTTACTTATACATTCGGGCATTTATGTACTTTATTTGAACCTATGGATTACAAAGCTCATTGGAAAAGCTGGAATTTAAACAATTTACCAATGCTTCCAGATAAATTTAAAACTAAAGTGGTTACCAATCAAGGAATTCAAAAACAATTTAATATTGTAAAAAGTTTATTTGATAAAGC
>DGOU01000173.1:0-7233 GCA_002390165.1 Lutibacter sp. UBA4458
AGTAGTTATTGAGCCTAAAATTTCAGCTCAATGGTTTTTAAAAATGGAAGATTTGGTAAAACCAGCGTTAAAGGCTGTTTTAGAAGATGAAGAAATTCATTTTTTTCCAAAGCATTATAATAATACGTATCGTCATTGGTTAGAAAATATTAGAGATTGGAATATTTCTCGTCAGCTTTGGTGGGGACATCAAATACCTGCTTATTTTTATGGAGATGGAGTTAATGATTTTGTGGTTGCAAACTCTAAAGAAGAAGCTGTAAAATTAGCTTCCAAAAAATTAGGAGAAGATATTTCTATAAAAAAGATAAACCAAGATCCGGATGCTTTAGATACTTGGTTTTCGTCTTGGCTTTGGCCAATTTCTGTATTTGATGGTATTAATCATCCAAATAATAATGAAATTGAATATTACTATCCAACCAACGATTTAGTTACTGGTCCAGATATTATATTCTTTTGGGTAGCTCGTATGATTTTTGCTGGTTATGAATTTAGAAATGAAAAACCGTTTAGCAACGTGTATTTTACAGGTATTGTACGTGATGGTAAGCGAAGAAAAATGTCTAAATCCTTAGGAAATTCACCAGACCCGATTGAATTAATGGATAAATATGGAGCAGATGGCGTACGAGTTGGAATGTTATTAAGTTCTGCTGCAGGAAATGATTTACTTTTTGATGAAGAATTATGTGCTCAGGGACGTAATTTCTCTAATAAAATATGGAATTCTTTCCGATTAATAAAAGGATGGGAAGTAGCAGAAATACCACAACCTAAAAGCTCAAAAATAGCTATTGATTGGTATAAAGCTAAATTTCAAAAAGTACAACAAGAAATAGAAAAATCCTTTGAGCAGTACAGAATTAGTGAAGCTTTAATGAGTATTTATAAATTAATTTGGGATGATTTTTCTTCTTGGTTTTTAGAAATGGTGAAACCAGCTTATCAGCAACCAATAGATTTAAAAACGTTTAATGCCATAATTGAATTACTTGAGAATAATTTAAAAGTTTTACATCCATTTATGCCATTTATTACCGAAGAAATTTGGCAAAATATTGAAGAAAGAAAACCAAATGAAGCTTTAATTATTGCAGAATATCCGAAATTTACAGAGGTTAATGAATCTTTAGTAAAGGAATTTAGTTTTGCAAAAGAAGTTATTTCAGAAATTAGAGCAATTAGAAAGAATAAAAATATTTCTTTTAAAGATAAAATAGAGGTTTTTGTTTTAAATAATGAAAATGTTAATGGAAATTTTGATGCTATTATTGAAAAAATGGGAAATCTTTCCACTTTTAAAGTTGTTTCTGAAAAGATAGATGGTGCATTAAGTTTTAGAGTAAAATCTAATGAATATTTTATTCCGATGTCTTCTAATGTAAATGTTGAAGAGGAAAAAACGAAATTAGCGGAAGAATTAAAATATACAGAAGGATTTTTAAAGTCTGTTCAAAAAAAATTAAGTAATGAGCGTTTTGTAAATAATGCACCAGAGCAAGTTATTTTAAATGAACGCAAAAAGGAAGCCGATGCTTTAGCTAAAATAGAAACGTTAAAAACTAGTTTAAGTAATTTATAAGCGTAAAATAAAAAGGCATTTCTAATCTTTAAAAAAAAGGAAAATTATATGCCCTAATCCCAACGGTTATAAACCACATTTATATGGTCAACCATATCTCTCATAATGAAAAAATAGCCGGGTTGTACCGTTTCTACATAGCAAACATTACTGTAAGGTTTATTTTCTAAAATAGTTTTATAGCTATATTTAGTGAATTTAACCTTGCTAATATCACCATCATAATTAAGCTTTTTTAATGCTTTTTTTATAATGGTTTGCGCATAATTTTCACTCCAGCCATTATAACAATTAGGATGGTTTCTAAAAATATCTTCTAAGAATGTAACGGTTTGAGTATCTCCCATATTTTTTATTATAATTTAAGTTATTAGTATATTTAACTGACCTGCTCGCCATTTTTAATTTGGTTAGATGAGCTTTGTAATAAAACAATTTCATTTTTTGAATTTGCTATTCCAAGCACTAAGCATTCACTAAAAAAATTTGCTATTTGCTTTTTTTTGAAGTTAATAATTGCCACAATTTGTTTGTTTAGTAAATCTTCTTTGGTATATAAATCTTTGATTTGTGCGCTCGATTTTTTAATTCCAAGCGCTCCAAAATCAATGGTTAGTTTATAAGCAGGTTTTCTGGCTTGTGGAAAATCTTCAACTTCAGTAATAGTTCCTATTCTAAAATCTACCTTGCTAAAATCATCAAAAGTTATTTCTTCTTTCATTATTAATTATCGTGTACAATAAATTCTGTTCTTCTATTAATGGCATGTTCGGCTTGGGTACATTTTACCCCATTTTTACATTTATTAAGTATTTCGGTTTCCCCATAACCTTTTCCAAACACGCGGTTACCATCAATACCTTTTGAAATAATATATCGGATAGTAGATACTGCTCTTTTATTGGATAGATTCATATTATAACCATCTGGAGCACGACTATCGGTATGCGATTTAACTTCTAATCGGATATTTGGATACTTAATTAAAATATTTACTACTCTATTTAATTCTATAGCTGCATCTTTTCTAATAGATGATTCATTCAAATCAAAGTAAATAGGTTTGGTATTTATCATTTTCTGTTTCCTAACCTCAACAAATTCAGTGTTAGGTTGTAAAAACAATTTACGATTTACTACTTTGCCATCGGTATTAGTTGTAACTACACTGGCAATATCATCATCATAATTTTTTTGAGATGCAACTATTCTATAGCTGGTTGCGCATTTTCCTTTAAAGCTAAATTTGGCTGTTGCATCTAATTTTAAGGAATCTAATAAAGTATTATTTTTAAATAATTTTACTAAGGCAAATGGCAATAATTCATTTGTTTTTTTATTTATAATTTGCCCAGTAATAATTTGATTACAACTTATAGGAGCTAATAATAAAGTTCTGGTAATGCTAATTTTATTTTCAAGGGTTGTTTTAAAACTAAATTCTGTAGGAGCAAATCCTTTTTTAGAGGCTTTTATAGTATAACTTTCACCACAATCTAAATCAAATTGATATTTATACCCTTTACTTATAAATTGTTTATCAATAAACTCCTTGTTTTTATAAATAGATACTTCAACAGAATCTAATATTTTTTTAGTTAATTTATTGAAGAGTAGGCCTGAAATTAACTGATTACAAGATAATCCATTTAAAGTAATTGTTTTATGAATATTAGAATTTGATTTACTGCTAAAATCAATTATCTCATCTTCATAATTATTTTTAGATGCAGTTAAAGAATAACTTTGATTGCATTCTAATTTAAATTTAAAAGGATTTGTAAAAGTGCTAGTTTGTTTTGCAATTTGTTTATTGTTTTTAAATAAGGTAACCTTAACGGAATCTAAATTGATTCCACTGTTTACCTCCTTAAAATTGGCGGTTAAATAGGAACTACAAGCAATGCTTTTTGGCTTAAAGGCATAAATATCTACATCTCCTTTACCTTTTTGTCTGCTTGAAGTAAAAAAACCTGTATTAGAACTACTGTTAATTACAAAAGCAAAATCATCTGCTTTTGAATTTATAGGAGATGGTAAATCTTCAGCTTCTTCGTATTTTCCGTTTTCAAATTTACTTTTAAAAATATCTAAACCACCTTTTCCTTTATGTCCAAATGAAGAAAAATATAAATTATTTTTTAGATCTACATAAGGAAACATTTCATGCTTTTCTGTATTTATTTTAGGTCCTAAATTTTTTGGCCATCCAACAGAGCCATCGTTGTTTATTTTAGAAACATATAAATCTAGACCACCATAACCACCTTCCATATTACTAGAAAAAAATAAATTAGTGCCATCTTTACTAACCGCAGGATTTCTAATTGAATAATTTTTACTGTTAAATGGCATTGGTGTTACGTTAGTTAATTTATAATTTTCATCAATATTAGCTTTAAAAAGATAAAGTGGTTTTCTGTTGTTCATATCTTTTCTTAGAATATCACCATAATAATTATTCCAAATAAAAAATATAGTTTTTAGGTTTGGAGTAAAAGTAACATCACATTCAAAAAATTTATTATATACTTCTTTAGAAAAAGTATTGGTTTCAATAATGTCTCCTTTATCAGTTATTTTACCTTCATATAACTCTAAAAATAATTGACGATTATTTTTTCTTCTATTTTTTGTAAAAGCCTTGTCGTTTTTAGTTTTTTTGGAAGAAGCATATAAAACAGTATTACTATTTAAATAAGTAACTCCTAATTCTGCATATTTTGAATTTATGGACGTATTAAAAATTTTGTAGTTTTCTTGTTGCGCAAATAAATTACTACCAAAAAATAAAAATAACAGAAATAACTTTAAATATATTTTCATACCGTTGTTCTCTTTTTTAAAAATTTTTCAAAAACCCACGCAGGTCCAATTAATAAAAATTGTAAATCTTTAAGAAAAGAAGGTTTTTTACCCTCTATTTTATGACCGTAAAACTGCCCAATCCAAGCAACAACAAATAAAATTATGGAAGCTGGTAATAAAGGAACTAATTCTCCTAAAAAATAATTGCCTACTAAACAAATAATAGATAAAGTTAGCATTTTAACAAAAATATTGAAGGACAATCGAATATAAAAAATCATTAATAAAGCAAGAACTACTGCTGCCCAATTTTCAATAAATGGATTGTGGATGTTTAAGGTTGAAGAAATAGGGTTTGGATTTATGCTCATAAGCATACCAACAATACTAAAAAAAATAGCAGGTACACAAATAAAATGAATTTGTTGGTTCGTTTTATTTTGATGACTTTCGGCATATTCATTAAACCATTGACTTATCGATTTCATTTAGTGTTGTTTAAATATTTTTGAATGTATAATATTACAAAAAATCTTTTAAAATTAATATATACAATGTATTTTATTAACAACAATTTGATAGGTTAGTGTTGTTTAATTTTTTTATTTGAACGGATGGGCAGAAATTTGTTCCATAACTACAAAAAACACAGGAGTCACCTTTTTTAGGAGTTAAAACAGATTTACAATTTTTACATTTGTAAAAAAAACAGACAAGACTCTGCTGGCATCGTTTCTTCCTTTTTATATCCACATATTGGGCAGGTAATAACCGATTTTCATTCTATTTTCAAAATTAGTTTATAAAATTTACTTCTTTTTATTTATTTTTTTAAGGATGTTTTTTGCTCTTTGATTTCCAGAATCTAAAGCTAAGGATTTTTTGTAATTTAAAATAGCATTAATAGTATCTCCACTTTTCATATAAGCTTCGCCTAAACTGTCGTAAACATTAGCACTATTAGGATATAATTTTGTGTTTAAGGTAAAAATATTAATAGATTTTGCGTAGTTTTTATTACGTAACGCTTTGTATCCTAAAGAATTAAAATTATTTTCTTTGATTGCGATATCTAGAGAATCTTTAGTTTTAATTTTTAAATATTCTGTTAAAGCATTATTAAACTCGTTATTTTCTAAATACTCTTTGGCAGTTTTTTCATTGGCATCAAGTTTTCTGTAATTAAATATTTTCTTTGCATTTTTTTCTTTTGGAACTAAAACTATATATTCTTTATTATCCTCCGGATTTGTTAAAAATTCTATTTTTTCATTCATTTCTTTAACAAAAAAGATGTTTTCACTTAATTTTAAAGGTTTAATATGTTTGGACCCCAACCATTTCATATGTAATTCCTTTTTTTCAAAGTAAATAGTAATCACTTTATCTGAATTATATAAATAGCGTCCAGAGGTTTTATGGATAAATGTTTCACTATTTGTGTTGCTGCTGCAGCTGAAAAGTAATAGTAAAACTGTTATTAATAAAATGGAATATGATTTCATAATAGTGGCATATAATATGTAAAAATAAAAAAATCGCCTAAATTCTTATAAATTTAGACGATTTTAAAGTGTATTTGTAACTATATTATTTTACATCCATTAATTCCACATCAAAAATTAAAACTGCGTTTGGAGGAATAACTCCTCCAGCACCTTGGCTTCCATAAGCTAAGTTTGATGGTATTACAAATCGGGCTTTATCTCCAACTTTTAATAATTGAATGCCTTCATCCCAACCTTTAATTACTTGTCCAACACCCAATGTAAAATCAATTGGTTGTTTTCTTGTATAGGAAGAGTCAAAAACTTGACCATTATCTAATTGACCTTTGTAGTGTACAGAAACGGTACTTCCTTTGGTAGCTTTTTTTCCATTACCTTCTTGAATTATATTATAGCGTAAACCACTTTCGGTTTCTTTATAACCTTCAGAAAGTTTATTTAAAGCATCTTGTTGTTCTTTTTTTGCTTCTGCTTCTCTTTTTTCGCGAGCACCTTCAAAAGTTCTAAATGCTTCAATTGGGTTAAATTTTTCAGCATTTTCGCCAACTCTTATAATTTCAATAGTGTCTATCAAATCATCCTGAGCAATAGCATCCACAACATCTTGTCCTTCAACCACATTTCCAAATACGGTATGTTTATTATCTAGCCAAGGTGTTGCAACGTGTGTAATAAAAAATTGACTTCCGTTAGAAGCAGGCCCTGAATTAGCCATAGATAAAATTCCTGGTTCGCTATGTTTTAAATCAGAGTGAAATTCATCATCAAAACTATAACCTGGAGACCCTGTTCCTGTTCCAAGTGGGCAACCACCTTGAATCATAAAATTAGGAATTACTCTATGAAATTTTAATCCATCATAATAAGGTGTTCCTTGTGGTTTTGCAGAATTTTCTAAATTTCCTTCCGCTAAGGCAACAAAATTACCTACGGTTCCTGGAGTTTTTTCAAATTCTAAGTTTACTAAAATCACCCCTTTTGAGGTGTTAAATTTTGCGTATAATCCGTTATTCATTTTCTATATTTTTTTAGGAATTGCAAAGATACGTACTTAAATTTAATTGAAAAAAAAATCCGCCTATTGGCGGATTCTATATTTTAATATTTTTAATTAATCTAAAGTTGCAACTACATGAGTTTGAGAGGTTGGAACTTGCTGAATTTGAGTTGCATCACTAGTTAAGCCACAACCACCTTTTGTGGCTCCACAGGAACTAAATAATAGTAGTAAAGCAACAATTGTAAGGAAGTTAAAAATATATTTTTTCATATTGAGATTAGTTTATTTTATAAATATAACGAATATATTTTATAAATATTTTAAGACGCTAA
>DGOU01000173.1:7368-15952 GCA_002390165.1 Lutibacter sp. UBA4458
TCAAAATTATCAATTTTATGATTTAACTCTGCATCTTGTATAGGTAAACGTAAAACTCTTCCTTGAGGTCCATAAAAACCAATTGCAGTAGCGGTAACTCCTTTAAAAATTAATTCACTTTCTAATTTAGCTTCTAATTCACTACTATTTGGTACAATATAAGGTCTTGCTTTTCTTGAGCTCCAATTCGTGTGTTTTATAAAAGCATCTTCAAAGTCTGCATCTAAAATATGTTCACATTTGTAAGCGTGTAAAACGCCATCAAACCCTAAACCAAATTTGGCTAATACAAAACTATCAACAGGAATATAATCTTGTAAAGATCCTGAAGTTCCAATACGAACAATATTTAGTTTTGTTAGTTCTTTTTTTATGGTTCTTGTTTTTAAATCAATATTAACTAAAGCATCTAACTCATTCATAACAATATCAATATTATCTGGTCCAATACCTGTAGATAATACGGTTATTCTAGTTCCTTTATAGGTTCCAGTAATAGTTTTAAATTCTCGTTTTTGAGTTTCAAACTCAATAGAATCAAAGTGTTTTGCAACTTTTGGCACTCTATTTTGGTCTCCTACAAAAATGATGTTTTTTGCAATATTTTCTGGTTTTAAATTTAAGTGGTACACACTTCCGTCAGGGTTCAGAATTAATTCTGATGATTGTATTTTGCTCATAATTATCCGCCTACGCGTTTTACATTATATCCTTTTTTAGTAAGGATTTCTATTATTTTATCTCTATAATTTCCTTGAATTATTATCTCGTTATCTTTAACACTTCCACCAACACCGCATTTAGTTTTTAGTAATTTTCCTAAGGTTTTTAAATCGGTTTCAGTTCCAACAAAACCAGTAATAACCGTTACTGTTTTTCCAGCTCGTCCTTTGTTAGAAAAATGTGCTTCTAAATATTGTTGTTTTGGAAGTGGCGTATCTGTTTCTTCTTCTTTTTCCAATTCAAAATTAGTATTGGTTGAAAAGACGAAACCTCCTAAATCGCTTAAGTTATTTAATTTTTTTTTACTCATTTTTTAATTCAAATAAGACTAACAAAAGTAATGAATTCAAACTTATTTTTTTAACTTTTGATAAATAAAAAGTATTAAGGCAAATAGTTCAAAAACAAATCCTATTGCTAAAATTAAGTTCGCTTGATTCCAATTAAAAAAGTTAGTGATGACTCCAATAATTATTAAAAAAACACCGAAGGTAAAAAAGGAAATTACTTTATTTGTAATCATTTTAAAAGTCCTAATTCTCTTAATCGTTCATTTAAAAATTCACCTGCAGTAATATCATCATAAGCTTTAGGATGTTCGTTATCTATACATTCGGGCAAACAATTTAAGGTCATTTCACTAATTGGGTGTGTAAAAAACGGAATGGAATAACGTGGTTTAGCCCAATCTTCTTTAGGTGGATTTACCACCCGATGAATAGTAGAACGGAGTTTATTATTAGTTAGTCTTTCCAACATATCGCCAACATTTATTACTAGTTGTTCTGGTAATGCTGTTACCCCAATCCATTCTCCTTGTTTATTTTGAACTTGCAAACCAGCTGCTGAAGCGCCCATTAAAAGCGTAATTAAATTAATGTCGCCATGAGCTGCAGCTCTTTCTGCACCTTTTGGTTCTCCAATAATTGGTGGATAATGAATAGGCCTTAAAATACTATTTCCGTTAATTACATAATTATCAAAATAGAACTCATCTAAACCAATATATAATGCTAATGCTCGTAAAACATACATTGCAGTTTTTTCTAACATTTTATAGGTTTTTACACCTATTTTATTAAAATTTGGAAGCTCTTTAACCATCACATTATCAGGGTATTCTTCCTTTAATTTATCATTATCAATTACTTCTTGTCCAAAATGCCAGAATTCTTTTAAATCGCCTACCGTTTTACCTTTAGCACTTTCTTTTCCGAAAGATGTATATCCTCGTTGTCCACCAATACCTTCAATTTCATAGTTTTGTTTAACCTTATTTGGTAACGCAAAAAAGCTCTTAACTTCGTTATATAATTCTTCTGATAAGTCATCGGTTAAAAAATGACCTTTTAAAGCTACAAAACCAATTTCTTCATAGGCCTCACCAATTTCTTTTATAAACTTTTGTTTTCTTTTTTCATTATTCGATAAAAAATCAGACAAATCTACGCTTGGTATATTTTTCATTTTTTTAGGTATTAGTGAATTTTAAAAATACAAAAATTATTTTTTCTTTTTAATTATTGGTATTAAGTAACTTAAAGTGTAGTTAAAACTTACTCCAGAATTATTTAAAAATACTCTATTAAATCCTGGAACATACAAATTTTTAAAATTTTCAGGTTCTTTGGTAGAAATCATTTTGTTAAAACTTACACTTGTCCCTAAATATAAATTTTTTAAAGTTTCTACTTTCATTCCAAAAACTAGAGCGTACCATTGTGCGGTTAAGCTACTAAATTTTGTTCCATTTTCAATTGGTATATTATTAAAGTAGGTTCCGTTGCTATTAGGTGTATAATTATTTAA
The DNA here is from genome assembly GCA_002390165.1 of Lutibacter sp. UBA4458. Classification (GTDB taxonomy): domain Bacteria; phylum Bacteroidota; class Bacteroidia; order Flavobacteriales; family Flavobacteriaceae; genus Lutibacter. The sequence goes on from DGOU01000173.1 coordinate 9,901, forward strand.
GGTTTGATTAAAAAAACTAATGCCATAACGTATGCCAACATATATTTCGTTACGCATACCAATCCAGTTTTTATAGGCATTATAATTAAATCCAACTTTAATATAGGAACCTTTTGTAGTAAAATTTATATAATCTTCGTTGGTAGTTTTGGTAATATTTCCAATTTCTGTGGCAAGGTAATAGTTATTTAAAATACGAATATCACCAACTATTTCTAAACCTTTATTTTCATTGTCAAAAAAAGTAGTAATTGGTTTATTTATATCTATGCCAACTCTAATGCCATATAATTCTTGTTTTTTAATAGTATCAGAGCTTTGCTGGGCATAACTTTGTACACCAAAAAAGCTACTAATGATAAATATTAATATGTGCAGCTTTTTCATTGGTAATGGTTGTGTTATTAATAGTTATACTTTTAATCCAGTTATTAGTGTTGCTATCTATTTGAAAATCATTAAAAATAGTTTTATAGCCACAAGAACGAGATACAAAAACATCACTTCTTGTATAAGTGAATTCAATAGTATCTTTTACGGTGTTATTTTCAAGGATGTATTTGGTGGAGTTTTCATTTAAATTTAATGGAATAGCAATAGAATCTGTTTCAATTCCTTTATAGTTGCTGAGCTTACTTTTATTTATTGCCCAAACAGAATCTAATTGTACATTTTTTAATTCAGTAGGTATGGTATCCTTATAAAACCGAATAATTAAGTTTGGAGTTACCGCATCAATACAAATATCATCTTTTTCACAGCTTGTAACGGCTATAATTAAAAGGAGTAAAAGGATTATCTGTTTTTTCATATACCTTATATTAATTCGAGCAATACTACATTTTCAACATGGTGTGTTTGTGGAAACATATCTACAGCCTGTGTTTTTACAATAGTATAATAATCTTTCATTAAAGCCAAATCTCTTGCTTGTGTTGCCGAATTACAACTTACATAAACAATTCGTTTTGGTAATATATCCAATAATTTGGCAACCACATTTTTATGCATGCCATCTCTTGGTGGATCTGTAATTATAACATCGGGTTTTCCGTGTTTTTCTATAAAACTAGAGTTGAAAACATCTTTCATATCTCCAACAAAAAATGCTGTGTTATTAATTTGATTTAATTGTGCATTTATTTTTGCATCTTCAATAGCTTCAGGAACCGATTCTACTCCAATTACTTTTTTTGCCTTTTTAGCAACAAATTGAGCAATAGTTCCAGTACCAGTATATAAATCGTAAACAACTTCATTACCAGTTAAATTAGCAAAATTTCTTGTTATTTTATACAATTCATAAGCTTGAAGTGAATTTGTTTGATAGAAAGATTTTGGTCCAATTTTAAATTTTAAATCTTCCATTTCTTCAAAAATATGATCACGACCTTTAAATAAAATAATATTTTGATCGTACAAAGTATCGTTGGCTTTGCTATTAATAACGTATTGTAAGGAGGTTATTTTAGGAAATTGTTCTGCTAAAGCATTTAATAAACCTATACGTTTTTCTTTATCTTCCTTAAAAAATTGAATGACAACCATAATTTCTCCGTTAGAAGAAATACGCAACATAATAGTACGTAATAAACCACTTTGCTCTCTCGGATTAAAAAATTCTAATCCGTTTTTAATGCCATATTCTTTTATAAAATTCCGAATAGCATTAGAAGGTTCTTCTTGTAAATGGCAAGTTGAAATATCTAAAATTTTATCCCACATTCCTGCAATATGAAAACCACAGGCATTTCTGTTGTCAATATCTTCGTTGGAATTTATTTCATCTAAAGTTAGCCAACGGCTATTAGAAAATGAAAACTCCATTTTATTACGATAATAATATGTTTTTTCACAGCCTAAAATAGGAGTTACTTCTGGTAATGTTACATGGCCAATTCTGGTTAAATTATTAACCACTTCGTTTTGTTTATAATTTAGTTGGTGTTCATAAGCCATATTTTGCCATTTGCAACCTCCACAATTATCAAAATGTTCACAAACAGGTTCTGTTCTTTTATCGGAATACCTATGAAATTTTATAGCAGTACCTTCAAAATAAGCTTTTCTTTTTTTGCCAGTTTTTATGTCCACTATATCGCCAGGAACAGTATTGGTTAAAAAAATAACTCTTCCATCTGGAGCTTTAGCAATGGTTTTTCCACGTGCACCCGCATCCACAACTTCAATATTTTCAAAAATTAATTGTTTCTTTTTTCTTGCCATGTTGCAAATGTACCATTTTAGCATAAAAAAAGCACCTCTAAAAGAGATGCTTTATTTATATTTTCATTAAAACTATTTTACGCTTCTAATGTAAGCAGCTAATGCAGCTAACTCTTCACCAGATAAGTCTTTTACAAAACCATCTAAATTAGCTTTCATAATAGCAACTTGACCAGGATCTGTATCAACAATTGCTTTAGATTCTTCTTTTAAAAATTTAACAATATTACCCTTTTTTTCAGTGTAAATTCTGTTTATATCTTTAATAGATGGTCCAATTACTTTAACGCTAGGTTGGTGGCACGTTGCACATGTTTTTTCGGTAAATAGCTTTTTACCTAATGCAACATTATCTGTAACAGCATCGTTTGTTGTTTCAACTTCTTTTGTTGCTGTAGTAGCTTCAGTAGCTTCTTTTACAACCTCAACAGGAGCTTTTACTTCTTTTTTTACTTCTTCTTTCTTTTTTTCACCGCAACTTGCAAAAATTAGTGCAGTTAAACTTAGAACTAATAATGATTTTTTCATGTTTTATAAATTATATTATTATACAAATTTATCTAATTAAATTTTATTAAATGTAATTTAGTTTATAAAAAAATAAAATTTTTCAAAAAATTTACATTAATGCTTCTATATTTTGAAAAAAATAATCGATATTTTTTGTATTTTTGAGCCCTCAGAGGATGATTTCTCTCCTAAATAAGCAGGAATTGATATTTTTCAATTTTTAAACTTTTTTTATAATGGTTTCAAATACTATTTCGACCAAACAAGCTATTGAATTAGAAAACAAATACGGCGCCCATAATTATCATCCACTACCTGTAGTTTTAAACAGAGGTGAAGGTGTTTATGTTTGGGATGTTGAAGGAAAACGTTATTACGATTTTCTGTCTGCATATTCCGCTGTAAATCAAGGACATTGTCACCCTAAAATAATAGATGCTTTAAAAACCCAAGCTGATAAATTAACCTTAACATCTCGTGCATTTTTTAATGATATTTTAGGAGAATACGAACAAAAAGTGACTTCATTTTTTGGTTTTGATAAGGTTTTACCAATGAATTCTGGCGCAGAAGCAGTTGAAACTGCCATAAAACTTTGTAGAAAATATGCTTATGAGAAAAAAGGAATTCCTGAAAATGAAGCAGAAATTATTGTTTGTAAAAACAATTTTCATGGAAGAACAACCACTATAATTTCCTTTTCTAATGATCCGGATGCTCGCAAAAATTTTGGACCTTATACAGCAGGTTTTATAAAAATAGAATACGATAACCTTAAAGCTTTAGAAGATGCCTTAAATTCAAGTAAAAATATTGCAGGATTTTTGGTAGAACCTATACAAGGAGAAGCAGGAGTTTACGTTCCTACAGATGGTTATTTGGCTAAAGCAAAAGAACTTTGCGAACAACATAATGTTTTGTTTTTAGCCGATGAAGTTCAAACAGGAATTGCCAGAACAGGTAATTTATTAGCGGTTAATTACGAAGATGTAATTCCAGATATTTTAATTTTAGGAAAAGCTTTAAGTGGTGGTGTTTATCCAGTTTCAGCGGTATTGGCAAATGATGACATAATGGAAGTTATAAAACCAGGACAACACGGCTCAACTTTTGGTGGAAATCCATTAGCTGCGGCAGTTGCTATTGCTTCGTTAGAAGTTATTGAAGATGAAAAGTTAGCTGAAAATGCATTTAAATTAGGGAATTTATTTAGAGCTGAAATTCAGAAATTAGTTGATGCTTCTAGCTTGTTAAAACAAGTACGAGGAAAAGGATTATTAAATGCTATTGTTATTAATGATTCTGAAGATAGCTCAACCGCTTGGGATATTTGCTTAAAATTAAGAGATAATGGTTTGTTGGCTAAACCTACTCATGGTAATATAATTCGTTTTGCACCACCTTTGGTAATGAATGAAGAACAATTATTAGATTGTGTTTCCATAATAAAGAAAACTTTCAAAGAATTTGAAAAATAAAAAAAAGCGGCAATTGCCGCTTTTTTTAGTTAATATTACTTATTGATAATTATTATAAATTTCGTCAATTCTTTTAGATTAGCAAATCTAATAAAACCGTTTAAATTTGTTGCATTTAAGCGGTTTTTGTATTGATAATTGGTAGGAACTTTCAGATAAAATAAACTCCAAATTTAAAAAATCACTTTTTTTTTGTATATTATAGCTATGTGCATCTGCTATAAATATAACTGTTCGTGTTATTTTGAAGATAGGATTGCTAATATTAAAGGGAATTTATTATTAGCGGCGGTTTTTTTTGTTGTTTGTATTGCAGGATTTTTTGCTTATAGCCTTATCCTTTATTTTTTTTAAATTAATCCATTACGCATTATTTATAAAATTTCGTCAATTCGAGTAAATTTCAAACGTTATTAGGGTTGAAATTTATATCGAGAATAGAATTTTTATAATAAAGAATAGATCTCGATACCATTTTTTATCAAAAATCACTCGACCTGACGTTGAGTTCAAAATAATAATTTATAATGTACAACAGTTTAAATTAGTGCAGCGCTAATTAAAGAACCATTTTTAAATTATCTAATTTTTTTAGAATTAAAATATGTTTTTTTTAACGTGTACATATGTATGCGTTTATCATTTATAGATTTAGTTGAAGAAATTAAATCTTCCTTTGTTTCTATAAGAGCAGCTAATTTTAAATTAAGATCTTTTATTTTCTGAACTTTTAATCGTTCATTATGGGCAACACTATATTGTTCTTTTTCTACAATATTTAAAATAAAATGAGAAGTAACACTTTCATTAACTAATAAAACGTTTAAAATAGCTAAAGATTCGCTATCTAATTCTATAAAATGATTTTTTAGTTTTAGTCCATTTTTAAGCAAAACAATTTTACCTCTTTTTTTATAAAACCTGTAGCCCCATAAAGTTAAAAATAGTAACAATATTGGTATTAATACATAAAGTAAAAAGGTCTTTCTCCACCAAGTGTTATTTTTATATACGTAAGTTTCTGATATTTTTTTACCAAAAAAATCTTTTTCGCCTATCCTTTTTAAATAAACCTGATTTCCTTTTCTAACCACATAATAAAATTGTTGCAGGTAATACCCTGAGGTTCCTTTAACGAAAAAATCATTACTATTAAAACTATGTTCAAACAAGGTTATTTTATTATGTAATATATCTATTTTTTCAATCCCATTGTTGTTAAAGGAAAGCAAGGAATGTTTATAGGGTATTACTTTTTTTAAATCCTTAAAGCTGGTAGTACCTAAATAAAGCCATGTTTTTAATTTTAAATTAAATGCCCATAGCTCATCATTTTTAGTGTACTCCGTTCTTTTATAAGGATTAATTTTTAACCCATTAAAAATATAAATAATAGAGGTCAGTAGATAAGTACATAGAAAAATCAATATTTAAAATATTGAATATTAGCTAAATAAATTTTAATTCCTTGTCAATTCGAGCGCAGTCGAGAATGGTATAGGTTTCAAAGAAGCTCTCGACTGCGCTCGACCAGACAGTTAATCATATAAATAAGGCGTAAAATATGAAGCTATCTACTGACCTCTAAAAAATAGAATAAAACATAACCTTATTATTATGCGAGGATTTATTATATCAAATATACAACCCATTTTTGACAAGAAATAAATGGTAACGCTTTTATTTTGACTTAGTTTCAATAAAAAATATTGACAAGTATTTAAAAAGGAAAGTTCTAGAAAAAGAAAATAAAAATTATGAATGTAAAAGTTAAAAAGAGGAAAGGGAATTTTGTTATGAATTAGATTATTAAAAAAGGAAAGTTGTTTTTATGGTGT
>DGOU01000173.1:16067-16738 GCA_002390165.1 Lutibacter sp. UBA4458
TAAAACCTCGAAATGAAAAAAAAGTTGCGTTGTAATTGCATGAGTTGGGTGTTGAGGTGAATTGACATTTTTTAAGGAAACAAACCAATAGGCTGATAGAAAAAAGAAAGTGGACAGATTAAAAGTTGAAATTGAAATTCAAATATAATTAGATATTGAGTATTGTAATACTCATAAATGAGTAGATAAACATGAAGCAGTACTTTCTAATTTAGTGGTTGGTTAAATGGCAACAAGTGGCATTGCTGTAAAATAGACTTTTAAAGTCATAAAATGGCTTTAAAAAATTACTAGTTGAATTTATATGAATTGGTACGTTTTATACATAAAACCTCGGAATGAAAAAAAGGCAGCTTTGCAATTGCATGAGCTGGGTGTTGAGGTATATTGTCCCCTTATTATGGAAACGCATCAATGGGCCGATAGAAAAAAGAAAGTAGAAGTTCCCTTAATTAACTCGTATATATTTGTAAAGTTAGAGGAAAAGGATAGAAATATTGTTTTTGAATGTTCTGGTGTTATTCGGTATTTATTTTGGTTAGGAAAACCAGCAATTGTGCAGGATAATGAAATTTTAATCCTTAAAAAATGGTTATTAAATCATTCGCAAGCAGTAGAAGTATCTAAATTAAAACCAGGAGAAGCATATAAAGTTACTTCGGGTTATTTTA
>DGOU01000146.1:0-3236 GCA_002390165.1 Lutibacter sp. UBA4458
ATCAGGAAGTTCAAACATAATTCATTTACACGGAGAATTATTAAAGGTGCGTAGTACAAAAAATCCTAATTTAATTTATCCTTGGAAAAAAGATTTAAAAGTTGGTGATGTATGTGAAGAGAATTCTCAATTAAGACCTCATATTGTATGGTTTGGAGAATCAGTACCTGTATTAAACACAGCAATTGAAATAGTAAAAACCGCAGATATTTTACTTATTATAGGAACTTCTATGCAAGTTTATCCTGCCGCAAGTCTAATTTATTATACAAAACCGTCCATCCCTATTTACATAATAAATCCAAAAATATCACATCAAAAAACTCCGAATTTAAATTGTATTGATATTGCTGAAAAAGCAACTATAGGTGTACCAAAGGTTGTTAATTTATTAATTGAATAAGATTATCAAATAATTTGCCATTACTTATTTGACCTCCTTTTTCAATAAGATTAAATATTTCTTTGTTCCTATTCTCTGAATATTTTTTTGTTGCTTTAAAATATTCAAAAGAATTATCTAAAGGATTTTTTAAAAACCAATTAAAATCTTCTTTATTTAAAAAACTTTTTGAAGTGGAGTTCCATTTAACATAAATTCTAACTATTTCTTTAGAATAACATTTAAAAACATTTAAATGATGTTCTGAAATATGCTCCACATAATTAGTTTTTGTTAAAACATCTTCCCAAACTAAATCGCTAAAAATAGCTAATTCTTCTTCTACAATTTTAGACTTTTCTTTTTTAAGCTGTTCCCATTCTTTTTTATCAATTTGTTGCGTAGCTAAAAATTTTGAAAACTCTTGGTGTAATTCTTGAAATTGTTCTGTTGTAAGTTGTCTGTATTTCATAATAATAAAAAAACCGCCCAATTGGGCGGTTTAAAATTAAAAAAATATTTTAGTTAAAAATATATCGTAATCCAAATTGCATTTGCCATCTTGATAATAATGAACTATTATAAACAAATGTTTTTTGAAGACTTGGATCAAAAGTATATGTTGGGTTTCCAGAACCATCTACATTAACCCCAATTGGTTGAATTGCATTTGGTTGTTGCACTAATCCCCAATCAGAATTAATTAAGTTTCCAACATTTAATATATCTATACTAAATTGAAGGGAATTATCTTTAGAAACTTTTAATTCTTGAATAAATTTCATATCCCATTTTCCTCTCCAAGGTGAAACAGCACCATAACGTTCTGCATAATGTCCTCTTCTTCCACTTAAGTAACTATCTTGAGCAATAAATTGATCAAAAGCAGTTGCTTGTCCAGCTCCAGAAAATGCCATTTGACTAATTTCTGAAGTTGTAGGAACATATAATAAATCATTTAAGTTAGAACCATCATTATTTATATCTCCACCATAAGTATAAGAAAATCTACCTCCTTGTGCATATTCAAAAAAGGATGCTAATGAAGTACTCCATTTATCATCTGCACCATATTTCCATGATTTAGAAATAACCCCAATAATTCTGTGTTTATCTCCATATTTTGAATATCCTAAGATATCTGCATTAGCATCACCAACAACAGGATTCGCTGCAAATGCATCTCCAGTAATTTCAGCTTCAATAGAATTTACATCTTTAGCGTCTAAATAGTTATACGCTAAACTTAGATATAAATTATTTTCAAAAGATTTTTGAGCTTTAAAAGTTCCATTAAAAGTTCTTCCTTTATCTGTATTAGTAAATACATAAGCATTATTAGTAATATCAGAACCTGCATAAGTACTACGATTATCCACTCCATTTAATTGGTTTGAAGGTGTATTTAATCCCCAGTTTTGTACTTGAGCACCGTTAATATCTTTAGTATAAGATAAATCTGTAGTTAATGTAATTCCATTTTCTAATTTATAATCTAATCCTAAACTAGTTCTCCAAACACTAGGGAATTTAAAATCAGGATCTACAACTTGATAAAACCAAACATTTGGATTTGCTATTTGGTTTCCTAGCCAAACAAAAGGAAAACGACCTGTAAACACACCCGTTCCTCCTCTAAATTGAACTGCTTTATCGCCATTAACATCCCAGTTAAACCCAACTCTAGGTGAAACTATGAATTGATTATTAGGCATTTCAGTTGAGTCAAAAAATACTGGTTTTCCAGTATCTGGATCTGTATATTCAATGGATGGATCATAATAATTTCCAGGAAAATCGATAACATCTTGTGCTTTATCTTTTGAGTCAAAAAATAATGGTTTATCAAATCTAATACCATAAGATAATTTAAAATCATCGGTAACATTCCATTCATCTTGAGCATAAAATGCCATTTGCCCAACATTAGTTTCTGCTAAAGTCCAAGAATTGTTGGCGTTATTAGTATCAAATACATTTTGAGCATTAGCCATAGCATCTGCTAATAAACCATTGCTAATTGCAGTATTAAAGTCTGCCATATTCGCGAAATCTCCAAAAAACGCACCAACATATCCTCTACCATCGGCAAATCCATAAGTTCCTAAATTAAAGGAATTATCAAACTGGAATTTTTCAAATGAAAAACCTAAAGTATAGTTATGATTTCCTTTACTGATATTTAAATTATCAGAAAATTGAAATACTTTTTGATCTAATTTATTGTTTATTGAAAATGGTTCGTGACCTGCAACTATATAGTTAGATCCATTTCCATCTTGTATTCTAAAAGCTGGCATTGGAGCAGACATTGAATTTCTATAATCATCAAAATGAGTATAGCCAACTTGAAATTTATTTGAAATATTATCTGCCAATGTAGAGTTTAACTCAATTAAGTAGGAATCGATATTATTATTAATTTGATATCCTGAATTTTGAAATTGTAAAATTTGAGAATTTGGACCTCTAAATCCTAATGCTGTTGGATGTGCATTTAAATCTTTTGAAGCATTTAAAAAATTATAAATAAATGCTAATCGGTTATTATCATTAATATTCCAATCTAATTTTATAATTCCTTTTGTACTTTCAGATTTATGTGTAAAACCTTGAAATTCACCTGGTTCATAACCAATTCCTCTTAAAGAAGATTGTACATTTTGTAAATCAGAAAGTAATACTCTAGATTCATTAATAGCACCTGTACCTGTATTTGGTAACCAATCTTGTCCTAAATCTGTTCTATCTGCTTTTTCAAAGTTTGCAAACACAAATAGTTTATTTTTTACAATAGGCGCACCAACACTAAATCCATATTGAGATTCTTCTAATTTAGGAACAAATATTTTTT
>DGOU01000146.1:3317-9130 GCA_002390165.1 Lutibacter sp. UBA4458
GTTGATACTGAAATTTGGTCAATAGCATCTAAAGAAATAGGTTGTGCATCTGTTTGCCCACCTGGTGTAGCAGCATCTAATCCAAACGGATTATTAAAGATAGAACCATCTAAAGTAAAATTATTAAACTGGTCATTTCTACCTCCAAAAGAACCTCCTGAAGCGGAAGGATCTAGTCTTGTAAAGTCAGCTGCAGACCTTGAAATAGTTGGAAGACTCGTTAATTCTCTCTTTCCAACGCTTGTTCTAGCTCCGGTTCTATCATTATTAAAAGTAGCATTTCTACCACCTGTAATAACAACTTCTCCTAATTGTTGGCTTTCGCTAACCATTTTTACGTTAACGTCAAACGCTGTACCTAATGATAAATATACATCTGTATATTCTACTGTTTTAAAGCCTAAATAACTAATAGTAATAGTATAAGGACCACCAACACGTAAATTTTGAAGTGAAAATCTTCCACTTTCTAGTGTCATTGTTCCAGAAACTGTACCCGTAGGTAAATGCTTTGCCACAACATTTGCGCCATAAAGCCCTTGTGAACCATCATCACTAACAACTCCCTGAATTTTTGAAGTTGTTACTTGTGAAAATCCTGTAATTACAGTTAAAACCGTAATTAATAATGAAAATAATAATCTTTTTTTCATATGTATATTGGTTAAATTAAAATTTGTTTGTTCTTGGCAAATATAAATAAAAAAAGCTCACCATTTTAGTGAGCCTTTAATAAGGTTATAAACGAAATGTTGTTAAAAACTTTTATTCGTAAACTACTTTAAACTAAAACTTTAGTTTAATCCTCGAGCTTTTATCATTGGTTCTATTTTAGGTGCTGAACCTCTAAATTCTTCATACATTTTTTCTAATTCTAAAGTATTTCCGCGAGATAATACCATGTCTCTAAAACGTTGCCCGTTTTCTCTAGTTAAACCATTATGTTCTTCAAAATATTGGTAAGCATCATCACTTAACACTTCAGTCCATAAGTAAGAATAATAACCTGCAGAATATCCTCCGGCAAAAATATGAGCAAAATAGGTAGAACGGTATCGAGTTGGAACTTCTTTCACTAATAAATGCACTGAATTTAAAGCTTTATTTTCAAACTGATTAACATCTTTTATTTTAGTATCCGTATTAATGGTATGCCAAAGCATATCTAAATTAGAAGCTGCTAAAACTTCAGTTAAACTATATCCTTGATTAAATGTACTTGCATTTTTAATCTTTTTAATTAATGTTTCTGGTATTTTACTACCATCTTTATAATTTAAAGCATAGTTTTTTAATACCTCTGGATATAGAGCCCAATGTTCATTAAATTGAGAAGGGAATTCTACAAAATCTCTAGAAACAGATGTGCCTGATATACTAGGATAATGTTGGCTTGCGAAAAATCCGTGTAAGGCATGACCAAATTCGTGAAACATAGTTTCAACTTCATCAAAATTAAGTAAGGTTGGTTCTCCTTCAGCAGGTTTAGCAATATTCATTACATTATAAATAACTGGTTTTTTGTTGTATAAAGTAGATTGGGTTACAAAATTATCCATCCAAGCGCCACCGCTTTTAGAAGGACGAGCATAATAATCGGCATAAAACAAGCCAAGTGGGGTTCCATCTTCATTAAATAATTCATAAGTTATTACATCTTTTTGATAAGTAGGAATATCTGTACGTTTTTTAAAGGTAATTCCATACAATTTGGTTGCAGCAAAAAACACTCCTTTTTCTAGCACATTATGTAACTCAAAGTAAGGTTTAATTTCACTTTCATCTAAATTGTATTTTGCCTTTCTAACTTTTTCTGCATAAAAATTCCAATCCCAAGGTTCTAATTTAAAATTTTGACCTTCTTTTTTTATCATTCTTTGAATTTCTTCTGCCTCTTTATGTGCTTTAGCAGTAGAAGCAGGAACAAGTTTTGCAAATAAATCTAATACAGCTTCTGGTGTTTTAGCCATAGTATTTTGCAATCTCCAGGAAGCATAATTTTTAAAGCCAAGTAGTTTTGCTTTTTGAGCTCTCAATTCTACCATTTTAGTTACTAATCCCTTTGTGTTATATTTACCACCATTAGTTCTACTCCAACCAGCTTCAAATAATTGTTTACGAACTTCTCTATTTTCTAAATACTGTAATTGAGATTGTTGTGTAGTATTTGTAATGGTTAATAACCAAGTATTTTCTTTAGTTTTATCTTTAATATTTGCAATTTGAGATTTTGACATTCCTGCCAATTTTTTAACATCGTGAATTTCAATGGTTGTAGCAGCATTAGCTTCTAGTAAGGTTTGATTAAATTTAGTACTTAACGTTGCAAGTTCTGTGTTAATATCTTTAAGTTTAGTTTTGTTTTCATCAGATAAATTTGCTCCGGCAGCAACAAATTTTTTGTAATAATAATCCGCTAACTTTAAAGATTCTCCGTCTAATTTTAAATTGTTTCGAGTATCATAAATAGCTTTAACCTTTGAAAACAATTTATTATTTAAATAAATTTCGTCAAAATGTTTTGCTTCTAAAGGAGAAATTTCTGTTTGTACCTTTTTTAAAGTATCGTTAGTATTTGCAGCAGTTAAAGAATTAAAAACATTACTAACTCTGTCTAACATCTCTTTACTTTTTTCTAGTGCAAGTATTGTATTATCAAAAGTAGGTTGTTTTGAATTTTTTACAATCTTTTTTATTGCTTCTGATTGCTGTTTCATCGCCTCTAAAAGTGCAGGTTTAAAATCTTTGTTTTTTATTTTAGTGAAATCAGGAGCATGGTAAGGCAACGTGCTTTCCTTTAAAAATGGATTTCCTTTTAAATCATTATTCATAGAAGTGTTCTTTTTATTTTGATTACACGATAAAATAGTAATCGACAGTAAAGCTAATATTAGTATTCTTTTCATTATTATAGTTTTATAAATGTTTGGTAAATTTAAGGATGCTTTTAGGATTTAACAACAATATTTGTTGCAAAAAAAAAGCTCACTTAAAATTAAGTGAGCTTTAAATATTTTAGAAATAGCAGTTATTATTTTGCTTCTGCAATAATTTCAATTGGTAATTCAACAATTACCTCACGGTGTAATCTAATTGTTGTATTGTATTTACCAAGTCTTTTAATAACTCCACCTTCCACTTTAATGAATTTTTTATCCACTTCTTGTCCAGCTTTTGCCAATTCTTCTGATACATTAGCATTACTTATAGAGCCAAATAATTTAGAGCTATCTGCTGTTTTAGCAGCAATTTTAATTTCTAATTCTTTAATTGCATTTGCAATTTTAGTAGCATCTTTAATTATTTTTTCTTCTTTAAATGCTCGCTGTTTTAAAGTTTCTGCTAATACTTTTTTAGCAGATGTTGTTGCTAAAACTGCAAATCCTTGAGGAATTAAAAAGTTACGACCGTAACCATTTTTAACAGTAACAATATCATCTTTAAAGCCTACAGCTTCAACGTCTTGTTTTAATATAATTTCCATAATCCTTCCTCTTATTATTTTAACATATCTCCTACATAAGGCATTAATGCCAAATGACGAGCTCTTTTAATAGCTACTGAAACCTTACGTTGATATTTCAAAGAAGTTCCAGTTAAACGACGAGGTAAAATTTTACCTTGTTCATTTACTAAGTATAATAAAAATTTAGCATCTTTATAATCAATATATTTGATGCCATTTTTTTTGAATCGACAGTATTTTTTTACCTGTTTAGTATCAATGTCTAGTGGAGTTAAATAACGAACTTCGCCTTGTTTTCCTCCTTTTGATTGTTGTTCAATGTTTGCCATGACTTATTTTTTCCAGGATTTAACTCTTTCTTTTCTTTTTTCAGCCCAAGCAGCAGCGTGTTTATCTAACTTAACAGTTAAATAACGCATAACGCTATCGTCTCTTCTGAATTCTAATTCAAATGGAGCAACTTCGCTACCATCTACTTTAAATTCAAATAAGTGGTAAAATCCACTTTTTTTGTTTTGAATTGGGTAAGCTAATTTTTTTAAGCCCCAATCTTCTTTGTAAACCACTTCGGCACCTTTAGAAACAAGATAGTCTTCAAACTTCTTTACTGTTTCCTTTACCTGAGTATCAGATAAAACGGGATTCAAAATGAAAACAGTTTCGTAATGATTCATAATTAATAATTTAAGTTTTACTTTTAAGCGTGCAAATATACAATTATTAATATTACCAGCCAACAGCAAACATTAAAGTTTTTAAGATTTTCGAATTTTTAGTAATATCATTAATAATCAATAATTATCTACATCCATTATAAATTTGATAGATCTAAATACTTTTACCGCTTGAAATGTGCTTTTTACCCGACCAATAGCTTCTTTAGTTTTAAGGATAGATTGTTTTTGAGGTATTTTAATAATGAAATGCTGAATATATAAATTTCTTATTTTAGATATTGCTGGTATTGCCGGACCTAATACATTTTCCTTAAAAACATTGTTAAAAGCTTTACCTAACCATAGTGCACCATCATTTAAAGTAGTATAGTTTTTATGTTTAATAGTTATTTTTATGGTTCTGTAAAAAGGCGGATATTTATATTCCCAACGTTCATTTAACTGTTCTTTATACATTTTTTCAAAAGAATGCGTAGATACTTGTTGTAGTATTTGATGATATGGGTTAAACGTTTGAATAATTACTTTACCTCTTTTTTTAGATCGCCCTGCCCTACCAGCCACTTGAACCATTAATTGATAACTGCGCTCATGTGCTCTAAAATCTGGGAAATTTAACATAGCATCAGCATTCATAATACCAACTAGCGAAACATTTTCAAAATCTAATCCTTTGGATAACATTTGTGTACCAACCAAAATATCGATTTCATGGTGTTTAAATTTCCCTAATATTTTTTGATACCCATATTTTCCTCGTGTGGTATCTAAATCCATTCTGCCAACGTTAGCATTTTCAAAAAGTTGCTGTAATTCTAACTCTATTTGCTCCGTTCCAAAACCTTTTGTGTTTAACTTTTCACTTCCACAGGCAAAACAATTATACGGTTTAGCTTGTTTATAACCACAATAGTGGCATCGTAATTCATTTTTAAAACTGTGATACGTTAAACTAACATCGCAATTTGGACATTGAGGAGATTCTCCGCAGGTTTCACATTCTAATACTGGAGCAAATCCTCTTCGATTTTGAAAAAGTATGACTTGTTCTTTATTTTTTAAGGCTTCTTCAATCAACAAAATTAAAGTATCCGAAAAATGACCTTTCATTCGTTTTTTTCGATGCTTTTCTTTTATATCAACTAAATTTATTTCTGGTAATTGTACTTTTCCAAAACGTTCATTTAACTCCACTAATCCATATTTGCCTTGTTTAGCATTGTAAAAAGTTTCTATACTTGGTGTCGCGGAACCTAATAAAACTTTGGCGTTATGCTGGTTAGCTAATACAATTGCGGCATCTCTTGCATGATATCTTGGTGCTGGATCAAACTGTTTAAATGATGGTTCATGTTCTTCATCCACAATTATTAATCCTAAATTTGAGTACGGTAAAAAAAGCGAAGATCTGGCGCCTAAAATTAATTGTGCTTTTTGTTTATTTTCAAGCACATTATTCCAAACTTCAACACGTTCATTCATAGAATATTTAGAATGAAAAACAGATAAATATTCTCCAAAATAATATTGTAATCGTTCAATTAATTGGGTAGTTAAGGCAATTTCTGGCAACAAGTAAAGCACTTGTTTATTATTTTGAAGTAATTCTTTAATTAACTTAACATATATTTCTGTTTTTCCGCTACTTGTAATTCCTTTTAATAAAACAG
>DGOU01000215.1 GCA_002390165.1 Lutibacter sp. UBA4458
GTTTAAGAAAACAGCAAAAATGAAATGCGTAACTGTTATCACCTCCTGTGGAATTTACGGTAATGCTTGTGGAGAAACTCAAGTAGATCGCGCTATGTTGGCTTTAGCTATTGACGATTGGGTTTGTGGATAATAAAAATAATTTAATAAATGGGTAATTTTAATTACCCATTTATTTAACTAAAACAGAAAATTATGATTAAAAAAATAGTATTAGTAGCTGTATTTTTTATTTTTAATAATGCAAACAGTCAAAATAAGATAATTGATACCACGAAATATAAAATAGTTTATAATTTAATTTATCAACAAGACTCAACTAATATTGCTAGCAAACGAGAAGAAAAAATGTTACTACTTGTTGGGGAAAATTATTCTCTATTTCAAAGTGAAAACAGCCGATTTAATGATTCATTGGTTAATTATTATACCCAAAGCACCAAACTCGATGAACAAACAGCATTAAACACTATGCTCTCTGTAAAAAAGAAATCTAGATTCAATTTTAAAATACGTAAATCACCAAATACAATGTTAGCGTTTGATAAAATATTTTCAGATAAATTTATTTATAAAGATGAAGAAAAATTAAATTGGAAAATTTTAAACGAAACAAAACAGATAAATAATTATTTATGTCAAAAAGCAACAACCCATTTTGGTGGTAGAGATTATGTTGCGTGGTTTACAAGTAAAATACCTATAAATGATGGTCCTTACAAGTTTAGAGGACTTCCTGGTTTAATAATTAAAATCCAGGACACAAAAAAGCAATATGTTTTTGAGCTTTTGAGTTTAAAAAAATATAACTCTAGTTTTTCATTTGATGTTAAAGGCATTCAAATGGTAACTAAAAAAGCGTATTTTAAAGCATATAACGATTTTAAAAATAATTTTATTGAACAACTAGAACAAAGAGGAATTACGTTTGATAAATCTAATGCTAATCAAGTTAATCAGAGTATTAGAAAAAGAAGAAATAATGAAATTGAAATAGACTAATTTTATAATGATTCGATTTATTTTAGCTGTGCTATTTTTATTAGTAGGTAAATTTAGCTTTTCTCAAACCAAAATAAGAGGAAAAATAACTAATGAACAAAGCAAAACTCTTGTAGGCGCAAATGTAGTTGTAACCAAAACAAAAGGAAACATTATACTAACCTATGCAATTACAGATAATAACGGATTATATTCTTTAAATATCAGTTCTAAATTAGATTCTTTACAAATTAAAATTTCCTATATTGGTTATACCAAACAATCAAAAAATATTATAAATAAAAATCAAGCACTTAATTTTAATCTTGTAGAGTCTTCTGAAAAATTAAAAGAAATTTTTATAAAAGGCTCTTTAATTACCAAAAAAGGAGATACTCTAAATTATTCTGTTAATGCCTTTAAAAGCCCAAAGGATAGAGTAATTGCAGATGTTTTATCTAAAATGCCTGGAATAGAGGTTTTATCCGACGGTAAAATATTATATCAAGGACAGCCTATACAAAAGTATTATATTGAGGGTTTAGACTTATTGGAAGACAAGTATAATCTGGCAAATAACAATTTACCTGCCGATGCGGTTTCTAAAGTTCAAATATTAGAAAATCATCAACCAATAAAATTGTTAGATAGTTTAGTGTTTTCAAATAAAACTTCTTTAAATATTAAACTAAAAAAAAATATTACGGTTACAGGAACTGCAAAATTAGGGGTTGGACTATTGCCTTTTTTGTGGGATGTAAATATTACGCCTATGCTGTTTTCTAAAAAACAACAAACAATTACTTCTTATCAAGCTAATAATGTAGGTAATGATATTAGCAATGAAATGAAAATTTTAACTATTGAAGATTTATTAGATCAATTTGAAAGCAATAACGAAAAACAAGATTGGGTAACAGTACAAAAATTATCACCACCTCCTTTTTCAAAAGAAAGATGGTTAGATAATAATGCTCATTTATTAACCACTAACTATTTAGTTCGATTAAAAAAAGAGGTAGATTTAAAAGTAAATCTATCTTATATAAATGATTTTCAACAACAAAATGGCAATACACAAACTGTATTTTTTACTCCAACAGATACCATTAATATTAAGGAAAACACAACTAATAGATTGTATTTTAATTCGCTAAAAAGTAAATTTGTGTTAACAAAAAACACCAATAAAAACTATTTTAAAAACACTTTTGAAGCAAATACATATTGCGATTCACAAAAAGGAAAAATAATTTTAAATAAGGAGGATGTAAACCAAAGTGCAATCGTTCCTTTTTCTTCTTTTAGTAATAAATTAAAGCTAATAAAGCCTTTTGGCAAAAAAATATTTACCATAAAATCTGTTTTAACCTATTTCAAATCTCCTCAAAAATTAAGTATTTTACCAGGTCAATTTGAAGATTTACTAAATAATGGTAATTCATTTGATAAACTCAACCAAAAAGTAGAACATTCTAATTTTTATACCAATAATTCGTTTAGTTTTACAAAAGGGGTTAAAAGGTTCACGTTTATTCCTAAAATAGGTTTTTCTATTCAAAACCAAAAATTAGATAGCCGTATTTTAATTTTTGAAAACAATATTGAGAATATACTCACTAATGAATTTCAAAATAATTTAAGATTTAACAAAACCTTATTTTATAGTGTTTTAAACACACAATATCGTAATAATAACTGGAAAATTGAATTAGAAATACCTTTAAAACTCCAAACGTTTAAAAGAGAGGACAACAATTTGAACCGAAAACAAAACTTAAATAAAATTACTTTTGAGCCACAATTTTCTATAAAAAAAGATTTAAATGTTTTTTGGAAAACTACATTTTTAGCAAGTTTAAAAAATAATTTTGGAGATATTAATCAATTATATTATGGTTATATTTTAAACAATTATAGAAATATTCAAAAATATGAAACCCCAATTTTAGAAGGTTTAAGAAGTAATTTTACTTTTGGAATTTCATATAGAAATCCAATAAAATCATTATTTATAAATGGATTTTATTCTTATGGCAATTTAAATCAAAATTTACTTTTTGGGAATAGTATAAACAATAATGGAACTACTTCTTTTAGTTTTTTTGAACAAGATAATAATAGCAATACACAGTACATTAATTTAAGAGGAAGTAAATATTTTAGTAAATTAAAAACTACGCTTACCATAACTACAAACACTTCAGTAGATAATAAAGAACAATTACTAAACGGAACAATTACTGAGGTAACCAGAAAAAATATTCAGTTAAAAGGTAAATTAGATACCGAAATTACAAAATGGTTGAGTGTAGAATATAAAAGTAACGTTTCCATTTCTAATACTAAATTTAAAAACCAACAATCTTTCGATAATATAATTACTCAAGAACATTTATTGAATTTCAATTTTTATCCAACTTCAAATCAATATATTGGTTTAGATACAGAATATTATAAAAATAAGTTCTCAAACCAATACCAAGAAAATTATTTTTTAAACTTAAATTATAGATACACTTTTAAAGAAAGTGAAATAGATTTAGAATTAAATTGGAATAATATACTCAACACAAAAGAATTTACTACTGTATTCAACGATGCCTTTTCGTATACACAAAGTACTTATAGGCTTAGGTTATCACAAATATTATTAAATATTAATTTCAGATTCTAAAACGTATATATTACCTAGAATTGTATTGTTTTCTATTGGATATAATTTGTAAATATTTCAGATAGTAATTTATTTTATAAAATAATCTTATTATTCTTTCTTTTTTTTATTAAAATGCCTGTTATAGTTTTAAATAGCAATTAAAAATAGTTGTATTATTCTTAATTAGAAACTAAT
>DGOU01000131.1:0-4905 GCA_002390165.1 Lutibacter sp. UBA4458
GTTAGAGATTTATTTATTACCAAAGAAATATCTATTGGAGATTATGTATTAAGCGGTGGAGAATTAGGTGCAGCTGTTTTATGCGATACCGTTATACGTTTAATTCCAGGAGTTTTAGGCGATGAAACTTCTGCGTTAACAGACTCATTTCAAGACAATTTACTTTCACCACCCGTTTACACCAGACCTTCTGTTTATAAGGATTTAAATGTGCCAGAAATACTTTTATCTGGTAATTTTCCAAAAATAGAAGATTGGCGTAATGAAAAAGCCATAGAAAGAACAAAAAAAATAAGACCAGATTTGTTGGAAGACTAATCTTTTTTATTAAATTTGCACTCTCAAAATTAACCTCTGACGAAAATCGTGAATGTTAATTATTGAAAAACACTAAAAAAACATAAAATGGAAGGTTTAGTAAAATTTGTACAAGACGAATTTGTATCTAAAAACGAATTTCCTCAATTTCAAGCTGGTGATACGATTACTGTTTATTACGAAATTAGAGAAGGAGACAAAAAACGTACACAGTTCTTTAAAGGAACTGTAATTCAACGTAAAGGATCTGGAGCATCAGAAACATTTACAATTAGAAAAATGTCTGGCACAATTGGTGTGGAACGTATTTTCCCAGTAAATTTACCTGCAATTCAAAAAATTGAAGTTAACAAACACGGTAGAGTTCGTAGAGCACGTATTTACTACTTTAGAGGCTTAACTGGTAAAAAAGCTAGAATTAAAGAAAAAAGACGTTAATCTATTTTTCTTTTATAAAATTTAGAACCCGTATTAATTAATTAATACGGGTTCTTTTGTTATAAACAATTGTTAATAACGTACGTTTATATCTTGTTGAAAGATAATAAGTTAAAAATTTGTTTTATTAAATTCTGAACACTTTCTTTACAAAAGAATTATCAGAAAGATGTTTTTTTGGAAGTTTTAGGACGCAAGTTTTAGAGAATACAAAAAATAATTTTAATGAAAGTTCTAAATGTTCTTGAACATCGTTTTTAAAACTTAACTTTAAATAGTAATGTAGCCAAGTGTTTAGCATGAATAAATGGACACAAGTTTTAAAAGCACATTAAAATAGTTATTTAAGGCGAGTAGTTTCTAGTAAATTACAACAAAGTTTTAAGAATTATTTTAAGAAGTTACTTAATAATAAGAAGTTAATTTGTAAGAATTAAACAAGTTATGTTAAGAATGAGGTTAGCGTTGAGCTTTTAATAGAACAACATTAAGCGGAACCAAAGGAAGAATATAGACTTATTAAAAAAGAGCTTCAGCAAACAGCCATGATAATGAGTAATCAATATTATGGCTTTTGTTTTTCTTATTTATTTCCTAAAAACACTCCTGTAATTTTATTTATAATTCAAAAAAATACAGCTATTTATACATTTTTAAACCCTAATTTTCTAATCAATATTAGTATATTTGTTCAGCTTAATTTAATACACAAACTCATGACAAAAATAAAAGTAATAAATCCTGTTGTAGAACTTGATGGAGATGAAATGACTCGCATTATTTGGAAATTTATTAAAGACCAATTAATACTTCCTTATTTAGATTTAGACATCAAATATTTTGATTTAGGAATTGAATATAGAGATGAAACCAACGATCAAGTAACTATTGATGCAGCCGAAGCAATAAAAAAATACAATGTAGGTATAAAATGTGCTACAATTACGCCAGATGAAGCACGAGTTGAAGAATTTGGATTAAAAAAAATGTGGAAATCACCAAATGGAACGCTTAGAAATATAGTTGGTGGTACTATTTTTAGAGAACCAATAATTATGAGCAATGTTCCTCGCTATGTACAAGGTTGGACCAAACCAATTTGCATAGGCCGTCATGCATTTGGAGACCAATACAAAGCAACTGATTTCGTTACCAAAGGAAAAGGTAAATTAACCTTAACTTTTACTCCAGAAGATGGTTCAGCAACCCAAGAACATGTAGTTTATAATTTTGAAGAAAACGGAGTTGCACAAGCAATGTACAATATTGATTCTTCTATTTATGGATTTGCACGCTCAAGCTTTAATCAAGCTTTAGTAAAAAATTGGCCTTTGTACTTATCTACTAAAAATACCATTTTAAAAGCTTATGATGGAAGATTTAAAGATATTTTTCAAGAAGTTTATGACAACGAATTTAAAGATAAATTTGAAAAAGCAGGCATAACTTACGAACACCGTTTAATTGATGACATGGTAGCATCTGCAATGAAATGGCATGGAGGTTTTGTTTGGGCTTGTAAAAATTACGATGGTGATGTTCAATCCGATACGGTTGCACAAGGATTTGGTTCTTTAGGATTAATGACATCTGTTTTAGTAACTCCTGATGGAAAAACTATGGAAGCGGAAGCAGCACACGGAACAGTTACTCGCCATTACAGACAACACCAACTAGGTAAAGAAACTTCTACAAACCCATTAGCATCTATTTATGCTTGGACACGTGGATTAGAACATCGTGGTAAATTAGACAATAATCAAGCTTTAATTGATTTTTGCCATAGCCTTGAAAAAGTTTGTGTAGATACTGTTGAAGGTGGAAAAATGACTAAAGATTTGGCTTTATTAATTCATGGAGACAAAATGACTTCTAAAGATTATTTAAATACTCAAGAATTTTTAAATGCTTTAAAAGAAAATTTAGAAAAAGAACTAGCTTAAAATAAATTTTATATTACATTAAAAAGCGAGCAATTAATTGCTCGCTTTTTTTCTTCTTCTTTTTCTCAACTAAAAGCCATAAGCTGTGGGGAAAACTTATTTCTTTTATTAATTAGACACTAAAAATAATTTGAAGTCACTTAATTTATAATTCATTTTAGTATTTTTGAAATATGAGCTTTACAAAAACTACCGAACTGCCTTCTAAATACAATCATTTAGAAAAAATGAGTGTAATAGATATTTTAGCTAATATTAACCAAGAAGATAAAACTATTTCCTATTCTGTTGAAAAAGTAATTCCAAAAATTGAAAAATTAGTTATTCAAATTGTTGAGAAATTAAAAAATAACGGAAGGCTTTTTTATGTTGGTGCTGGAACTAGCGGAAGATTAGGAATTTTAGATGCCTCTGAATGTCCGCCAACTTTTGGAGTTTCACCAAACGTAGTAATTGGTATTATTGCAGGAGGAGATACCGCTATTAGAACTGCCGTAGAATTTGCCGAAGACTCTACAACCCAATGTTGGAAGGATTTAAAAAAGTTTAAAATTTCTAAAAACGATGTTGTAATTGGCATTGCTGCATCTGGCACAACACCATATGTGATTAACGGTTTAAAAAAGTGTAACGAGCAAAACATAATTACCGGTTGTATTACTTGTAATCAATCTTCTCCCCTAGCAAAAGAAGCAAAATACCCTATAGAAGTAGTGGTTGGACCAGAATTTGTAACAGGAAGTTCGAGAATGAAAGCTGGTACAGCTCAAAAATTAATACTAAATATGATTTCCACAAGTGCCATGATTCAATTAGGAAAAATAAAAGATAATAAAATGGTGGATATGCAATTAAGCAATCATAAATTAATAAAAAGAGGTACTAAAATGTTAATGGAAGAACTTTCAATTTCTAAAGAAAAAGCCATTGAAATATTAAATAAATATGAAAATGTAAGGAATGCTCTAAAAAACTACCAAAATGAAAAGCAATAAAAACACCTTATTAAAAGGGTTAAAATATGAAGTTATAGCTTTGCCATTACTTTTAATTTCGCCAATTTTAATTAGCATCGGTTTTAAAGCTATTAAGCATCAACAAAATTACTGGTGGTTAATATTAGGAATCCTATTAGCAATTACAGCGATTATTGTTGGCTTTTTAGGAATAAAAATAATTTTAAATGCACTTTTTGATAAACAATAATGCTGAAAAATAAAGTATATAAATTATTTGATTGGGAATATTGGCCAACTTTTATGTTCTACATTCCCAATGTTCCATATGGAATCTATTTAGCATTAAAATCTAGAAGTTTAACTTTTTTTACAGCCGTAAATCCTGCAATTACGTTTTCTGGAAATGGTGCAGAATCTAAATACGATACCATCAAATTAATACCAAAAAAATATAGACCTATTACTTTATTTGTTAAAAAAAACGAATCTGTAAGTACGGTAATTCACAAACTTCAATACTTAAAATTACAATATCCTTTAATTATTAAACCTGATGTTGGCTTTAAAGGATTGTTAGTAAAACAAGTTATAAATGAAAACGAATTAATAAAATACCTTAATAAAAATAGTTGCATTAATCTTATCATTCAAGAGTTTGTTAATTTTAAAAATGAATGTGGTATTTTTTACTATCGATTACCAACTGTAAAAACTGGAAAAATAACTTCTATTACTTTAAAAACTTTTCCCTTTGTAAAAGGAAACGGAAAATTAAATATACGAGAACTTATTAAAAATGATAAACGAGCAAGTAAATACGAATACTTATATTCAAATTTAGATTATAATTTTGAAGAAGTATTAAAAGACAAGGAAATTAAAATTTTAAATATTTTAGGAAACCACTGTAAAGGAGCCGAATTTAAAAATGGTAACCACCTTATTTCTAATGGCTTAGAATTAGTTTTTGATAATGTCTTAAAAAATATACCCGATTTTTATTATGGAAGATTAGATATTAAATACGATACCTTTGAAAACTTATTAAAAAAAGAAAAATTTAAAATTATTGAAATAAACGGTATAATTTCAGAACCAACACATATTTATGATCCTACTAAAATAACCTATTTTAAAGCTTTAAAAGAAATTAGAAAACATTGGAAAATAGCTTATAAAATTGCCAAATCTAATCATAAAAATAATGATATAAAATTTAGCTTGCCTAATGAATTTTTAAAAAGTTT
>DGOU01000131.1:4937-9453 GCA_002390165.1 Lutibacter sp. UBA4458
TTCATCATTAAAATTTAAAACATAAAAATAAACACCAACTGGCAAACCTTCTGCTCTTTTAATGGTTATTTTATTATCTGAAGTACCATCCCAAGTATTGTTATAGTTATTTTTACTATATACTAAAGCTCCCCAACGATTGTAAATTTTTAAGGTATTATTTGGTCTTAATCCTAACCCTTCAATAGTAAAAGTATCATGCACACCATCTCCGTTTGGAGAAAAACCATAATTATGTGTAGTAAAAGTTGTCGCTGCTAAAACTTCCCTGAAATCAGCACCAATAGTAATAATTTCATAATTATTTGGAATAAATTTAGCTGATTTCACCCTGCCATTTTCCAAATCGCCTTGCTTTTCAACAGCTCCTAAATCTTCCCATTTATTTTCTATTTTATTCCAACCAACTACTCGTAAATTTTCAATATCACTAGTAATATCTTTTATTTCACTTTCTATATTCCAAGTTAAAATAATATCAGTTTCTTCATTTCCATTTAAATCCCAAAACTCAGTAGTATTTATATTTCCAAGTAATTTTGACTTTTTACTTGTATCAAATTGCTCATTAAAAGTAGATGGATTGTTAGGGTTTTCTCTAAAATAAGCTCCCTTATATAAGGTATTTGCAACTTGAGAAGGTATAATCATCGGTCTTAGTTCATCTGCATCCCCTATAGGAAAAACAAATTCTCCTTCATTTTTACTTGAAGCATAGCCATCTACATACTCAAAATCGCTTTCACCAGAATAAACATTATAATTAAAAAAATCTAAAGAAACGTTTAAATCATTTCTAGGAGTAATAATTTTACCATCTATAAATGAAAAATTATTTTTTACTCCTAAAGAAGTATATAATTCTAAATTATCATTTATAGCAACTTCAACATCATTAAAAATAGCTTCATTTACACCAGACACGGATAAAGAATTTTCATCATTATAAAACCCTGCCAACCCTTCATTTTTATCAAAATTGCCATCATTAATTAAATTGGTATGAAAACCAACTTCACCATTATTATGTATTTGAACATTTCCAAAATTATGAAATGCCGATTGCGATTTCACATCTTGAATACCTAGATAGATAATCAAAATAACAAAATTTATAATTATTTCTTTTGATAACTGCATCCTTCTAAAAATCTAAAACAGTAAACATAAATTCAAAATCAGTATCCGAACCATTAGATCCTCCATCATCATTATTTTGAATGTGTACATCAAATCTAGTATTTGTTTGATTAATATATTGAATACCTGGATCATCATTAGCAGTTCCATTAAAATCTCTAACCGTTAATTGTATAATATAATTAGCATTAGGCATTGCATTAGTAAATGTAACTCTATAATCGCCAGTATTAATTTTAGAAACCGTTGCTCCCATAATTTTTGCAGCGGTTCCATCCGCGTTAACTTTTCCCATAGCTCTCACCATTGGTCTATAATAAGCACCTCCATCCGTTCCAACAGAAATGCCATTATTAGCGTCTGTGCTTACTACATTTGCTGTTTGGTCTGTATTATTCTCATTAGTATAAGTTATTACTCCGCTACCAGTATTTTGGACTAAATTTGTAACAGTTCCACTTGGTAGTGTTATTGTTCCACCTCCATTACTTAAAGTAACATCATTTCCACTTAAACTTAATGTTTGAATTTCATTTGTAGCATCAGCATCAGCGTCATCTACATTTAATGTTAATGTAGAACCATTTGATAAACTTATATTACCTGCAGTGGCATTTGTTGAAATATCTTGTAACTCGTTTGTGTCATCATTTACATAAGCACTTAAATCTACAGCCCCTCCATTCTCAAGAGTTAATATATTAGAAGTATTATCAAACGATATTACTTGATTATCTGAACCAGAATTACACAAACTTTTCCATGAAGTTCCTTCAAAAATAAAAATACATTTATCATCTGTATTAAAAACCATTGCACCATCTAAAGGTAGCACAGCGTTCATTTGTGAAGTTGTCATTTTATTTAACACAAAAACTTTACTAGAACTTTCTAGTTCTAGTAAGGAATGAACATTAATTTGAGATGGATTATTTCCTATTTTAACTTGACTGAATACAGATAAATTTATCAGCAACAGGATAATTAGGGTAATTTTTTTCATTATGGGGCATTTTAAAAACGTTCAAAACTATTATCTAAAATGTTTACGCACAATATTATAAAGGAAAAAAATTATTTTTTTTAACGAATGGAAAGTTTTTTATAATAAATGGAATATTTATAATTATTCGCCCTCCATTTTTAAGTGTTTTGGAGTAGTTGGATTAAAGCCAAAATCATCATCTGGCAGTCTAATACCTAATTGAGAAATAATATATCCCAAACTTGCAAAATGATGTATTGCATGACTATGGGCTTGTATTAAAACAGCCGCAATTGTATAATTTGCAGTTACTTCTCCCAAGCCTAAATCATCAGTAACTTTAACAATGTTATTAAAATTATTTATATCCAGTTGATTCAATTTTATTTTTACTTCCTCAAAATAAGCTATACCATTTTCGGTAAAATTTTCAACTAAAGAATTTCTTTTTCGAGCTATTAGATCAATTTTTTCAATAGGTAATCCTTCAAAAACACAATTAAATATATCTAAAATATGACGTACATGACTTCCAATACTTGAATAGTATGGAGCAATAGATGTATTACTATATTGTTCATCAGTTATTTGAGATAATAGTTGAATTCCTCTATCTAAATTTTTTTCAATAGCTTCAATCATATTGTGATTTTTGTTTAGTAACAAATATAAAAATAATTTTAGCTTACTAATTTAGTTACCGTTAAAATTCCTAATATTAAAAATAAAACGCTCAATAAAATATTTATGTTTTTAGCAATAAAAGAAACTTTATTCTTAATTATTTTAGCAAATACTATATAGGTGTAAAATAATAAAAATGCTCCTATTGAAGCACCAACAATAAAAAATAAAATATTAGGTTGTTTAATAATTATTTTATGAATAGAAGCCAGATAAACACTAAGTCCTAAATAAAATGGTATTGCCAACATATTTACAAATGACATGCCAATTCCCTTAAAAATATAATTCATTTTTTTGTTGGTTGTATTTGTTTTAAACCCCTTTCTTGATAAATAATAAAAGAAAATACTTAGTATAAAAAAAACAAATACAGCCGCTATTTTTAAGGCTTTAATTATAGATGGATTTTGCACCAAATAATCTGCAAAAATTAAAGCAATCCCAGCTTGAATCAGAACAACAAATGAGGCTCCAAAAGCAAATTTAATAGCATTATTTTTATTGGTGGATAGGCTAATTTTTAAAGCTGTCATATTTAACATACCAGGAGAAATCAACCCAAAATACCCCATTACTAAACCGTAAAAAAAGTGAATTAAAAAGGTCATTCTTTTAAAAATTTAAAATTTTGACAAAACAATATTTTTTATTTTATATAAGTTGTAACATAAATTACAAATACATTTTAATTGTAGCTGTATTTTTACTCCTAAGAAAACCTAATTCAAATACTGCTGAAATTAGAAGTTATCTTGATTTTTCATAATTAAAACCACTATTGCTGTAGTGGTTTTTTTATTTTTTAATTAAATATTTCACAATTAATTCACTTATATCATTAGAAATTTTCATTTTATTCATAATTATTAAATAGATAACAACAATAATTAAACTCTTTAAACCTATATTAATAACCGGGTTAAAATTAAAATTTATCAGCCTAAACCCAATAAACAAAATAGAAATCACCAAAATTAATTGAATAGTTTTTATACTAAACGGCTGAATATTTAATTTGATTTTAATAACTATAATTTTTATAACTCCATAAACAACTACCACAATAAAAGTAGCTAAAGCTGCTCCATTTATTCCCATAATAGCAATTAGCCAATGATTTAAAACAATAACACTCAATGCCATAGCTAAAGAAATATAAAAAAACAACTTGTAAAATTTTGAATTTACTAATATGGCATTTCCTGTACCTAAAGCTAATTCCATTACTTTAGCAAAAGAAATAATTAAGACTACCCAAACACCTTTTGCAAATTGTGGTTTATCAATTATTTGATATAATTCATTAATATTCAAATTAATAAGTAGAAAGAACAAACCTCCAACCACTAATAAATTTATGGAAGATTGCTTATACAATTTAGAAATTTCGTCTAATTTATTTTCATTCATTCCTTTGGCAATAATTGGACTTGTAATTTGCTGCATTGCTCTTGCAGGTATTGCAATTACACTTGCAATGTAAATTCCAACCGCGTAATAGGCAACTTCTGGTAATTTTTCCATTTGAGGAATCATAAATTTATCTATTTCCAATAAAATTCCTGCGGCAGAACCCGCTACTAATATATATATAGAAAAAGAAATTATTTCTTTTAAATTGTATGGTAATTTAAACTGAAAAGTAGGCTTATAAACCATTAAAGCAAATACCAACATTATAAGTGCTCTAATTCCATAAACCAC
>DGOU01000131.1:9530-10689 GCA_002390165.1 Lutibacter sp. UBA4458
CCCATAAAAACGGCTACAAAGAAAATAAGAAAGGTGTATTTTTTTATTAAATGATTTTCTGATGATAACCAAGTTGCAATAGTTTCATAAAAATAAGTTCCTAAAATTCCTAAAGGAATAATTACTAATAAGGGTAACAATAATGTAGTAGTTAAAAAAGAGTCTTTTTCTAATTTCGTTTTATAATTTGAGAAAAATTTTATAATAGAATGTTGCATTCCTAAGGATACTAATGGCAACAAAATATTAGCACTAGACAATAAAAAAGTAATTAAACCAAAATAATTTTCTTGCAAAAAATGCGTATATAAAAACAAAACATTTATAGCCCCAATGGCAAATCCTAAAAATAGAATTAACGTGTTTTTAAATGACTGTTTTAATACAATTCCCATTATAAAATTGAAAGTATTTCCTTATAAATTTTTACTCCAACATTTTCGCCAAATAATGCCTTAGAAAAATCTAAACTCACTTTTTGAAAAGCCTCAAAAGTATTTATAATTTTTTTAGAATCCGTTCCGCAAACAACCGCAAAATTATTTTCTACTAACTCAACCCATTCCGTTTCTTCTCTGGCAATTATGCAATATTTTTTATTATAAAAAGCTTCTTTTTGCAAACCTCCACTATCGGTAACTACCAAATTACAATTATTTAATAATTGTAACATATCAAAATAACCTACTGGTTCTATAAAAGTAATATTGAATTTTAATTTGTTTTTTTCTAAAATAGCTTTTGTTCTAGGGTGAATTGGCATAATCACTTTCATTTTCTGATTTATACCTTCTAATCCTTTAAAAATAGCTTTTAATTTTTCTAAGGAATCTGTGTTTTCTTGTCGGTGAATAGTTGCTAATACAAAATTATTGGTTTTTAAATGTAAATCTGAAATTATAGTAGATTTTTCGGAAGCTATTTTACTATAAAAATCTACTGCATCTTTCATAATATCACCACTTTGTGCAATTTTGCAATCAACATTATCAAAACCTTCATGATTTAAATTTTTAATTGCATTTTTAGTAGGACAAATCAGTAAATCTGAAATTCTATCCGTTAAAATTCTATTAATTTCTTCGGGCATATTATTATTAAAAGATCGCAAACCAGCTTCAATATGAGCAACTTTTATGTGTAGTTTTTTAGCTGCTAA
>DGOU01000195.1 GCA_002390165.1 Lutibacter sp. UBA4458
CCTAAAGGACCTAATTTACCCATTACACTAGGCATTGTAATAATTACATCAACATCAGTCCAACCACCTTTAATTTTCTCAAGGTATTCGTCCAATCCAACATAATCAGCTCCAGCTTCTTTAGCTTCTGCTTCTTTATCTGGAGTTACTAATGCTAATACTTTTATGTCTTTACCTGTACCATGTGGAAGAGATACTACACCTCTTACCATTTGATTTGCTTTTCTTGGATCTACTCCTAAACGAATAGCTAAATCTACAGATGCATCAAATTTTGAGTTACTAATTTCTTTTATTAATGCTGAAGCTTCTTCAACACTATAAAACTTTGTTTTATCAATTTTTGATACTGCTTCTTTTTGTTTTTTTGTTAATCTTGCCATTTTTTAAAATTTTTAGATTAATTAGGGGCTTGACCACCTTTAACGTTAATACCCATAGATCTTGCAGTACCTGCAACCATTCTCATAGCAGACTCAACAGTAAATGCATTTAAATCTACCATTTTATCTTCTGCAATAGTTCTTACTTGATCCCAAGTTACTTTAGCAACTTTAACTCTATTTGGTTCGCCTGAACCCTTTTTTGTTTTGGCCGCTTCTAATAATTGTACAGCTGCAGGTGGAGTTTTGATTACAAAATCAAAAGATTTGTCTTTGTAAACAGTAATAGCAACTGGTAATACTTTACCAGGCTTATCTTGAGTTCTAGCATTAAATTGCTTACAGAACTCCATGATATTAACTCCAGCAGCACCTAAAGCGGGTCCAACTGGTGGCGACGGATTCGCTGCACCTCCCCTTACTTGTAGTTTAACTACTTTACTTACTTCTTTTGCCATTTTAATAATTTAGTTTGATATGTTATAAAATTGGAAGCTTTAAACATATCTATATATATGTAACAATTATTATACTTTTTCTACTTGCATATAGCTTAGTTCTAATGGTGTTTTTCTACCAAAAATTTTAACCATCACTTCTAGCTTACGCTTTTCTTCATTAATTTTTTCTATAGTTCCATCAAATCCATTAAATGGACCATCAATAACTTTAACTGTTTCTCCTTTTGTATAAGGTATTGCCACATTAGAATCTGCTTGAACAGCCAATTCATCTACCTTACCTAACATTCTATTAACTTCTGACTGTCTTAATGGTACAGGATCTCCGCCTTTAGTTTCTCCTAAAAACCCAATTACGTTTGTAATAGATTTAATAATATGCGGTATCTCACCACTTAAATTGGCTTGAATCATAATATAACCTGGGAAAAAAACTTTTTCTTTATGTACTTTTTTTCCATTACGAATTTGGATTACTCTTTCGGTTGGAACTAAAACTTGTTCTACAAAATCTCCTAATCCTAATCTAGAAATTTCATTTTCTATATAAGTTTTAATTTTGTTTTCTTGCCCACTTACAGCTCTAACAACATACCATTTTTTTTCAATACTATTATCTGACATTATTAGTAAGCTCTTTAGTTAATCAAGTTAAAATATTCTTTTATAACTCTACTGAAAACAGTATCAACTCCCCAAATTGCCAAAGAAAAAACAATAGAAAATACAGCTACCAAAACTGTTAACCTTTGCCCTTCTGCCCAAGGAGTCCAAGTAACATGACTTTTAAGTTCTTCAAAAGACTCTTTAATATAATTTATCATCCTGTTATCTTTTTTTATTTTCACTGGTTGAGAAACTTTCACCTAAACTTGATTAAAGCTTGTTTCTCATCTCATTTTATAATTTGAAAAATTATATTTTTATAATTCTCCACTTCAAGCACGGGTTGAGAGACTCGAACTCCCGACACCTGGTTTTGGAGACCAGTGCTCTACCAACTGAGCTAAACCCGTAAATATAAGTCAAGGTATTCCAATAAAATCGGAATACCTTTACTCTATATTACAAATTCTAATTTAGTCTATAATCTCAGTAACTTGACCAGCTCCAACTGTTCTACCACCTTCTCTAATTGCAAATCGTAAACCAACATTCATTGCAATAGCTTGATGCAAATCAACAGTAATAGTTAAGTTATCTCCAGGCATAACCATCTCAACTCCATCAGGTAAATTAATATTACCTGTTACGTCTGTTGTACGTACATAGAATTGTGGGCGATAGTTATTATGAAATGGAGTGTGACGTCCACCTTCTTCTTTTTTAAGGATATAAACTTCAGCTTTAAATTTAGCATGTGGAGTTACAGAACCTGGCTTACAGATTACCATACCTCTTTTAATTTGTTCTTTATCAATACCTCTTAATAAGATACCAACGTTATCTCCAGCTTCACCTCTATCTAATATTTTACGGAACATTTCAACTCCTGTAATTGTAGAAGCAAGTTTTTCAGCTCCCATACCAATAATATCAACTGCATCACCAGTATTTGCAACACCAGTTTCAATACGACCTGTTGCTACAGTACCACGACCAGTAATAGAGAATACATCTTCAATTGGCATTAAGAAATCTTTATCAACATCACGCTTTGGTAACTCTATCCAAGTATCCACAGCTTCCATTAATTCCATTATTCCTTTCTCCCATTTTTCCTCGCCGTTAAGGGCTCCTAAAGCTGAACCTTGAATAACAGGAGTATTATCACCATCATATTCATAGAATGATAATAAATCTCTGATTTCCATTTCAACTAATTCTAATAGTTCTTCATCATCAACCATATCCACTTTATTCATGAATACAACTAATCTAGGAATACCTACTTGACGACCTAATAAAATATGCTCTCTTGTTTGAGGCATAGGACCATCAGTTGCAGCAACTACAATAATTGCTCCGTCCATTTGAGCTGCACCAGTTACCATGTTCTTTACGTAATCCGCGTGACCTGGACAGTCAACGTGAGCGTAGTGACGATTAGCTGTTTGGTACTCAACGTGTGCAGTATTAATTGTAATACCTCTTTCTTTTTCTTCAGGAGCATTATCAATTTGGTCAAAGTTCTTTACTTCAGAAAGTCCTTCTTTTGCCAATACTACAGTAATTGCAGCAGTTAAAGTTGTTTTACCGTGATCAACGTGTCCAATTGTACCAATATTTAAATGTGGTTTGGAGCGATCAAAATGTTCTTTTGCCATGATTATTAATTTTTTAAATCTTAGTTATATATAGTGTTAAATTCAATTCTATTTTATATTTGAGCCAATGACGGGATTTGAACCCGTGACCTCTTCCTTACCAAGGAAACGCTCTACCCCTGAGCTACACCGGCCTAAAAAAGAGCGAGAGACCGGGCTCGAACCGGCGACAGTCAGCTTGGAAGGCTGAAGCTCTACCAACTGAGCTACTCTCGCAATATTTTTTATCCTCATTAGTTTATATTTCTATAAACTAATTGTGGTGAGAGAAGGATTCGAACCTTCGAAGCTTGCGCAGCAGATTTACAGTCTGCCCTCGTTGGCCACTTGAGTATCTCACCATTTTTTCAAAGACCTGAGTCGATAGAGGAACTTCCTTCGACTACGCTAAGGATAAATTTATTGTCCTTTTCTTATAAATATTTCAATTAAAATATCAAAACATTTAATCCTTTGCGTTTTCTAATTTTCTGAGCCGATAGAGGGACTCGAACCCACGACCTGCTGATTACAAATCAGCTGCTCTAGCCAGCTGAGCTACATCGGCATTTTACTCCATAAAAGAAGCCCGCTATTTCTAACGGACTGCAAATGTATTAAAGTTTTTATTTTTAAACAAACCTTTTATACGTATTTTTTAATAATTTTATTTAACTCTAATTTTTTCCTTTTTTTTAGCTAGTTGCCTCTTTAAAGAATCCACTGCTAACATTGTGCCTTCTTCAAAAGTTTTACTCTGTTTTTTCACTACAACATCATTACCTGGTACATTAATTTTAATTTCAACATTCTTATTATTTTTTTCACTTGTTTGTTGCACTTTTAAATATACTTCAGAATCTACAATTCTATCATAAAATTTTTCTAAACTATTTACTTTTTTTTCAACAAAATCAATCAAATCTTTGTCTGCATTGAAATTTACAGATTGCACATATACTTTCATAATAAATTAGTTTTTTTGACTCCTTGGATGAGCCTGGTTATATATTTCTTTTATTTTCCCCAAACTACTATGAGTGTAAATTTGAGTAGAAGCCAAACTAGAATGCCCAAGCAATTCTTTAACTGCATTTAAATCCGCTCCTTCATTCAATAAATGTGTTGCAAAAGTGTGCCTAATTATATGTGGGCTTTTTTTAACTTTCGCTGATACTTTACTAAAATAATTATTTATTACACGATATACAAGTGTATCATAAACTTTTTTACCTTTTAAAGTTACAAATAAATAGGACTCTTTTGTATTAATTTTTAAACGATAATTTAAATATTTATGAATACTAGTTTGAACTATTTTTAATAACGGGATAAATCGTTCTTTGTTTCGTTTTCCTAAAATTTTAACAATTTCATTATTAAAATCTACATCTGATATTTTTATATTAATTAGTTCTGATCTTCTAATTCCAGTAGTATAAAATAATTCTATTATTAATTTATTTCTAACAGACTTAAAATCATCTTTCTCATTTATTTTAAAAACCTCAACTATTTCTTTTTCAGAGAAAGGTACTTGTACTGTTTTCGCCACTTTTAAAGGTTGGTGGTTAATTAAAGGATTAATTTGCACCTGATTAATTTTTTGAAGAAATTTATAAAAAGATTTTAAACTAGATACTTTCCTATTAATGGATCGGTTAGAAATTCCTAATTCAACCAAGCTAACAATCCAATTTCTAATTTGAGGATAATTTACATTACTAATATCTTGATTTTCAAATTCTAAATTGCAAAATATTTGAAAAGAATTCAAATCATTTTTGTACGCAATTATAGTATGTTTGGAGTATTTTCTTTCTAAACTTAGGTATTCTAGAAAATGAGTTATAGCCATAAAAAAACCATTAATACTCAAAATTACAAATTGTAATTTATTTATACTAATGGTTTAAATATTTTTGGCTAAAAATTAACCTTGCTCTTCAGCTGTTCTTAATCTTTGAACATATTGAGCTTTTATGTTTTGAGCACGTTTTGTTACTGAAGGTTTATTGAATTGTTTACGATTTCGTAAATTTTTCATCGTTTTTGTTCGGTCAAACTTTCGTTTGAAACGTTTTAACGCTCTATCAATATTTTCTCCGTCTTTTACTGGTATAATTAACATAATTTAGCACCTCCTTTCAAATCGTTCCTTTTTTAATTTCGGATTGCAAAGATAGTATATTTTTTTATTAAAAAATGATTGTTTTATTTTTAATTTTACAGATGAATTTATGTAGCTGACTTATAGCTTTTTTTATCAATAACCATTTTCGCTATAATTTCACGTAAAATTTCAGAAGTTCCACCTCCAATTTGTCCTAATCTACTATCGCGCAATAATCTAGCCATAGG
Source organism: Lutibacter sp. UBA4458 (assembly GCA_002390165.1). GTDB lineage: Bacteria > Bacteroidota > Bacteroidia > Flavobacteriales > Flavobacteriaceae > Lutibacter. The sequence goes on from DGOU01000195.1 coordinate 5,452, forward strand.
ATAATCTTCCATATAACCATAACCTCCTAATAATTGAAGACATTCATTAATTACCCTGTCCGCTATTTTTGTAGAAAGTAATTTAGACATACTTGCTTCTTTAACAATATATTCTCCGTTCTTCATTCTTTGAGCAATGGAGTAATTAAACGCTTTACTCATTTCAACTTCACTTGCCATATCGGCAACTTTATGACGTAATACCTGAAAAGAATCTAACGTTTTTCCAAAGGCTTTTCTTTCAGACATATATTGTATAGCATATTCCAAAGCATATTCTGCTCTAGCATGAGCATTTACACCCATAACCAAACGCTCTAAGGCAAAATGACTCATTAAATAGGCAAATCCTTTACCTTCTTCCCCTAATAAATTTTCAGCAGGAATAATTACGTTATCAAAAGCTATTTCAGCGGTATCTGAAGCTCTCCAGCCTAATTTATCTAATTTAGTTGCAGATATCCCCTTGGTTTCTCTATCTAATATAAAGATACTAATTCCTTTTGTTCTAGAAGAGGTATCTGTTTTAGCTGTAACAATTAAATAATCTGAATAATATCCATTTGTTATAAATGTTTTTGAGCCATTAATTACATAATTATCTCCTTTTTTAACTGCAGTAGTTTTCATTCCTGCTACATCACTTCCTCCATATGGTTCTGTAATACACAAACACCCTATTTTATCTCCATGAATACTTGGTGTTAAATATTTATTTTTTATTTTTTCAGATCCCTCGGTATTTAAATGTGTCATCGCTAAATAAGTGTGTGCCCACATTGCAGCTGCAAAACCTCCTGAATTTACTTTTTGTAATTCTTCTAAAAATATTACCGTATAAAAAATATCTAATTCTAAACCTCCATATTTTTCAGAGTAGTTTAGTCCAAAATAGCCCATTTCTCCAAATTTTTTCCAGATAAAACGTTCTATATTTCCTGTTTTTTCCCATTTATTAATATGTGGAACTACTTCTTTATTTAAAAAATCTCGAAAACTTTGTCTAAATGCTTCGTGTTCTTCAGTAAAATACATAACTGTAAATAAATTGTATTTATTAGTTTAATTTGCTTTCAAATATAAGGCGATTAAATTAAATTTATCCAACGGAAAACCATCAATTTTTTTTAATTCGTCAATAGATTGAATTTCAGCAACTTCATTTCTATATGTAATTATTTTTTTAGCTAAATCATAATTGACATATACGTTTTTTACTAATTCACTAACAGTAGCATTATTGATGTCTATTTTAGATATATTCGGTGTTTTTTTAACTTTAAATTTAATTAAAGCTCTATCAGCAACTTCTTTATCTAAATACCAAACCTCATAAAGCTGACTATTGAAAGAAAAACCTTGTAGTTTATTTCGATATTTTACAATTCTTTCTGCCAGTTTTTCACCTATTCCATATACTGTTTTAAAATCAGTAACGGTGGCTAAATTAATATCTTTAACTTTTATATTTTTAGAATTTTTAGTTTCCTTTTTAACACGTTTCTTATTTAACACCCATTTTGGAAATTTAAAATATGGAGAAATAGCTTTAAGTAAACTATCTGAAACACCGGTTACATTTTGAAATTCTTTTGCTGAATTAACAAATTTTCCTTGATTTCTAAAAGCAAACAATTTATCAATTTCTTTAACAGATAACCCTAATTGATATCCTTTAAAGTCAGAAATATAATTTGGATTAAACGGATATATTTTTTTTGAATTTCTTTGTAACTTAACTTTTTGCAAAGAATCCATTTCCTTAGAAAAAGATTTTATTTCTGCATCTGATAAATTACTAGTTATTTTATTGGATGAAAAATTAATAAAATGAAATATTAATTGAAGGGAAATTATAATAACAACTAAAACAAAAATCCCATTTCTTTGATACTTATTGTATTTAAAATGGGATTTGAATAAATTCATGTTTTAAGCAAAGAAAAATTATTTTACTTTAATTGCTTTTAAATATTTTGCTAATTCTACTTTTATTTTTGGAGATAAAATTACTACCCCAATCATATTTGGAACCACCATTGCAAAAATCATAGCATCAGAAAAATCAATAACCGCTCCTAAGCTAATGGACGCTCCAATAACAACAAACAATAAGAATAAAATTTTATAAACTAAATCGGTTACTTTTCCTTTTCCAAATAAAAATTTCCATCCTTGCATTCCGTAATAAGACCAAGAAATCATTGTTGAAAATGCAAATAAAATAACCGCTATGGTTAATATAATAGAGAAATGTGGAATTACAGAATCAAACGCTGTTGCGGTTAATTCTACTCCTTGTTTTATTTCTATTCCATATTCAAAATAACCACCTTTAATATTAGTAATTACTAATACTAAAGCTGTCATGGTGCATATAATAACGGTGTCAATAAAAGGTTCTAATAAAGCTACAATACCTTCACTTGCCGGATATTTTGTTTTTACTGCTGAGTGAGCAATTGCTGCAGAACCAACACCTGCTTCGTTTGAAAAAGTTCCTCTTCTAAAACCTTGAATTAAAACCCCTATAAATCCACCTGCAATACCTACTGCTGAAAATGCTCCTTCATAAATAAGTTGAAATGCTTTTGGTACTAATTTAAAATCTAAAACAATTATTACCAATGCTGCACCAACATAAATTACTGCCATAAAAGGAACAATTTTCTCCGTAACGGAGGCTATTCTTTTAATTCCTCCTATAATAACTACAGCTACAATAATAGCCATTACAATTCCAAAATATAGGCCTGCATTAGCATTTGAAATAGCAAATAACTTAACAAATTGGGCTGCTGCTTGATTGGCTTGAAACATGTTTCCACCACCAAACGAACCTCCAATAACCATTACAGCAAAAAATACGGCAAGTACTTTACCTAAACGTCCTAATCCTTTTTCTTTTAAACCTTTGGTTAGGTAATACATTGGTCCACCATAAACTGTTCCGTCGGGACCAACATCTCTATATTTAACACCCAAAGTACATTCTGCAAATTTAGAAGCCATACCCAGTAATCCTGCTAAAATCATCCAAAAGGTAGCTCCAGGGCCACCAATAGAAATAGCTACTGCAACTCCTGCAATATTACCTAAACCAACTGTTGCCGATAAAGCAGCAGTAAGGGCTTGAAAATGGGAAACTTCTCCATGATGACCTTCAACTTTTATGGTTTCTGGTAAATCACCATCTACAATAGTTAAATCATCTTCAGAAGGATGTACATCTTGAGCACCTTTTTCATCAACATCATCATAATCTCCTTTAACAACTTTTATTGATGTTTTTATTAATCTGAATTGAACAAACCTAAATGTTAAGGTAAAATAAATAGCCCCACCAAGCAAAACAAATAATACCCAGGGTATTTGAATTGTATCCGTAAAAGGAATGGCATAAAATATGCCATTTACAAACCATTCCGTATACTGTTTAAATATAACGTCAATTTTTTCTGATGTACTTGGTTCTTGTGCAAATGTTACAAATGGTAGCAATATAACTAATAGGGATAAATATTTTTTCTGCATAATATTTTTGAGGTGATTTTTAAAAATTGATGCAATATGGCAAAAATATAAGCATACCACAAATTTTTAAGGATAAAATTACTAACCTTTCAAAAAGGAACATTTTTTTATATAATTATAAAATTTCATGCAATTTCTCAATTTGATTAGGTTTTCCTAAAATTATTAAGCTTGAGTCTTGCGTTAATTTTATTTTACCATCTGGATTGATAACATATTTGTGATCTGCGGTTTTAAAACCAATTATTAAACAACCTGTTCTTCTTCTTAAATCTAAATCTAAAATTGTTTTATTTATAAGCTCTTCTGGTAAATCATTAACTAATATCTCTTCTAAGTTAGTGGAACATTCATTTGAAATAGTTAACCGTTCAACAAACTCAACCAAATTGGGTGTAACCACTAAAGATGCCATATGTTCTCCTCCTATTTTATCAGGCATAATTACATTGGTCGCTCCTGCAATAAGTAATTTTTTGTAGGAAGATTCATTAGAGGCTCTACTAATTATTGTAAATTCTTTGTTTAATTGCCTGGCAGAAAGCACAACAAATAAATTATCGGCATCTGATGGTAATGCTGTAATTAAACTATTTGCAGTTTTAATAGCTGCTTTATCTAAGGTTTCATCATCCGTTGCATCTCCTTCAACATAAAAAATACCATTATTTTCTAATTCTTTTAATATTTCTTTATTTTTTTCAACAACAACATAAGGCATATTAAATATTTTTAATTTTAATACTGCTTGTCTGCCATTGCGCCCATAACCACAAACCACCGTATGATTATTTAATTTTTGAATTTTCTGTTGCATCTTTTTATATTTTAAAAGTTGAAAAAAATTATCGTTCGCCAAATACTCTGTTAAGGCAGTTACAGAATAGCCATATACGCTAATACTTAAAATAATTAAAACAATAGTAAATAATTTTTCATCGGCATTTAATTCATGAAGAGTTCCAAAACCTACCGTTGACATGGTTATAACAGTCATGTACAACGAATCAATAAAAGTTTCATCTGAAATAAGGATAAAGCCTATTACTCCAATTATTAATACTACACCTAATAATAGCAATGAAATACGCAATTTTGTTTTTACCACCATAATTTATTATAAATCAAAAACAGAGCTTCGTTTAGTGTAAATCATATCTTTTAACCGCAATAAAAAAGCCAGTGTTAAATAAATTCCAAATGAAAAACCAAGAGTTACAAAGGATATATAAATAAAAAATAAACGTACATCCGACACTTTCATACCAAGCCTATCTGCAAATCTTGAGGAAACTGCAAACCCATGTTTTTCAAAAAAATGACGTAAAGATTCTATATGTTTCAAAGGATAAAATTTTAACGCAATATACTAATTTTCAAAATAAGACATCTAGTTTATATTAATTAATGGTTTCATTTTTTTAACTTTGCGTTTTTGCAAAAAATCGAATGGCAACTAACGAAGAATACATAGAAGTTTTTGGAGCTCGAGTACACAATTTAAAAAATATTGATGTACGAATTCCTAGAGAAAAATTAGTGGTAATAACTGGTTTAAGCGGTAGTGGGAAATCTTCCCTAGCATTTGACACCATTTATGCGGAAGGTCAACGTAGATATATTGAAACTTTTTCAGCATATGCACGGCAATTTTTAGGAGGATTAGAGCGACCTGATGTTGATAAAATTGAAGGATTATCTCCTGTAATTTCAATTGAGCAAAAAACTACAAATAAAAGTCCGCGCTCTACAGTAGGCACCATTACTGAAATTTATGATTTTTTACGACTTTTATTTGCTAGGGCTTCTGATGCTTATTCTTATAACACCAATAAAAAAATGGTTAGTTATAGTGATGCCCAAATTAAAAACTTGATTTTATCGGAATTTGATGGGAAAAAAATTGTGGTTTTAGCTCCTATTGTAAAATCTAGAAAAGGACATTATCGTGAATTATTTGAGCAAATTAGCAAACAAGGTTTTGTTCGTGTTAGAGTGGATGGGGAAATAAAAGAATTGGAAAGAGGTATGCGATTAGATCGATACAAAACCCATGATATTGAAATAGTTATTGACCGCCTTTTAGTAAACAAATCATCAGAAAAAAGACTGGAAGAAACCATAATAACGGCCTTATATTCAGGCGATAATGTTCTAATGTTGATGGAGTTTGATACAGAAATTCCAAGATATTTTAGTAGAGATTTAATGTGTCCTGAAACTGGAATATCCTATCCAAACCCAGAACCAAATACGTTTTCATTTAATTCTCCAAAAGGAGCTTGTAAAACTTGTAATGGATTAGGGAAAAACAATAAGGTTAACACAAAAAAAGTAATTCCTGATACTAGTATTTCCATAAAAAAAGGAGGAATTATTCCTTTAGGAGAACAAAAAAATAGTTGGATTTTTAAACAACTTCAACTAATTGCCGAACGATATCATTTTCAATTAACCGATCCTATATCAAAAATTCCTAAAAAGGCATTAGATATTATTTTAAATGGCGGAAACGAAAAATTTGAAATAGCATCAAAAGCAATGGGAATTACTCGTAATTATGAAATAGACTTTGAAGGAATTATTAATTTTATTGAAAACCAATACAAGCACTCTGAAAGTAGATCCATTAAGCGTTGGGCCGATAATTTTATGGATGAAATTCCTTGTGAAACTTGCCAAGGAAATAGACTAAGAAAAGAAGCTTTATACTTTAAAATAAATAATAAAAACATCTCCAATCTTGCACATTTAGATATAAATGATTTAGCAAAATGGTTTTCTAATATTGAAGAAAAACTTTCTGATAAGCAGCTTCAAATTGCGTCTGAAATTTTAAAAGAGATTAGAACTCGAATTCAGTTTTTATTAGATGTTGGCTTAGGTTATTTAACTTTAGATAGAAGCTCTAAATCGCTATCTGGTGGAGAAGCACAGCGCATTAGGTTAGCAACACAAATTGGATCGCAATTAGTTGGTGTTTTATATATTTTAGATGAACCAAGTATAGGTTTACATCAACGAGATAACAAAAAATTGATACAATCCTTAATCCACTTACGAGATATTGGAAATTCAGTTATTGTGGTGGAACACGATAAAGAAATGATTGAACATGCCGATTTTGTTTTAGATATTGGTCCCGGAGCAGGTATGCACGGCGGAGAAATTGTAAGTGAAGGAAATTTTCAGCAATTAAAAAATCATAATACCTTAACTGCAGATTACTTAAATGGTAATAAAATTATTCAAGTTCCTAAACATCGTAGAAATGGCAACGAGCATAAAATTACACTTTATGGTGCAACTGGTAATAATTTAAAAGATGTAACTGTTAGTTTTCCTTTAGGAAAAATGATTTGTGTTACTGGTGTTTCTGGAAGTGGAAAATC
>DGOU01000014.1 GCA_002390165.1 Lutibacter sp. UBA4458
GTGCGAGCATCAATGTGTGGCTCTAAAGCGTCATATGCGTATCCTAATTTTGGTAATTCGAAAGCCATAATAATTTTGTTTTTGTTAATATTTATTTTCATTCAAATTTACAATAAAGGTTTATCATTTACATTAATAAGTTATTAAGAATACTTATTTTGGTATAAAATTTTTCTTTGTTGAATTCTTCTTTTTTTCATATCTATAATGCATCCGCTGGAAGCGGAAAAACTTATACACTTGTAAAGGAGTATCTAAAAGTAATGTTTAGCTCTACAACAAAAAACCCTTACCAACATATTCTTGCAATTACGTTTACCAATAAGGCTGTTAACGAAATGAAAAGTCGGATTATTGAAACGTTAAAGGCGTTTTCTTCCGAAAACATTTTAGCAACTCCAAATAGTATGTTTCAAGCTATTTGTGAAGAATTACCAATTAAGCCAATTACACTTCACAAAAAATCTAAACGGATTTTAAACAGTATTATTCATAATTATGCAGCTTTTGATATTTCTACAATAGATAGATTTACTCAAAAGTTAATTCGAACATTCGCTTACGATTTAAAACTACCTGTTAATTTTGAAGTAGAGCTAGATACTGAAACTTTACTAAACAAAGCTGTAGATAATCTTATTGCAAAAGCTGGAAATAACAAAGAACTCACCAATACATTAATAGATTTTGCCATCGAAAAAGCTGACGATGATAAAAGTTGGGATGTTTCTTTAGATTTTTATAAAATTGCCAAACTACTGGTAAACGAAAACGACATTCCCTTTATTGAAGAATTAAAGGGCAAATCTTTAGAGGATTTTAAGCTACTTAAGGCTCATTTAATAAAAATGATTTTAGATGGTGAAAAGGAAATTGCTAAAAAAGCGCAGTCTATAATAACACTTATCGAAGAATGTAGTTTAGAGTTTAGTGATTTTTCTGGGAGTTATTTACCTAAACATTTTAAAAATTTAATTGATAAAAAATATGATATAAATTTTGAAGCCAAATGGCAACTCGATTTAATTGAAGGTAATACATTATATCCTAAACGAGTTTCAGACGATATTGCATCTATAATTAAGGAAATTCAACCACAAATAATTTTAGCATTTAACGACACTAAAAGAGAAGTTTTCCAACTTAAATTTTTTAAAGCGGTAATTAAAAACTTAACACCTTTGTCTGTTTTAAATGCTATAAACAAAGAGCTTAGTGAAATAAAAAAAGATCAAAACATAATACTTATTTCTGAATTTAATTCTATTATAAGTAATGAAATAAAAAACCAACCAGCTCCATTTATTTATGAACGTATTGGAGAAAAATTTAATCATTATTTCATTGACGAATTTCAAGACACTTCGGTATTACAATGGGAGAATTTAATTCCGTTATTAGATAACACTTTGTCAGCCGAAAATGGTTCTGTAATGTTAGTTGGAGACGCAAAACAATCTGTTTACCGTTGGCGAGGAGGAAAAGCTGAACAGTTTATTGACTTATATAATGGTATAAATCCTTTTTTTGTTAAGCCACAAATAGAAAATCTTCCCTTTAATTATAGGAGTTATAAAGAAATTGTGAGTTTTAATAATACATTTTTTCAGCACATAGCTAAATTTGCTTTTGGTTATGAAGTATATGAAAAAATGTATGAATTAAGTAAACAAAACACTTCAATTGAAAAACAAGGATATGTAAATATTTCGTTATTAGATATAGAAAATGGCATAAGTCGAGACGATATTTATCCTCAAAAAGTATTAGAAACAATTAAAGAATGTTTAATAAATGGTTTTCAACTTAAAGATATTTGTGTTTTAGTAAGAAAACGAAAAGAAGGTGTTGCTATAGCTGATTACTTAAATAATGAAGGAATGGATATCATTTCTTCTGAAACTTTATTGCTTTCGCGCTCACCAGAAGTAGAATTTATAAATAGTATCATAAAATATGTTTCAGAACCTAGTAATGCTGAAGCAAAAATTTTGATTTTAAACTATCTCACTGAGCATAAATTAAATATTACTGACAAACATTTGTTTTATAGTTCGAATATTAATTTAGAGATCAATTTATTTTTTAAAAATTTAAATAAATTTGGATTTCACTTTGACAATAATGGGGTAGCACAACTCCCTCTATATGAGGCTATAGAAACTATTGTTTATAGTTTTAACTTAGTAGAAAAATCCAATGCATACATACAATTTTATTTAGACTTTGTATTTGACTATTCACAAAAGCACAATTCCAATTTATCCGAATTTATAGAACATTATGAAGCAAAAAAGGAAAGTTTAAGTATTGTTTCTCCACAAGAAAAAAATGCAGTACAAATTATGACAATCCATAAATCCAAAGGATTAGAATTTCCTGTAGTAATTTTTCCATATGCCGATTTAAATATTTACAAAGAATTAGAACCTAAAGAATGGTTTCCTGTAGAGTCCGTTAATTACTCTGGCTTTTCGCATGTTCTACTTAATTATAATAAAGACTTTGAGGGTTTTGGTGAAATTGGACAACAAATTTACACTAAACATCAAGCCAAACTTGAACTTGATAATATAAATTTGCTTTATGTTGCACTAACAAGACCAATCGAACAATTATATATTATAAGTTGTAAACAGCTGGAGAAAAAAGGGGATGAAAACTTAAAACTCTTTTCTGGACTTTTTATTAATTATTTAAAACATATAAATAAGTGGGAAGATAACACAAGTACATACTCTTTTGGCAATCCAAAGAAAGTGTCAATAACTAAAGAAAGTGATAAATCTTTAATCCTGCAAGAACATTTTATCTCTACACCAAAAAAAGAACATAATATAAAAATTATTACTAATTCTGGCTATTTATGGGATACATCACAGCAAAAAGCTATTGAAAGAGGAAATCTTATTCATTATATTATGTCGCTAATTAAAACTAAAAATGATGTCGATATCACATTCAATAAATGTTTATCTTCTGGAATAATAAATAAGGATCAAGGCGAAGATCTCAAAAAGGTTGTTTTTAGAATTGTTGAACACCCATTATTGTTAGATTATTTTAATTCAGATTACATTATCTATAACGAGAGAGATATTTTAACAAAAGAAGGTGTTATAATTCGACCAGATAGATTAGTTATAAATCAAAAAAAGGAAGTTGTTATTTTAGATTACAAAACTGGAGAGCCTAATAAAGAACATGCACAACAACTACGCATTTATCAAGACGCGTTAGAGGATATGAGTTTTTTGGTGATAAAAAAAATACTTATATACGTAAATAACGATATTGAAATAAAAGAAGTTTAATTTTGCAAAAAAAAGAACATGTACGGAAACATAAAAGAACATCTTCAAAAAGAAATTCAAAACATAAAAGATAACGGTCTTTATAAAGCAGAACGTATAATTACATCCGATCAAGGAGCAGAAATAACCTTAAACACAGGTGAAACTGTATTAAATTTTTGTGCTAATAATTATTTAGGATTATCATCGCATCCAGAAGTTATACAGGCCGCAAAAGATATTATGGATACTCATGGGTTTGGAATGTCCTCTGTTCGCTTTATTTGTGGCACACAAGACATCCATAAAGAATTAGAGAAAAAAATAGCAGATTTCTACCAAACAGAAGATACCATATTATATGCAGCGGCTTTTGATGCAAATGGAGGCGT
>DGOU01000233.1 GCA_002390165.1 Lutibacter sp. UBA4458
AAGAATTCAACCAGTGATTTTACCACACCACTCTAAAATGTCTAGACAAGAATATGATAAGTATGCAACTACAGAAGGATATACGAAGTCACAAGGTTTCTACCTTTATAGAGAAGGTAGATTGTTAATCCATGGAACATGGTGGGGATTACATAAAGTTAGTGATGCTCATAGATTAGTCAGGATAAAAATTGATGCAACAAATGATCAAGATTACTTATGGAATATTGATGTTAAGAAGTCCACAGCATCCCCTAATAAAGATATTAGAACTGAGCTAAAGAAAATATTAGATCAAGTATTAGAAAGAGGGTCACGACCTTATACAGGGAGAGGTCGAAAAATTGAAGATAAAACAACAACTCGTTTCTGGGATATTGCGCATAGTGAAGATGAGATTACATTTTCAATTAATAAAAAGCACCCATTATTATTTCAGTTATTAAATGTTTTAGAAGACAATCAAATTGAAATATTGAATGCTTACTTTAAAGGTTTAGAAGCATATTTACCGTTAGCTGCAATCCAATCACACATGATGACAGAACCTCATAAAATTAAGCAAGAATCAAAATTTTCGAAAGAAGAGATTAGAGATCTTGCTATTAAACTTAAAGCTTTAAATCTAGATGATTTGGATATTAATGAGTTCTTAAAAACAGAAATATTTAAACATCATAAGGAGTTATTAAAAGATGGTTATTAATAGTTACCAAATAATAAAAGAATTCTTGCGAACTAAGCTAAATAAATTTGAAAAACCTTTACCTGCAGGGAAAATTCAAGATGAAATAGATAATCAAAAAAATATCATGACAGCTATAGGTCTGGAGACAATGGCAAGAATCCTCTCGATTGAATATTTAGAAAACTTAAGTCAAGAAGATTGGCAACGGATGGTCAGGGAACTAGAAATGCATTTTGATGTAAAAATGGATCAAGGAATTATAGTTCGTGGTCAAGAACAGCAAAAACGGGATCTGACTTGGTGGACAAGAAAATCTAAAATAGAAAGTAAAGCCTATTTTTGGAATCGGTATAAAGAGTTTATCAGTGAATCTTTACCATACGAAGTTGTTAAAACAATTGACGAAGACACTGACGTAGTCATGAATAATCTGGCAGATCCTAATGAAAATAATTTTTCTAGATATGGAATGGTAGTGGGGCATGTACAATCAGGTAAAACTGCTAATTATTCTGCTTTAGTGTGTAAAGCAGCTGATGCTGGATACAAGTTTATTGTTATTATAGCGGGAGGCATGAATAATTTACGGGATCAAACACAAGAAAGGCTTAATGAAGCGTTTATTGGTAATGATTTAGGAAAAAGAGTTGGCGTCGGAAACTTTGGTGAAAATAGGAAGGATATATCACCAGTAAGTTTAACAACGAAAGATAAGGACTTTAATAAGCAAGATGCAAATCGGAATGCACAAAGTTTAAATTTTGATAATATCACGAGCCCAGTTATCCTTGTTATTAAGAAAAATACTAGTACTTTAAAAAATGTTATCGAGTGGCTAGAAGCACAATATGAAAATGGTGTTTCCGATCATGCGATGTTATTAATAGATGATGAATCAGATTATGCTTCTATTAATACAAGAGAAGAAGAAGATCCGACTATTATTAATGAACGTATACGGAAACTATTGAGTCTATTCAGAAGAAGTGCATATGTCGCATATACTGCTACTCCATATGCCAATATTTTTATAGATCACAAAGCAGATAATTTAAATATTGGAAAAGACTTGTTTCCAGAAGATTTTATTTATGCATTGGAAGCACCTACTAATTATTTTGGCGCAAAGAAAATCTTTTTAGATCCAGAAAAAAAATACTTAGTTCCAGTATCAGACTACCAAGATATTCTGCCAAGAAATCACAAAAAAGATTATAGATTAGACTATTTACCTGAAAGTCTAGAAGATGCAATAAGATTATTTATTTTAAACATTGCAATTCGTTATTTAAGAGGCCAGGAAAATAAACATAATAGTATGTTGATACATATTACTCGTTTTACAGATGTGCATAAGGATGTAGCAAAAAATGTAGGTCAATATTTTGACGAAATTAAGAAAGCTATTAATTTTTACAGTAGAATGAAAAACCCAGAATTGAAGAATGATCACATACAAAACCTTAAATTAACTTTAGAAGAACACCACTCAAAATTAGAATTTAATTGGAATACTTTGATATCTAAAACTGCAGATATAATTAGTTCAATTGTAATTCGTGAAGTGCATACAGATACGAAGATTCCGTTAGAATATCCTAAAGATTCAGTGACTAACGCAATTGTTATTGGTGGTACTAGTTTGTCTCGGGGTTATACTTTAGAAGGTTTGAGTGTTAGTTATTTCTTAAGGAATACAGTATTTTATGACACTTTAATGCAAATGGGTAGATGGTTTGGTTATAGAACAGACTATGAGGATTTATGTAGAATCTATATGACATCGACTATGTTCGGTAACTTTAAAACTATAATTGAAGCGACCTTGGATTTAGTGGATAGTCTAGAGGAAATGTCTAGAAAAGGTATGACACCAAAGGATTTTGGTCTAGCTGTACAACATCATCCGGATAGTGGATTACAAGTAACTGCTCGAAATAAACTAAAAAATAGTAACGAGATATACTTCGAAATGAAATTAGATGGCCATTTAAAAGAAACAAGTTGGCTCCCGAGAAATAAGGTAATAAATGAAAATAACAAAAATGCAATCAGAAAGATGATACGAAAACTAGGAACTATAGAAAAACTACCAAACAATGATTATTTATGGCGAGATGTTAATAGGGAGCACATTTCGGAATTTTTAGAAGATTTCGCGACCTATAATTTAAAGACAGATGAATTTGGTATGCGCACTAGAATGCCTATAAAATTTGTAAAAGAATATGTAAATAAGATAGATACAGATTGGGATGTTGTTTTATTTAGTGGTTCGTCTAATAAAACATTTGAAGAAGGAAAAGTGGAAATAAATATGGAGTTGCGTAAAGTTGATTTATATCAAGAATATTATGAAGTGAGAAACCGTCAAGTCTCGTCTGGTAATTCGGAGGGAGTTTCACTTACAGAAGAGCAGAAAAAAATCTTGAAAGAAATGAGTAAGCTTGAAAACAAAAAAGAGAAATTTTCTCAAAGGAGAGCGTCTAGAGCTCTATTAGAGAAACCTTTATTAATGTTGCATATACTTGATGCTACGGTTTGGGAAGAGGTAGATAAAATAAAGGTAAGATGCGGAAATGAGAGTAAAACATTGGCTGCGTTTGGTATTAGTTTTCCTGGAGGAATTATAAGTGGTAACAAAAATATTAGACTTAAGGTTAACTCTGTATATATTGATAAAGTTTTAAGTGGTGAAGATAATGATGATTAATGAAAATCCTTGGAAAGATATTAGCTATGATTCTCAAAGGAGAGCAGATATAAATAAAGATATTTATTGGGTTAAAGAACCAAAAGGGGATTACGGAATTTGTATTGAAATTAAAGATGAAAATGACATTGAAATCAATGATATTGAATTAAAGGATATTGAAGTCCTAAAAGGACTCCATACATTAAAAGGGACTCTTCAATGGTTTTTAATGTTAAGAAATATTGAGGAATGGCAAATTTTTAAAGTACTTTGTGAAGATTTAATTAGTGTAGCAAGTATAGCAAAAAGCGAAAAAAATATGGTAGCTACTATGGAAATCAGACTTCGACGTTGGCAGAATTTGTTAAAGCAAAAGCGGTATTTAAATTTACCTTTAGAAGTACAAATGGGACTTTTTTCGGAATTGGAGTGTTTAAAAAATACCATCACCCCCAAAATAGGATTAAATGCTGCTTTGCAAAATTGGGTTGGTCCTGAATCAGATAAACAGGACTTCTTATTAGATGCAAGTGCTATTGAAGTGAAATCGTATCGAACCTCTAAAGGTGAGAAAATTCTAATTTCTTCAAAAGAGCAACTTACATCAGAAAAAGAAAATTTGTATCTAGTTACATATGCATTAACGAAAAGTAATAACGGAAAATCTATCTTTACCATTATTACCGACATTAAGAAGGAACTTGAAAAAGACGGAAATGAATATTTAAAAGATTTATTTGAATTTAAGTTATTGGATTACGGGTATTCTTCACTTATTCATAAACCAGAACAACTTGAATCATTTATCATAGATAGAATTAAATATTATGAGATGAATCAAAAGTTTCCACGTCTGACTTCAAGTCAAATACCTGCAGAAATCATTTCAGTTAAATACCAAATTGATATGTCATTGTGCAGCGAATGGGAAATAACAGGAGAAAGTATGTCTATTTGAGGTGAATATAAATGGTAACAATAAATGAATTTCATCAAGATTTTATCC
>DGOU01000228.1:0-1360 GCA_002390165.1 Lutibacter sp. UBA4458
TAGGTGCAGCATTATTAGATTTTGATTTTGATTTAACCTTAAAAACTACTGCGTTCACCATAAAAGTTCCTGGACAATCCGCTGTGGTTGTTAGAGGTAATAAAATGAATGCACAAGCACAAAAAGCTATTGCAAAAGCAAAAAGAGGAGATGTAATTACAATATTTGATATTAAATCTTCGTTAGTAGGTAATTCAACTTATAAAATTAAAAACGCTTCTGCTGTAAGTGTTGAAATTCAATAAATTAAAAATTAAGTGATGAAAAAAAGAAATATTGGAATAATAATTTTAGCGTTGGTAATGGTTCAAATAACCTTTGCACAATCTAATTTGTTAAATGCTAAAAAACCTTCTGATATTGGCAAAAAAACTGCGGAACAAAAGGCTGTGGATAATGATAAACCTTTAGAATACGGCTATATTGATGATAGAGATGTACTTTGGTCTAAAGTTGTTTGGGAATATATTGATTTAAATGAACGTATAAACTTACCGTATTATTATCCAGTGGATACTACTAGTGTTTCTATGGATAGAAGATCCTTGTTTGATACTTTGTTAAGAGGTATTAAAAAAGGGGAAATTACAGAAGTTTATGATGATTCTTATTTTACTGCTAAAATGAGCAAGGCTGAAATTACCAGTAAATTATATAGAATTGATACAACGGATGCAGGTTTTGATGAACTTAATGCTGGAAGTACCAATATTGATGAATATATTGATAAAGTAAATTTAACAGCACAAGATATTGAAGGCTTTAAAATTAAAGGACTTTGGTATTTTGATAAACGTCAAGGAGAACTAAAATATAGATTGTTAGCTTTAGCTCCAATAGCTCCAGATGTGCAAATTATGGGGAGAGAAGATGTAGATGTTTCAGAACAATTGCCATTGTTTTGGGTTTGGTTTCCAGATGCACGTAAAGATTTACATCATATGAAAGTTTTTAATCAAAAAAACTCAGCATATCCTATTTCCTATGACCATTTACTAAATGCAAGGCGATTTAACTCAATAATTTATAGAGAAGAAAATATTTATGGAGATAGAGATGTGGCAGATTATGTAAAAGGCAATGCATTATTTCAAGTTTTAGAATCTAATAAAGTAAAAGAAGAAATTAGAAATAAAGAATTAGATATGTGGAATTATTAATTCCTATATAAATATTAGTATAAAACTCTTGCAATTTGCAAGAGTTTTTGTTTTTAAAGTATTATGAAAAAAGAAGTAGATTATATTATTGTTGGTTTAGGTTTGGCAGGATTAGCGTTCTCTAGAGTTCTTGCAAAGCATAATAAAACCTTTATAATTTTTGAAGATAATTCGCAAAATGCATCATTAGTAGCTAGCGG
>DGOU01000228.1:1386-4144 GCA_002390165.1 Lutibacter sp. UBA4458
CAACTTAAAGTTGCCATTCCTTTTTACAAAGGTTTAGAAAAATTATTATCCAATAATTGTCATTATTCTGTACCTATTTATAGAGTTTTTAAATCGATTGAGGAACAAAATAATTGGACTGTTGCTAGTGATAAATTGTTGCTGTCTGATTATATGGTTTCTGAAATAATTAACAAAAAACAAGTAGGAATTTTATCTGATTTTGGTTTTGGAAAATTGATTAATACAGGAAGAATTGATACAAAGGCACTATTAGAAGACTATAAATATTTTTTAAAAAGACAAAATTTAATCGAAAAGGTAAGTTTTGAATATGACCAATTAAAAAATGATAAAAATAAAGTGGAGTACAAAAACATAAAAGCGAAAAAGATTGTTTTTTGTGAAGGCTACGGGTTAGTTAAAAATCCATTTTTTAATTATTTACCAATGAGAGAGGCTAAAGGAGAGCTACTTACCATTTATGCTACAGATTTAAAAATAGATTTTATGATAAAATCTTCCGTTTTTGTACAACCAATAGGAAATCATCATTATAAAGTTGGAGCAACTTTTAATTGGAAAGATAAAACGTGCAATCCAACTAAAAAAGGAAAACAAGAGTTAGAGGAGAAACTTTCAAAAGTAATTAGCGTTCCATATAAAATTGTTGCACAAAGTGCTGGTATTAGGCCAACGGTAAAAGATAGAAGACCTTTAGTAGGTACACATCCTAAATATAAAAACATGGCAATATTAAATGGTTTAGGTACTCGTGGCGTTATGATTGCTCCTTGGGCAGCAAATCAATTATTCCATTTTCTAGAACAAGAAAAAGAATTGGACCGGGAAATTACTATTCATCGGTATCAGAATCTTTTTGATATTTAGCATTGTAATGCACAAAAATATTTATCCAAATTATTCTTGACCATCTTGCCGCAAACGGAGAGGTTGCAACAATCGCTATAATAATTGGTAAAAAAGATTGTTTTAAGGTTAGCCCAAATCCTAAATAGCTGATTATAAAAGTAACAACAGCAACACCTACACTTAAACCATAATTAACATACATAGCGCCATAAAAAAAAGAAGGTTCTCTCATATACTTTAAGTCGCAGTTAGGGCAATGTTCTTTTACTTTAAATGCTTTATTAATTTTTAGAATATTTTTTTCTTCTAAAAAATCTCCTTCATGACATCTTGGACACTTGTTAAATAAAATGCTGTATAGTTTAAATCCTTTTTTTAACATCTTTTAGTTAGTATTTAAAAGTATTTACTAAAAATAAATTGAGCACCAAACTTTTTTATAGTAAGTTTGCATACTTTTAGAAAAAAGCAAAAATACATTTAATTATAAAATAAATATGCTTAACGTACATAATTTAACGGTTTCTTTTGCCGGATCCAATTTGTTTTCAGGAATTACCTTTAAATTAAATAAAGGAGATAGAATTGGATTAATTGGAAAAAATGGAGCAGGAAAATCTACACTACTTAAAGTAATCTCTAAAGATATAGAAAGTACTAGTGGAACAATGGCATTTGATAAAGATATCCGAATTGGGTTTTTACGTCAAGATATTGATTTTGTAGAAGGTAGAACTATTTTAGAAGAAGCATATCAAGCTTTTGAAGAAATTAAAAAATTAGAAGCCAGACTAGATAAAATAAATCAAGAATTAGTAGAAAGAACCGATTATGAAAGTGAATACTATCATGATTTAATGGTTGATTTAAATGACGTTACGCACCGATACGAATTACTTGGAGGATATAATTATAAGGGAAATACGGAAAAAATATTACAAGGATTAGGTTTTCGAAGAGAAGATTTTGATAAGTTAACCAACACCTTTTCTGGAGGTTGGCGTATGCGTATTGAGTTAGCAAAATTATTATTGCAGAACAATGATATTTTACTTTTAGATGAGCCAACAAACCATTTAGATATAGAATCTATTATTTGGTTAGAAAATTTTTTAAAATCGTACTCAGGCGCTATTGTTTTAGTATCCCATGATAAAATGTTTTTAGATAATATAACCAATAGAACTATCGAAATTTCATTGGGTAAAATTTATGATTACAAAAAACCGTATTCTGAGTTTTTACTACTTCGTGGAGAAATAAAAGAAAAACAATTACAAGCACAAAAAAATCAAGAAAAAGAAATAAAAGCAACTCAACAACTTATTGATAAATTTAGAGCCAAAGCTAATAAGGCAAGTATGGCACAATCTTTAATTAAAAAGTTGGACAAAGTTGAACGAATTGAAGTAGATACAGATGATAATGCGGTAATGAATGTTCGATTTCAAGTATCAAAAGATCCTGGAAAAATTGTAATTGAAGCAGAAAATTTGTCTAAAAGTTATGGTGAAAAGCATGTTTTAGAAAATGTAGATTTATTGATAGAAAGAAATAGTAAAATTGCTTTTGTTGGTCAAAACGGACAAGGGAAATCTACCTTAGCAAAAATAATTGTTGGCGAAATTGCTTATGGAGGTCATTTTAAATTAGGACATAATGTGCAAATAGGATATTTTGCTCAAAACCAGTCGGAGTATTTAGCTCCTGAAAAAACAGTTTTGGAAATTATGGAAGATGCTTCTACAGATGCAAATCGACTTAAAATTAGAGATATGTTAGGTGCATTTTTATTTGGAGGTGATGCCGTGGATAAAAAGGCTAAAATGTTATCGGGTGGAGAAAGAAATAGACTTGCATTATGTAAATTATTATTATCTCCGTTCAACGTTTTAATAATGGATGA
>DGOU01000052.1 GCA_002390165.1 Lutibacter sp. UBA4458
CAAGGACGTATGTTTGAAATTCTTGAAACTACTAAGTTTAATGCGAGTGCTGCTAAAGCCGGCAGTATGTTACGTGCAATGACAACTGACCAACTTGGGATGCCTCATCATGAAGCAGATATTTTTATTCGTAATAAAAGTGGGGATGTATTACGTGAAGTTCAGGCGAAGTCTAGTGACAGTCCAGTTTCTTTAGCGAGCTATATTAAAGATAAGAAGTATGAAGGCATGGATAGACTTGTAAACACTGAACATAAAGAACGTGTAAGTGAATTGATGGATAGCCGAATTAGTAAAGAAGGTATTTATGCGGATAATTATCGTGATGCGCAAAAGCATTTAAAGGGCGAATTAGAGCATGATGGTATTAAAAGTGGTGGCACAACACATGAAGATGCTAAACGAGCTGCTGAAAATCCTAATGCATTTGCATCTGAGATGAATCGAACAGAGTTCATCTCAGGCGCTAAAAATGCTATGTTAGGAGGAGCCTTAGCAGGTGCTTTTGTAGGAGGAGCTATTAGTACTGCTCAAGGTGTTTATAAAGGTGAATTCTGTGTAAAAGAAACGGGTAAAGCTGCTACAAATAGTGCTGCACGTGGAGCCGTTATAAGTGGTGTTTCATATGGGTTGAAGTACTTAGGGAGAAACAATGTGTTAATGTCTGGAAACGTAGTAACATCTCTCGCAAGCTCAGCTGTGAATATGACGGAATTAACATATAAATTCCTATCTAAAAAAATTTCAACTGAAGAATTCGTTGAAGGATTAGGCGATAACGCAGTGAGTTGTCTCTCAGGTATTATTATGACAGCTGCTGGCGCAGCATTATTTGGTCCAGTAGGAGCAGCTGTAGCTGGTACAGTAGCATTAATCGGTATGAAACAACTTTATAAAGTATTTACAAATGCCAGAGAAGATTTGAGTTTAGCTAAAGAGGCTCGTCTACAAGCTGAAACCCTATCTGAAATGATTATTAAACAGGTAAAAGAGGAAGAAAGATTATTAGTATCTTATTATAAAGAGTATGAAACTACCTTCGCTGAGCTGAAGCATCTTGTAGACTTGGCAATTATAGACGACAAGCTAACAGAAAAAGCCATTGTGTCATTAGCACATGGATTGAATGTGAAGTTTAAATATGACACTTTAGATGAATTCGAAGCATTTATGCTAAGTGATGATGTGCTAGAGTTATGAGTGGTTTTCCATGTACATCCTGTGGAGCGTGTTGTTCTTTCATAGAAGGAATAGAATTTTTAAGTGAATATAATAACAATGGTCAATGTAGTAAGTTAGTAGACAATAAATGTACTATTTATGAATCCAGACCATTGTTATGTAGAATCGACGAATCTTACGAACAGATATTTTCAACACTGATGACACAAGAAGAATTCTATATGCAAAACGCTCTAGCTTGTAATGTTTTACAAGAAAAGTTAGGGATTGATACTAGCTATAGAGTGTATATTGATAAACCTCAAAATATATAATTTTTATTATTTTGTTGTACCTTGCAAAAGAAGAGACTTCTACTTTTGTGAGGTTTTTATTTTTAAGTAATTGATGAAAGGGAAGTGTAGGGCTATTGAAGATTGAAATACTTCTAAATGAATTAAAAGGAAGCATTATCATGGTGATTATTTTTTGAAGTTATTTATAGAACTTATTCTTTAGTAAAGTGTACTGACTTATATTAATATCATTTCCTGAGCGACATTTCTTTATAAGAAAAAAATTTTTCAGAAGATAAAAGTTTCCCGGGAGGATCGAAGGGATACTACGATATCATCTTCAAGGAACTCTCTCATTGGAGAAATACAAGAAGAGCTTGGAGTATAGCAAAACTAATTAACAATTGACCCTACTCAGAACGAAAAGACCCTAAGCAATCGAGGTTAGTTCTTGACTAGAGAAAATACCGAGTTTGGGGCTTAACTAGTGTATTAAAGCATTTTGTGAAGAAGGTTTAATTACCAATAAAATAATGCTAGCTTACATAAAAGAATATTTGAGTATAGATAGTGTATGTGAGTATTTAAGAAGAATAACCTTGCTGTTATTATCAAATTTTTTATAAACCTCGAATTATAGCATGTCAGAGATGCTCTTATAGATTCTTAAAATGTCATAACTCATTATATATTTCTATTATTTCTAGCTAAGAAAGAACATGTATTTAAATAAAACCTGCTTTTCCTCTGATCATAAATCGGAAGTAAGGCAGATTTTATGTTCCTCGTTTTTCTAATGTATTTATTAAATATCCCAATCTTTACATAATGCTATCAAAGAATATGTATAAAAATGTTGATTATTTTATTAATATTTCCATATTTCCAAAGCTTCTATGGCTAAATTTGTCTGTCTCTCTTCTATTGTTGTAAAATCCCATTGAATATTATGGTTTGATATTTCTTTTGGATAAGATAAACCGGAGGTAAGATATAAAGTTTTCTTTTCTGTAAACTCTTTGTTGCTTAATTTTTGATTAATTTCACTTTCTAAAATAATCTGGTTTCCTATTCTATAGACATAATCCTTATATTCAAGGCTATCACGAACATGACTCCATTCATTTTCCCTGCCCCTTGCCTGGGAAGGTTTTTTAGGCATAATATGTTCAATGTGTTGAGAAGGTCCATGTGGCAAAGGTATAACTCCTGACATTCTTTTACGCTCTAATTCATTTAGAAGATAAAATGCTAAGGAACTTGATTTTGTTGAAAATTTAAAAAAGTTATTCCTAAATTCTTGATCACTTGTTAAACTCTTCATATATGCTATTGCGTAGTCTAAATCCCATTCTCTTTTTCGTAGAGATTTAGAAATTTTCCCTATTTCTTTTTCAAGGTTATCGACAGAATTTTTTCCTGCCGTAAAGAATCGTAAACAAAAGACAAGTGTTGAATTAACTAATCTATTAAAACTATATTCATTATTATTGTATAAAACAGATCCTGTAAGTAGTAAAGGAATTGAATGGGAAACATCCAAATTCTTAAAAGCCTGTAGTTTCTCTGTAATATTTTGGTTCCAGTATGGAGCATCGAGTAAGGTTACTCTGGCATACCACTCTGACTCTACTTTTAACTGGTCTAAGTAATTGACAGGGTCTGTAGTTTTAAGCATCTCTGAGATAACTTTAAATAATTCTACTTTTTTCACCGGTCCATTTACTGAGGCGTATTGAAATCTTAGATAATCCGTTAAATCTTCAGAATCAATATTATCAATAATACTGTCCCATTTTTCTTTTATTACATGCCTTTTATTATTTTCAACTAATTTAAAAATTTCATTTTTTATTATATCTGAATCTGTTAAATCTTTTCCGCGATTATTAATTGTTCCAAAAATAGTGTAAGCTGTTTCTCTATTTTTTACTCTAATCTCAAGCAAAGTGAATAATCGTATAAAGACACTAATAAAGCATTTTAATTTTTCATGTAAATCAAGTTGTGATAATTGTTCAGGAAACTCCTCTAAAAGTCTAGTTTTAAAAAAATCATAAGCAACTTTTAACTTCTGAGCAGATGAAGGCGGGTTTTGCTCTTTAATAGGATTAAGTCTTAAATATTCATCTCTATTAACCTGACCTTGTGCATTTAAAATGTAGTTACTAAAAAACTCATTTACAGTGCTATCAATTGATAAGCGCTGCTGAAAAGGTTCATCATAATCATTACGTTGGATAAGAGGTAGAATCATAGAAGCAATCCCGGATTTTTCAGTTTGATTTGTAAGTTGCGCAGATACTTCAAGAAGTGTTTTTAAGAAAATTGTGCTTACTGTTAGCCGTTGTTGACCATCAGTTATCTCAAAAACATCGTTCTCTGTCTCTGTTAGAAGTACTGTACCAAAGAAATGTGGTTTTGGATTAAGTTTTGTTGTGAAGTCAGTATAATAAGCATTATTATATGTACTAATAAAGTCATTCCAGAACTGTGTTAACTCAACTTCTGTCCAAGCAAAGTTACGTTGATAGTTAGGCACTGTAAGGAGCCTGTTATCAGTTGTTAAAATACTCTTAATGTTATGTTCTTTAGCAATAAAGAAATCTCTTATTTCTATCAATTAAAAAACCTCCTGAAAATCTGATTGGAAAAGATGGATAATTGTCTCAGTTACAGACTAACTAATATAAGAGAATTATGCAATTAAACTTTAGGTATTTAAGAATTGACAAATTAATAATTGAAAAAGAGTATGTTATGTCAAAGTTGATTAGCAACTTAATAAAATTCAACCGCAGTATAGAATTATACATTAGCTCTATAGAATTTCTCTATGAGCCGTACCATTTAAATTGATAATGAATTGTCAAAATATCATTAACATATAGAAGAGGTGGAAGAAGGGTGAAGGACTACTAATTTTAAGATTTTAAAACTACATAAAATGCTAAATCTCTTATTCTAAGCTAAGGATTAAAAGGTTAGCTCATGTAAATTGTTGCAGAGCTTATCGACAAAAAAGATATATAATAGTTAGAAACTCACTATTATATATCTTTTAATAACATAATTCAAAATGATAATGTATTACTTAGAAAAGTAAAGTATAATCCTGATTAAACTGGGCAAAGAATTCATAGAAGTAAAATAATTTTATTTATAGCTCTTTAAAAATCTCTAATTCTTCTTTACTGATATGTGGCGACATCGAAAATCTAATTGTATTTCTTATTTCCTCTAGAGAAAGACCAATTGCATCTAAAACATGTGAAGGCTTACTAGAACTACAGGCGGATCCAGTGGAAGCTGCAATTACAGGAGCTAGCTGTTTTAGTAATACTTCATTATTAATACCTTTGAATTGAACATTAATAATACCAGGTATTTTATTTACTGTATCACTATTAAAAACTACAATATCATGGAATTTACTTTTTAATATTTCAACAAGATAGTTTTCACTATCTTGTAGCTGTAGAATATTAGTGGTTATTTTTTCTTTAGCTAACTCTGCCGCTTTTCCCATACCTACAATATTATGAACTGCTAAAGTTCCACTTCGGATACTACTTTCTTGTCCTCCACCATGAAAGAGAGGAGTGATTGGGGTTAGTATATCGTATTGGTCTTTCTTAATAAAAACGGTACCGACACCTTTGGGACCATGAAATTTATGAGCTGAACATGATAAAAAATTAATCCCTGGATATTCCTCTAAATTAATGTCTATTTTACCAATTACTTGTGTGGCATCGGTGTGAAAAAAAACATTGTTTGATAAACATATATCTGATATTTCTTTAATATCATTTAAAGAGCCTATTTCGTTATTTCCCCAAATAATTGAGACTAAAATTGTTGTGGATTTTAAAGTGCTTTTTAATTCCTCTAAATCAATTCTTCCATATTTATCAACTGATAAGTAACTTACTTCAAAATCTTTTGACTCAAGGTAGCGACAGGTTTCTAATACAGAAGCATGTTCTGTAGAAGTAGTTATTATATGATTGCCTTTAGTAGAATAATAATCTGCAACACCTTTAATAATCATATTGTTAGCTTCAGT
>DGOU01000262.1 GCA_002390165.1 Lutibacter sp. UBA4458
AATAAATCAGGAGGTGTAACTAATTTTTCCATTAATTCAAACAGCGATTCATAATTATTAAAATCTCTATTTGGCATTAAACCCATAGCATGTAAATTAGGTGCAAAAATTCGAGCATCTTCGTAAATGGTTCTGTCTTGTATAATATTTTTACCACTTTCTCTGATTTCTAATATTTGACGAAATCTACTATTTAAAAAGTAAACTTGTAAATTAAATGACCAACGCTCCATAGCGCCGTAAAAATCATCTAAATATGGATTTTCATCAACAGATTCATAATGTGGATCCCATTTGTAATGCTTGGCTAAAAGCTTGGTTAACGTAGTTTTACCAGCTCCAATGTTTCCCGCAATTGCTACATGCATAATATAAGTTTGGTATAAGATTTAAAATGCTAAAGTTAGTTAAATTTTTTATGTTTTGGTAGTAGAAAATTGAACTGTTAATAAATAAGTTTATAACCAAATCCACGAACGTTAATTATTTGAATGGACGAGTCGTTTTTTAACTTTTTTCTAAGTTTGGTAATAAAAACATCCATGCTTCTAGCATTAAAAAAATCATCATTTCCCCATAGTTTTTTAAGAATAAAAGATCTTTCTAAAACTTGATTTTTATTTTGAATTAAATAATAAAGCAAGTTTGCTTCACGATGCGTTAAATTTTGGGTAGTTTTTTTATGCTGAAGTGTTTGTTTTTTTAAGTTGAAAATAAAATCACCAATTTTAGCAGTTTCATTATTGTTTTCAGAAGTATTTCTATTTAACAAAGCATTTATACGAACAATAAGTTCTTCCATACTAAAGGGCTTTTTTAAATAATCATTTCCGCCAATAGTAAATCCTTCAACCACATCAGAAGTTTGTGATTTTGCGGTTAAAAAGATAATAGGTATAGTTGCGTTTTCCTCTCTAATTTCTTTTGCCAGCGTAAAACCATCTTTTTTGGGCATCATAACATCTAATACCAAAAGTTTCGGGTTTTCCGCTTTANNGCTCGCCATTGGCGCATAATAATACTTCAAAGTTTCTAGTTTCTAAACTTTCTTTAATTATTTGTCCTAAAGAAGGTTCATCTTCAGCTAATAATATTTTAGTAGGATTACTCATTTAGTAATTTAATTTTAAACAAAGTATTATTATTTGCATCGTAAATTATGGAAATAGTTGCCCCATGTTTTTCCATTATTTTTTTGGTATAATATAAGCCAATTCCAAAACCTTTTACATTATGAGTATTTCCTTTCGGAATTCTATAAAATTGTTCAAAAACTTTATCTTTTTGAGATTTAGGAATACCATTTCCATTGTCTTTAATTAGTAAAACAGGGTTGTTTTTGTCTAAAGTTAGTGTTATAGTAATTTTATTTCCACCGTATTTAATAGCATTATCTAAAATGTTTCCAATGGCATTTTCAAAATGAAATTCATCTAAATTTAAAAGGCTTTCGCCAAAACTATTTTTAAAGGTAAATGTTTTGTTTGGGTTTATAACTTTATATTTATCTATTATGTTTTGTAGTAATGCAGAAATATGAATAGGTTTTTTATTTAAAGTTAATTCTTCTTGATTTAAAGTAGCGGTTTCTAAAATTTTCTCTACCATTAAATTGAGTTTACTTATTTGAGAATTTGCTATGGTAATATATTTTTCAGATTTCTCTTTATCGTCTAATGCATTAAAATTTTGCATAGCTTCTAAAGCAGTAGAAATAGTAGCAATAGGCGTTTTAAATTCGTGGGTAATATTACTTATTAAATCGTTTTTAATTTCCGATAATTGTTTTTGTTTGTAAATGGTTTTTAATAAATATACTAAGCTAGCTATAATGCTTAAAGAAAGTAATAAGGATAGTAAAATACTGATTAACGATTCTTTTAAAAGTAGCGATGTTTCATTAGTAAATAACAATTCAAGTTTACTTCGGTGAGGTAAAAATGTGGATTTTGAAATTGTTTTTAAATATTTTTCAGGAAAGTTAACTAAATTAAAAGTAGTAATTTTTGGGTTTTTATCCTTTCTAATATGCCTTTTATGAAAGGAATATTTTAAACCATAAGTTACCTTTAAATTATTTCGAAGTAACTCTTCATTTACATAATTACTCAGCTTTTTTAAATCTAAACTATCGCGAGAAATAGAAACAAAAACTTTAGAAATTAAACTGTCAATATTTTTAGGAAAAGCTTTATTTGCTGTAAAAAACGGAAAATTATCTTCTCGCTGGTCTCTCCTGTTTTTTATTAATAAAGGCTTTTTACTATCTGTTTTTGCTATTTTTTGTAAGGTACTATCAATTTTTTTTCGCAATTTAAATCGAGAGCCAGGTTTTAAATAGATGGTATCAATTTTTTTTGTGGAATTTTTACCATCAATAGAAGTAAAGGTAATAATACCAGATTTGGTTAAATTAACAAAATAGGCTTCTACCGAATTGTCTAAACTTAATTGCACTTTGCTAATTAAATTGCGTTTATTTAATCCGTATTCCTTAACTATCCAATAAAGTTGAACCCCAATAATAGTTACAATGGTAATGCCAATTAAATAAACAACTAGTTTGTAGTTTTGTTTATTCACAGTTCAAAGTTAAGTACATAAATTGTATAATCCGAATGGCTTAACAATCGTTAACACTAGTTAACGGATATTTATTGATTTAACATTTATATTTGTAACTAGTTTAATTGAAAAAAAAACAATAATGAGTAACATGATTTTAAAAATTATTTCGGCAATTTTATTGATTATAGCAACTAATTTAAGTGCTCAAAATTTTCAAGGCAAAGCTGTTTATCAAACAAAAACTTCATTTGATATGGATTTTTCTGGTTCAGGAATTCCAGCAGATAGAATTAAAATGATTAAAGAAAGAATGAAAAATAGACTTGAAAACACTTATATATTAACCTTTAATAAAACAGCTTCCATTTATAAAAAAGAAGAAAAATTAGATCAATCTGGCGGGCGTGGAGGTATGCGAATGATGATGTTTGGTGGAGGAGCATCTGGAGTTTATTTTAAAAATATTCCATCCAAAACATCTACTAAATCTACCGAATTTAGTGGTAAAAAATTTCTAATTAAAGATAGCTTAATCACTTATAATTGGAAAATGGAACAGGAAACCAAAATGATAGGTAAAAATTTATGTTTTAAAGCAACTACTGTTATTGAAAAACCAGTAAGACAAAGTAGTTTTAGGTTTGGAAGAAGAAATAATAACGAGGAAGAAAAAAAGGAAGAACAAAACCCAAATACTATGGAGCAAATTTTGGTAACAGCTTGGTACACAATGGATATTCCGGCAAGTAACGGTCCTGATAATTATTGGGGTTTGCCAGGATTAATTTTGGAATTAAATGATGGACGTACCCATATGCTTTGTACTAAAATTGTGATAAATCCTAAAGAAAAAACGGTAATAGTAGCCCCTAAAAAAGGAAAAGTAGTTACTCAAAAAGAATACGATAAAATTATGAAGGACAAAATGAAAGAAATGCGAGAACGCTTTAGAAATGACCGTAAAAAAAGTGGCGGTGAAAGGCATATTAGAATGAGAGGATAGTGTCAATAATTGATTTCCATTATTTGGTAACAGAATTACCTAAAAATTATAATTCAGTTTAAAAAAAATTGTCACACAGAGCTTGTCGAAGTGTTTTAGTAATCGAATTAAAATAGAGCAATAGCCATTTCAAAATGATAAAAAATATATTAATAGCATTTTTTATAGTATTTCCTTCTGTAATTTTTTCCCAAAACCTACAACTCACAGGAAAAGTAAAAAACTCAAAAGGAAACCCTTTAGAAATGGCAAATGTAATTGCCTTTAAAAAAGGAACTAAATTCCTACAATCGTATTCCATAACAGATACACAGGGAAATTATAAATTAAGTTTAGTTAAAGGTGAAAATTATACATTAAAAATTAGTTATTTAGGATACACTACTAAAAATGAAGATTTTAAAGTAACTGACAAATCGGATAAACTTATTAAAAACATTATCTTAAAAGAAGTCAGTGATGAGTTAAATACCGTTGAAATAACCTATGAAATGCCTGTGAGAATAGTAGGAGATACTATTGAATATAATTCGGATTCATTTACCTCAGGAAAGGAAAAAAAGCTAGAAGACGTTTTAAAAAAATTACCAGGAGTTGATATTGATGATAATGGCGAAGTAGAAGTAGAAGGTAAAAAAGTGCAAAAAGTATTGGTAGAAGGAAAAGCTTTTTTTGATGGCGATTCAAAATTAGCAACCCAAAATATTCCTGCTAATGCAGTAGATAAAGTTCAGGTATTAAAAAATTACAATGAAGTTTCTGGTATGAAATCTGTTACCAATAACGAAGATAATATTGCTATAAATATTAAATTAAAGGAAGGTAAAAAACGATTTTGGTTTGGTGAAATAAATGCCGGTGTAGGCGATAACGATAAGTATGTAGCAAAACCAAAACTGTTTTATTACAGTCCAGAAAAAAGTATCAATGTTTTAGCAGATCTCAATAATATTGGGCAATCGCCATTTACCATGCGAGATTATTTTAGATTCACAGGAGGTTTGCGAAGTACCATGCAAAGTACAGGAACTCAGTTTAATGTTTCCTCTTCTGGATTAGGATTTTTAACCACTCAAAATAATAAAGCCCAAGAAATTAATTCAAAATTTGGCGCTTTAAACTTTAGTTTAGTTCCTAAAAAGGCCATCGATTTTAATGGTTTTGCAATTGTAAACGATTCTAAAACCGAAATGCTAACGCAATCTCAAACCGTTTATAATAAAACCAATATAACCGATAATAATACCAATGCAACACAGCAAGGTAACCAAATGGGAATGTTAAAATTTAGCACCAATTACAATCCTAATAAAAATGTACATATAGATTATGATGTGTTTGGTAAAATATCTAAACAAACAGAA
>DGOU01000151.1 GCA_002390165.1 Lutibacter sp. UBA4458
GGCGTTATGATCGGGCGAGGAATTTTTAAGAATCCTTTTGCTTTTGAAAAAGAGCCAAAAGAGCATAGCAGTAAAGAATACCTTGATCTTTTAAGACTGCAGCTTGATCTTCAAGATCAATATGCGGAAGCTCTGCCACGTTCAATCACAGGACTACATCGCTTTTTCAAAATTTATGTCAAAGGATTCCGTGGAGCTGGGGAATTAAGAAATCAATTGATGAACACGAAATCAACAGATGAAGTGCGTGCATTGCTTGATAACTTTGTAAAAGAATGTTGATAGGACAAAATAAACATGCCCTTGTGTCCGAAACAATCATGAAAATATAAACATTCACGATAGTTTAAACTAACATGATCGTATTTGACTCAGCGGTACAAGCAATTTAGATACTCATCCAATTACTCAAAAACAGCCACAGGAGCATTACTGCTCCTGTGGCTGTTTTATTTTTTCTGTTTTGTATCAATTGTCTTCAAGAAATTATTTGTTGTTTCCACAACATATATGACTTCGTAGTCTTGCAATCCAGTAACAAACAGCAGAAAGACCTTGCCTATTGATTGTTACGTTGATTTTATGCATCGGCTCAACTCACCTTACCTCTTATTTTTCGTGACTTAAGGGCATTCCCACGGTTATTCTATTTTGTAGTTTTTTTATATCGACTCTAAAAACGACAGCGTTTACACAGAGGTAGCAGCTCTGACCCTTTTGGGGATTTAGCTCAGTAATTAATACAACCTTTTGAGAAATAAAGTGCAACATTTTGCTTGAGGATGTTTTAATGAGAATAAAGAAGAATTTAGTTTAGAAAATGACTGCCATTTGATATTTTTTAGATAATAGTAGAAATAAGTGGAAATATATAGAATAATGTAAATAAATAGATGTTGTTTGGGGGAAAAGGATATGTCGAAAATTAATTTATATAAAATCGATGAAAGAAATCATAGAGGTTTTTTGGACTATTTAGAAGAAAAACTTAATCTTATCGAAAACAAAGTGTTAGAAGATGAACAAGAAGAAAAATACCATTTTTCATTATATAAAATTGATGAAGAAGTTGATAAAGAAATAAGTTGGAATTGGATTTTACATGAATTTGAACAACCATATTTATCAGTCAAAACACAACCAAAAGCAGTACTTACTATTGAGTATGACGATGAAATGTATGCCGTAACATTTGGAAGTGCATTTTTCTTAGTCGACAAATTTTGTGATAAAAATTTTGCATTTGAATTTGCTAGAAGAGTGCGATATGTGGAGATTAAAACCACTACATTGTTATCGCCAAATATGCTGAGAAACAAGAACATTAGTACATACATAAATTATGAGAATTTAGAATTTGATAGTGGTGAATCGTTTGCGAAATTAAAAGCGAAGTTAAATTTAAGTGAATATGATAATGGGTTAATAGGAGAAACTATTGAGTTTGGAAATTCTATTAAATTTGATTTTAAAGTTCCTAGTTTAGAAAATTTGGCTCAGCTATTAGCTTTTAATAAACTTATCCTAAGTAAAGATGAAATATATAAAATTCCGGTATTCAATAAAGTAAATGCCGAAAATCTCCTTCAAAGACTTGAGGCTAATTTGTTTTTAAAGATTGAGGAAAACCCCAGTGATAATATTACAATATCTGAATTAGATATTATTGGGGTTTCGGAAGTGTTTAATAACCAAGATACATCATTTGAAATTTGGCACGGTCAAAAAAGAAAGGTAATTGATAATTTAAATTTTAGTGAAGTAGAAAGGTTTGCTGAAGAAAAAGAAATTGAATTGTCCAAAGAGATCCTTAACATTAAAATAAAAAGTTTTAATAACGGACAATCAATTAGAACAGATAAAATTAGAAACTTAATTGATTATGTAGATGATGAAGAAAGATGTCTTCTAAATAAAGGCGTATGGTATCACTATAACGACGATTATCAAAAGTACCTAGAAGATTCAATTTCAGAAATCAAAGTAATTTATAATCCGGATTATGACTTTAGCGATACTATTCATGATGTGTTTATTAATGAAAAATTTAGTGAAGAAAGAAAATTACCGGAGTTTGAAGGGTTTACTGATATTAAAATAAACGAGAAATTAAAGAAGAAATATTATGCTGAAAGAGCTTTTAATCTTTTAAGAGTAAGAGATAGTTTTGAGAATTATGATAGAGTAACAACTAGCTATGCTGGCGCACAAATAGAGTTAATGGATTTATACAAACAGGATACTATGTATGCGGTAAAAATAGGTAGTGCATCCTCAACATTATGCTATGCAGTAGATCAATCTATTAGTTCTTTAAAAATGTATAAACACAATACTTTAGTAGGGATGCCTTCTATAAAAAACGTTGCAATTTGGCTAATATTAAAGAGACAACCACTTTCTCTTGATCAAAATGGTCAACCTAAATTAAATACTTTAAACATGATTATGTTAAAGAATAAATTAGATTCATGGAAAAAAGAAGTACGGTTGCAAGGACTCGAGCCAATTGTACATATAAATTATAAAGTGTAAATTAGCATAATAAGAAAAAGGGATGCATACCGGTGTTAGACATAGAAGTTGATAAACCCAACATCCATTGTGTTGCCACATACACTCCGCACATGTGGAGTGTGGCTCGCTACTAATTTTAAAAGAAGGAAACTAACCCTTTGAGGAAGTTGCCATTATGCCACTTGTAATGGATTTACGAAGGTATAGTGAATATGGATTTTACCATCGTGAGTACAAGTGATTTTCTCAACTAATGAATGAATGATTTCTGGAGTTAATTCATTTAGTGAAAGAACTTCTTTAGAATATTGCCTATATATGCGGTATGATTTTCATTTTCATATTCTTTGAGTTTGCGATATTCATTTATTTCTTCCTTAGAGATAACATTATCAGTAAACAGATTGACATAATATAATTTGTTTTGTTTTAAAGCATCAATTTCAGATTGTGTTTTTTCTACCGTCTTCTGAAACTGGTGTTTTCTAGTGATGAGCTTATCTAATAAAAATTTCATGAAATTCTCTTCACTTAATGTGTTTTAGAGTTGCTTTTTGCTGAGCAGCAATAAATGTTTCTTTAGGAATTATCGCTTCATGTGTGCTTTCAAACATAATCTGATTTTTACGTCAATTTCCTTTCGATAAGAATAAAACAATTTGGAGGGTTGAGATGATGCAGTTCCAGAAAATTTTATTAATAGAAGCTGTAAAAAAAAATATTGATCTTAATAATAATCTAAATTGGAAACATGAATTGTTAGAAAAAGCACCACCTGTTTTATGGTTTGGGGATACAAGGACGAATCTTCCAAAAATCATTACTATAGGAGCAAACCCCTCTCGTGAGGAATTTTTAAACCATCATAAAAAAAATGCACAAAAGATGATTAATAACAGGGAACAAAAATTGTTGCAGTATCTTAAAAAACCAAGGTTTAGGACCTTATCCCAAACTGAATCCCTTTTCGATATATTAATAAATGTTAATTTACAAGAAGAGATAATAGAAAGTTATAACAGTTACTTTTCAAATAATCCATACATAAATTGGTTTGGAAAGCCTAATGGCTTTAAATTAGAGGCCTTTCTAAATGGTTTAAATGCATCTTATTATCCTGACAAAATTCAATATGGTTTTAACGCAATACATATAGATTTATTCCCTTTTCCCACAATTTCAGATTATAAGGAGATTAGTGGTCTGGCCGAGAAGGATTTATTTAATAACGAGTGGTCGCAAAACTTTTTGAGAAATTTAATGACGACTTTTATTCCCTCGCCCAAACTTATAGTGGTATTTGGAAAAACAAATTTCATTAAACTAAAAAAACTTTTTCCTGATAGCATTAGTACTCAAAAAGGGAGAACCCACTACCATCAAAATGCCAAAGGAGAACAGATTTCATGCACTTACTGGATAGGCACGTTTGACTCTTATAAACTTGTGGGTTTATCGGTTAATTTAGGGAACCCTCGAAACTTTACAACTAAGGATCTAAATAACTTAGGTACCCATATCCTAAAAGAGTTTAACTATTTAATCGAATAATATAAGTAAATGATGACTGCTCATCTTATCATTGCTGTGTTCGATTATTATGATTAATATAATAATACATAACTTATCCATTATTGACTTAGGAGGACATTATGGAACATTTTTATCAGAAATGGCTAATTGGCAATAATGAAAAGATTATTCATTTAATTAATAATGAGTCGACTAACTTCGAACACAAGTGGATTACTCTTCATTTAAAGCAAGAAAAGTCTTTACTAACCGGCATTATGGAGCAACTATATGCAACTTTTTCTATGGAAACACCTTCATTTTTAAAAGAGCTTTCAAGATCAACTCTAAACCTTATAAAGGGATCACTAAAGTCAATTGATTTACTTACTGGTTTGTTAGCCGACTCAATGATAAATGCTTTAATTGAACATACCGAATTAAATTACTCAGAAAAAGAACAAAAAGCAAAGATAATTTTATTAGAATTCGACAAATTAATCACTAATTTAAACAAAGGAAAGGAAAAGCTCGATTTAGATCTTACGTTATCATTAATCAAGAAAATATCTGAGATTTATCCTATTGTTATTGAGATAAAAGATTTATATAAGATGCATCCACAGGACATAAATCTTATAAAATATTTACTTAATGATCGATTAAAAATTCAAGTAATCATCTATACAAATGAACTAAACTTTGATAATAATTCAGTCTTAAAAAATGAAGAGTACTATTTACAACGGTATGATAAGTTAGTTCGTTTAGGTCATTATGAACCACCTTCATTTTCAATAAAATCTTACTTTATTGGTCGTCAAGAGTTGGTTGAGAGTATCTTAAGAGACGCTGAAAATGTTCATTTAAGAAAAAAAACAATAATTAGAGGAATAAGCGGAAATGCAGGTTTAGGAAAGACAACATTGTTACAGCATATTGAAAATAATCATAAAATTGAAGGACAAAAAATCGTCTATACACCATTCTTAAATGAGGTATCAACTAGTTTAGAACGTTTGCATGAAATAAAACAATTTATTAACCACCTTAAATTGTGTATTCAAACTGAAGAAAAGTCTAAAATAGTGAAATTAATTCAGAACACAAAAGAAATGACTAAAGAAAACCTTGATTATATTAATCAACTGGTAGATAAATATCCCAATGCTCGAGGGGTATTTGAGGAAGTAATAACTGGGCTATTGGAAGAGTATGACTACATAGGAAAAGCCAAAAAAGTTCAAGAAATTTATTATGATCTAAAAGCAGTTGCCGAACATTCTCATAAACAACAATCAAAATTTACTATTTCAAAACATATAAATATTGATTATATATTAATTGAAGATGAGGTAGAACTTTTGTTATCTCAAACACATGATTTACTAATAAAAGCAAAGGAATATAATAAATCTTTTATTTGGATTCTTGATGACATTCAGTGGGCAGATCAATTTATATTATCATTTGTCAATCAATTACTTGAAAAGTTGAAAGATGAACCAATATACGTGATAATTGCAAGTCGAGTATCTGATAGTGAATCTAAAGCAACTTATGACAAAGGTCTCGCTAAATTAATAAATCATATTCACTTTGTAGAGCTTGAAATGTTTACTAAAAATGACATTATAGAATTTATTAAAAAAACTTTTCATAATCCATCTACATCATTAATTAATATGGTATCAGACTCTATGTGTCAATATTTATTTAATGGGCAAAGAGATGAGATCGAACCAATTTTTGTTGCAGAATTAATATATTTGTTATTTGAAGAATGTGAGAAATCATTTGAAATTACTGATAATGGTCAATTAAAACTTCAAATTGAGGGAAATTCTTTTCAATTACAATTGCAGCTATTTATAAATAATTTAATAGAAAAAAATAAGCTATTTGAAAAGCATACATATGCAATTTTTGCAGAACGACTAGTAAAAATTACCTCTCACTTAAATCAAGGTAAAAGTTACGTGGAAGTGCTTAAAAATTATTCATTTATTGGAGAACCGATTATACCGGATTTGTTCTCTTACTGCTTACAACAAAATTATGAACTTTCACTTAAAGTAGAGGAATTTGATAAACTCGAAAAAATTCATCAAGTGATTTTACTTATTCAACTTATTGATTCAGATGCTTTGTATAATTTTAAACATGCTCTTTATAAAGATTTTTTGAAAGATTGTTACCTAAAAGAGAACAATGTCTCAGAGTTAATACTTCATCATCAAGCATATAAACAAATACTCAATTATAAGCAAAATACGCAAAATATAAACAATTCGAATAAGAAACATATTAATAACTTTATAATTAAGCACGGACTAAACTCAAATGAGAAAGATATCCACTTGATAGAGACAATACATGAGCAAGTGAAAATATATATTGATAGCTATCAATTTGAGGAAGCTCTTTTATTAAATTATCGTTTAGGAAAACTTCTCGTACATTCTGAACCGACCGATTCCGTATACTTAGCTTATATGTCCAATCAATTACTTCTACATAATGGATTAGGTTATTATAAAACAGCTCAACGTTTAAGCACTGATTTACTGGATAAAATTGCTTCTAATTTCTCCGATTTATTTGAATCGAATATGGAATTATTGGAAGAACTCCTTCAACAAGTATCAGATGTTTTTATTAATTCTTATGATGTTAATAGTTATCAGGCTATAAATGACTTGTGGGGACATCTATCTGTAAAATTTGATTCACCATATTATGATTTATTAAGATTAGAAAACTTAATAAAAGTTACTATTCAGTCTCGTAACTTTAATGAAGCAATAGTGTTATTAAAACAAGTTGAAAAGATTATAATAACAGTCGAAGAACCTTATCAAAAATTGAGCATGATGGAAAAAATGATGAAAGAATTAAAAGCTCTTTATGATTTGTATAAAACAGGAACCTTGCCAGAACATATGTTATTGGAGGGTAACACCCCAACTGGAATTATTAATAATTTATCACTAAAAATTTCAGCTACAAAGTGGAATAAACAATTATCAGTTAATCAAAAGGTAGCAAATTATGAGGAATACTATTTTGATTTATTATTATATGATGAAAAAAATTATCCAAGGACTACCTTGCGTTACAGAGTGGGAAATGATTTAGCAGACGGATATTATAAACTTTATTTAAATGGTGGAAGAGATATGCATTTTTTAAATAGATCTATATCAATTGCTGAGGCTACATTTAATGGAATGCTTAAAGTAAAGGAATTCCCTTCTAAATCATTAGAACAGATTAAAATTAATTTGCTACAATATTATCGATGGAGTAATGACATAGAAAAGGCTGAGTTATTATTTGGTAAATTGAATTTAAAATACTTAAATCAAACTAAAACATTTTGTTATTGGAATCTGCAAGCAATTCATATATTGAAAAGTTCGGAAAATAGATTCGAAGCATTAAAAATACTATTAAAAATTATTTTAGATAATGATCCTATAGAAGAAGGTAGTATAGGAGAAATAGTTCAAATGTATAACTTGGTAAAACAATATAATCTGAAACCTTTTATGAATAAAAGCCAGATAAAAAATTATGAAAAAAAAATTTACCAGTCAGGAATGTTAATGCATGACTAAACAACAAATTGTTTTGGAAAGCCTGCTTGAAGTAGTAAAATTAGTATGTGGCAGAGTTAGGATTTAAAGGCATCGATATTAATATGGGCTGCCCTGTACCGAATGTGGTATCTAGAGGGAAAGGTAGTGGCCTTATTCTGCGTCCAGATGTTGCGGCAGAACTGCCTGTCAGCGTGAAAACACG
>DGOU01000221.1 GCA_002390165.1 Lutibacter sp. UBA4458
TCGGTAGAAAATAGTAGTTTAAATCTACTTAATAATAAATTATCTGTAGAAAACCATATAGATTATAAAATAGCTAAAAACACGGAAAAATCGAATGAATTATTAGTAAAACTAGAACAAAGTAAAGCGTTACCAAGTTTAAGTAGTTTTGTTAATTTTGGCTACTCAGGGTTTGGTGAAAATTTTGATTTTCTAAAAAAACAACAAAAATGGTTCGATTCTTCTTTGTTAGGTGTTAATTTAAAAATTCCACTATTTAGTAGTTTAGAAAGAAGCTCTAGAACGCAACAAGCTAAAATTGAATTAGAAAAAGCTAAAACAAATTTATACCAAACTTCCCAAAAAATTCAGTTAAAAGTGGAATCTGCTAAAACAAATTACAATTATAGTTTAGAAGAATTAACCACATCAAAACAAAATTTAGCATTAGCCGAACGTATTGAGCATAAACAAGAAATCAAATTTTTTGAAGGGATTTCAACTAGTTTTGATTTATCTAATGCACAAACTCAATTATATACTATGCAACAAAATTATTTACAAGCTATGTTAAATGTAATATCAAACAAAGCAGCTTTAGATACTGCATTAAACACACCAATTAACAACTAGAAAAACATTTAAAATGAAAAAAATACTTACTCTAATCTTAGCATCCTTAATACTTATTTCTTGTGGAGATAAAACCAGTAGTAAATCGGTAGAAAAGACTTTAAAAACGGATAATATTAAAAAGTTAATTAAAAAAAGAGATGAATTACTAACTACACAAGAAACTCTTTCTGAAAATATTCAAAAGTTAAATGCTAAAATTGAAGCTTTAGATACTACTAAAAAAGTACCACTAATTACTTCAATTATTGCAAAAAAAGAATTGTACAACCATTATTTAGAATTACAAGGCAATGTAACTACAAAAAATTTAGTGGTTATATATCCTGAATTTGCAGGAACACTTACCAAAGTATTTGTTAAAGAAGGACAAAAAGTAGTTAAAAATCAGCTTTTAGCTAAAATTGAAGATGGAGGTTTATCGCAACAATTAGTACAATTACAAATTCAAGCAGATTTAGCAAAAACTACTTTTGAAAGACAAAAAAGATTGTGGGAACAAAAAATAGGCAGTGAAATTCAATTTTTACAAGCCGAAGCAAGTTACAAAGCTCAAACCAAAGCCGTAGAGCAATTAAAAAAACAAGTGGCAAAAACAGAAGTTAAAGCTCCTTTTTCTGGTATTATTGACGACGTAATTACGGAACAAGGAACCGTTGTTGCTCCAGGACAATCTGCATTATTTAGAATTGTAAACCTTAACAATATGTATATTGAAACGGAAATTCCTGAAAAATACATTGGTAGCATCACTAAAAACAAAAAAGTAACAGTAACCATTCCTATTTTAGGATTAACAGTTAATACTAAAATTAGACAAACCAGTAATTTTATCAATCCGGCAAACAGAACCTTTAAGGCGGAAATAAATATTCCAAATAAAAAAGATGAAATTAAACCTAATTTATCTGCCAAATTAAAAATAAACGATTATGTAAATGATAATGCCTTTTTAATTCCTCTAAGTATTATTTCTGAAAATGCAGAAGGCAAGCAATATGTTTATATAGTTAATAATATAAATAATAAAAATGAAGGAGTTGCAGAGCGCATTTATATAAAAACAGGCTATACCCAAGGCGATTTAATTGAAATTACGGAAGGATTAAAAGCAGGAATGGAAATTATTAACGAAGGAGCACGAAATATTAGAGAAGGGCAAACCGTAAAAATTATTAATAACTAATAATTTAAAAATGACAAAACAACAAAAACAAATAGACAAAGAATTTAAATTATCTTCTTGGGCTATAAATAATAAAACAACCATTTTTGTGGTTATGTTTTTAATTCTTATTCTAGGAGCTAAAGCTTTTATGAATATGCCCCGTGAAAGTTTTCCAGAAGTAAAAGACACTAAAATTTATGTAAGCTCTATTTACCCAGGAAATACCGCTGAGGATATTGAAAAATTAATTACCAATCCGCTTGAAGATAAATTAAAAAACATAAGTAATGTAGATAAAATTACCTCAAACTCACTAGAAGATTATTCTATGGTAATTGTTGAATTTGATGAAAACATTACGGTAGCACAAGCCAAACAAAAAGTAAAAGATGAAATAGATACCGAAACCAGTGGTGAAGATTGGCCTACTTTTAATGGCGCCAAAGTTGAACCAAATGTTTTTGAATTGAGTTTATCGGAAGAAAGGCCAATTCTTAACATTAATGTTTCTGGAAATTATCCTGTAGATAAACTTAAAAGTTATGCGGAATTTTTACAAGATGAAATTGAAGATTTACCCGAAATTAAAAAAGTAGATATCCGTGGTGCTCAAGAAAAAGAAGTTGAAGTAGCCGTTGATATTTATAAAATGATGGCTTCTAAAGTCAGTTTTAATGATATAGCAAATGCTATAAATGGCGGTAATTTAACCATGTCTGCAGGAAATTTTATTGCTAGCGGACAACGAAGAACCATCAGAATTTTAGGCGAAATTGAAAATCCTAAACAACTAGAAAATTTTGTTGTAAAATCTGAAAAAGGTAATCCAATTTATTTAAAAGATATTGCCTCTATTTCCTTTAAAGAAAAAGATGTAACCACCTATGCTCGAGAATTTGGAAATAGAGTAGTAATGCTCGATGTAAAAAAGAGAGCAGGCAAAAACATGGTAGAAGCCGCCGATAAAATTCATGAAATTGTAAAAAATGCAATAGCAAATAAATTTCCGAAAGATTTAAATGTAACTATCAGCAACGACCAATCTACTAAAACAATTGGTCAGGTAGATGATTTAGTGAACAACATTATTTTTGGTATTATATTAGTTGTATCTGTTTTAATGTACTTTTTAGGGTTTAAAAATGCCGTTTTTGTTGGGTTTGCAATTCCTATGTCTATGTTTATGTCTTTAATGATTTTAAACGCGTTGGGGTACACCCTAAATACCATGATTTTGTTTGGATTAATTATGGGATTAGGAATGCTAGTGGATAATGGAATTGTAGTAGTAGAAAATGTTTACCGGCTTATGGATGAAGAAGGTATGTCTCGTTTAGAAGCTGC
>DGOU01000158.1:0-1125 GCA_002390165.1 Lutibacter sp. UBA4458
GACAGCATCTACAGATAATGTTGGTGTTTCTGCTTACGATGTTTATAAAGATGGTGTATTTTTAGCTTCTTCAAACACAAATAATTATAGTGTAACTGGCTTAACTGAAAGTACTACATACAATTTTACTGTTTATGCTAAAGATGCTGCTGGTAATACTTCTAACGTAAGTAATACTGCAACTATAACAACTACTGCTGCAATTTCTTCTTGCGGAACTGAAACTTTTACTAATTCTAATGCTCCTACAGGCAGCTATGGAATTGGAAATTTTATAGGTGATAATTCTTCAGTAACTTGGACATATACTGAAGCTAGAGATGAAGATGGCTATGTAATTAATGGAAATGGGTTAATGTTAAGAAATACAACCAGCAAATTAACTTCTTCAACTTTAAGTGGTGGTATTGGAAGTTTCACTTGTAGCTTATTAAAAGGATTTACTGGATCAGGTAATAGACAAGTATCATTATATATAAATAATACATTGTATGGTACATCTGTTGCTTGGGATAATACTACTGTTCAAACTTTTACTGTAAATAATATTAACCTTTCGGGTAATTTCATAGTAGAAATTAGAAATGAAACTGGAAAACAGGTCGTTATTGATGATGTATCGTGGACGTGTTATGATACGTTATCAAATGAAGATTTTACTAATGATTTATTTAATGTGTATCCAAACCCGAGTACTAATAATACGTTATCCATTTCCATTAAAAACAATACTG
This sequence comes from Lutibacter sp. UBA4458, assembly GCA_002390165.1. GTDB lineage: Bacteria > Bacteroidota > Bacteroidia > Flavobacteriales > Flavobacteriaceae > Lutibacter. The sequence continues at coordinate 735 of DGOU01000158.1, forward strand.
AAATTAAAGGCGTGGAATTATATAATACGCTTGGACAATTAATTATAGACATTAAGCAACCTAAATTAAATAGAAACAAGATTAATATAAAAAATATACCTTCTGGTATTTATATAATAAAAGTGTTTAACAACAACATGTATTCAACAAAACGAATAATAGTAGAATAAGTAAAAAGGTTGTCTGAAAAGTGAATATAATCCGTTTTGTCAAACTGAGCCTGTCGAAGTTAACTTTAGTTAACTATTAATTAAAATATTTCGACAGGCTCAATATGACTAAATTGCTCTTTTTAGACAACTTTCTTTTATCCTATTGTTGAAACCCCATTTAAATCTGTAGTCAATACTTCACTCATATAATCTAAATAAGGGCGCATTGCTTTAAAAGT
>DGOU01000158.1:1184-7687 GCA_002390165.1 Lutibacter sp. UBA4458
ATCTGGATGTTCTTTATTAAATCCCCTTGGTGCTGTTTTTAAACTATCTCCTTTTAACGCTCCAAAATAATTAATAAACTTTTTATCTGATAAAATACTTCTAATTTCAGAAGTATCCATTTCAAATTCTTTACGTATTCTAAATAAATCTTCTTTATTTGGAGCCCAAAACCCACCTGCTAAAAATGTTTCTTCCGGACTTATTTGTAAATAATAACCACCTCGTAAACGTTTAGTAGCTCGAACAAAATGGCCACCAAAATGAGTTTTATAAGGTGTTTTATCTTTTGAAAAACGCACATCTCTGTATATTCTAAAAACTTTTAATTTTTCAATTTCATCATGTGTGTTTAACCCTTCCCTTAATTCTGCATAAAATTCTTTAATCTTGTTTTGCTCAAGTACAAATTCCTTTTTATGCTCATTAAACCAATCTCGGTTATTGTTTTTCTTTAGCTCCTGTAAAAAGTCTAAGGTTGTTTTTGAAATTAAATTCATTATTTAATATTTATAACTTACAATTTATGAAAATATTTTTTAATGATTTCTCTCTTCCAAAACTTTCACCACATGCTGCAGTTTAAACCCTTTGGCTTGTAACAAAATTAAGAAATGAAATAACAAATCTGCACTCTCATTTAAAAATAAGTTATCATCGTTGTCTTTTGCTTCAATTACAACTTCAACTGCTTCTTCACCCACTTTTTGAGCAATTTTATTAATACCTTTTTCAAATAATGATGCTACATAACTTTTTTTTAAATTGGCTTCTGCTCTTCTATTTTTTATAACATTCTCTAATTTTGATAAAAATCCATAAGATTGCTTATTTGTTTCTCCCCAACAAGTATCTGTACCTTTATGGCACGTTGGACCTACTGGATTTACTTTTATTAATAAAGTATCATTATCGCAATCGTTTTTTACAGAAATTACATTTAAAAAATTGCCACTTTCTTCACCTTTTGTCCATAATCGTTGTTTAGTTCTGCTATAAAAAGTTACTTTTTTAATTTCAATGGTTTTTTTATATGCTTCTTCATTCATATAACCCAGCATGAGCACATTTTTAGTGTTTGCATCTTGAATAATTGCTGGTACTAAACCGTTTTGATTCTTGTTAAAATCTATGTTCATCATTTTATTTTCTTATAATTTTTATTGCGACACTCCATTTTTACTCTTGTCAATTCTGCGAAGGAAGGAATCTATACTAAGTGAATATTGGATTCCTTCCTTCGCAGGAATGACATTACAATCTTACAGGAATTCCATTCCTTTTTAATTCATTTTTTAAATCTTTAATTTCAATTTCTTTATAATGAAAAACACTTGCCGCTAATGCTGCATCTGCTTTTCCATGAATAAAAGCATCCGTAAAATGTTGCATAGTTCCGGCGCCTCCAGATGCAATTATTGGAATATTTACCAAATTGGACAAATAGGCCAAAGCTTTATTTGCAAATCCATTTTTAGTTCCATCATGATTCATAGAAGTAAATAATATTTCTCCAGCTCCTCTTTTTTCCACCTCTTTAACCCATTCAAATAATTTAATGTTTGTAGGAACTTTACCACCAACTAAATGTACTATCCACTCTCCATTTATTTGTTTGGCATCTATTGCTACAACTACACATTGACTGCCAAATTTTGCAGCTAAATCATTTATTAACTGTGGATTTTTAACTGCAGAAGAATTAATGGATACTTTATCTGCACCAGAATTTAATAATATTTCAACATCTTCAATAGATGAAATTCCTCCACCAACGGTAAAAGGAATATTTACTTTTTCAGCTACATCTAATACTAATTCAATCAAGGTTTTTCTTTTTTCTTCAGTTGCTGAAATATCTAAAAACACCAATTCATCCGCACCATTATTTGCGTAAATCGCTGCTAATTCTACAGGATCACCTGCATCACGTAAAGCCACAAAATTAACACCTTTAACAGTTCTCCCATTTTTGATGTCTAAACAAGGTATTATTCTTTTTGTTAACATTTTTTATTAATTGTAAGTTAAACGTTAAAAAGCGAAAGTATTTTTGTTCTTCTTTTTAACCTTTGTCATTTCGAGCGGAGTCGAGAAATTATATAAAATACATTTCGACTGCACTCAATGTGACATATTTAATTGTTCAAAATATAATTCTCTATTTGTTTCATACTTATTTTATGTTCGTAAATAGCTTTCCCAATAATAGTACCTTCACACCCCATTTTTGCTAATTTTGGTAATTCATTATACGTTGAAATTCCTCCTGAAGCTATTAATTTCACATTAGAAAATTCTTTTAAAATTTTTTTATACAAATTAAATGAAGGACCTTGCAACATGCCATCTTTAGAAATATCAGTACAAATTACACAACTAACTCCTTCATTTACATAATTTTGAATAAATGGAAGTAATTCTTTATCTGATTCCTCTAACCAACCGCCAATAGCTATTTTTTCATTATTTACATCGGCTCCTAATATTATTTTATCTGCGCCAAACTTTTGCAACCATCTTATAAATATTTCGGGCTTTTTAACCGCAATACTTCCTCCTGTAATTTGATTTGCGCCAGATTCAAATGCAATTCGTAAATCGTTATCCGATTTTAAACCACCTCCAAAATCAATAGTTAATTTAGTTTTTGAAGCAATAGTTTCTAAAACTTTATAATTTACTATATGACTAGCTTTCGCCCCATCTAAATCTACCAAATGTAAATGTTGAATTCCGTGATTTTGAAACATTTTTGCAACTTCCAACGGATTCTCGTTATAAATAATTTTTGTTGTATAATCTCCTTTTGAAAGTCGTACACACTTCCCATTTATAATATCAATTGCTGGAATTATTCTCATTTTTAATACTTATTTCAATTCTTAATTATTTGTCATGCTGAACTTGATTACTCATTACTTTTCTATTTTAAACTAAGGAAATCGTGAATCTATGATTTCAGCATCTTACCTCTTTTTTTATCATTCGTCATTACGAATGAAATGTTGCAATCTCTTCATTGGAAAAGATTACTTCGTCGCTAACACTTCTCGTAATGACGGTTACTTTTACAATTCTAAAAAATTTTTCAATATTTGCGCTCCTGCTTTACTGCTTTTTTCAGGATGAAATTGCACCCCATAAAAATTACTTTTGTGCATTGCTGATGTATATTTAATTCCATAATTAGTGGTCGCAATTGCTCTTTTATTAATCGGCACATAAAAACTATGCACTAAATACATATATTCTTTTTCTTTAATTCCTTTAAATAAATCTGTTTTCAAATTTTCGATTTGATTCCAACCAATTTGAGGTACTTTAAGTTGATTTTTAAACTTTACAACGTTACATTCAAAAATTCTTAATCCTTGTGTATTTCCTTCTTCACAGTAATTACACATTAATTGCATGCCTAAACAAATACCTAAAACAGGCATTTTTAACGTTGGAATAACTTTATCTAATCCTGTTTGTTTTAATTTTTCCATGGCATTACTTGCTTCACCCACTCCAGGAAAAATTACCTTATCTGCCGCTTTTATTTCTTCTGCATCTTCTGATAAAATTGCGTTGTAGCCTAGGCGTTGAATGGCAAATTTTATAGACTGTATGTTTCCTGCTCCGTAATTTATTATTACTATTTTCATTTATTTTTTATTGAACTTCCTATTAAATTTAATGAGATTGCCACAGCAAAAGAAAAATTTGCTTCGCAATGACAGCTACTATTACTTAAAGCATTCCTTTTGTACTAGGTAAAATCATTTTTTCAGAATCTCTTTTAACTGCAGCTTTTATTGCTTTTGCAAATGCTTTAAAAATTGCCTCAATTTTATGATGTTCGTTAGTACCTTCCGCTTTAATATTCAAATTACATTTTGCACCGTCAGTAAATGATTTAAACAAGTGAAAAAACATTTCTGTTGGCATTTCTCCAATTTTTTCACGTTTAAAATCCGCATCCCAAACCAACCAATTTCTTCCTCCAAAATCAATGGCTACTTGCGCTAAACAATCGTCCATTGGTAAACAAAATCCGTAACGTTCTATTCCTAATTTATTACCTAAAGCTTTAGCGAAAACTTCACCCAAAGCAATCATAGTATCTTCAATAGTATGGTGCTCATCTACTTCTAAATCGCCTTTTACTTGAATGGTTAAATCCATATTGCCGTGACGTGCAATTTGATCTAACATATGGTCAAAAAAAGCAATTCCCGTAGAAATTTCACTTTTACCAGTTCCGTCAAGATTTAATTGAATAAAGATTTTGGTTTCGTTGGTATTTCGAGTAAGTTCTGCTATCCGATTTTCCAATTTTAAAAAAGTATAAATTTGTTTCCAATTATTTGTTTCTAAAGCAATAAAACTATCTAATTCACTACTTTTTACTGATATTTCATCAGTTCCAAGATTAGTTTTATCATTAATAAAAATTCCTTTAGCTCCTAGGTTTTTTGCCAATTCAATATCCGTTAACCTATCTCCAATTACAAATGAATTCTCTAAATCGTATTCCTCAGAAAAATATTTTGTAAGTAAACCTGTTTTTGGTTTTCTAGTAATGGCTTTTTCAAAAGGAAATGTTTTATCAATAAGTACATCACTAAAAATAATTCCCTCATTTTCAAAGGATTTTATAATAAAATTATGCACCGGCCAAAAAGTGTTTTCCGGATAAACATCCGTTCCCAAACCGTCTTGATTTGTTACCATAACTAATTTGTAATCAAGATCTTTAACTATTTTACCTAAACAAGAAAACACTCCTGGATAAAAAACTAGTTTTTCAAATGCATCTATTTGCTCGTCCGCTGGTTCTTTAATTAAAGTACCATCTCTATCAATAAATAAAACTTTCTTTTTCATACTATATCTTTTAATGCTTTAATCAATTTAATATTTTCATTTTTAGTTCCAACCGTCAAACGCAAAGTATTTTCACATAATGGTTGTGTAGATCTGTTTCTAATTACAATTCCATTAGTAATTAATTGCTGATATCTTTTGTTAGCATCATCCACTTTTATCAATACAAAATTTGCTTCTGTTGGATAAATTTTTTTAACAAATGAAATCGATTTTAACTTTTCAATTAATTTGACGCGTTGTTCTAAAATTTTCTCAATTTCATGTTGAACCTTATTTTTATTTAATACCCTTTTTAATGCCTTATATTGCGTTAATACATTTACGTTATAAGGTGGTTTAATTTTATTTAAAACAGCAATAATTTCCTCTGAAGCATAACAAATTCCCAACCTTATCCCTGCCATTCCATAAGCTTTTGACAAAGTTTGAGTAATAATTAAATTTGGAAATTCTACTAATCTTGAAAGCCAGCTTTCTTCTGATGAAAAATCGATATAAGCTTCATCAATTATTACCAATCCGTTGAAAGATTTTAGTAATGTTTTAATACTCTCTTCAGAAAATGAATTTCCTGTTGGATTGTTTGGTGAACATAGAAACAATAATTTAGAATGGATATCCGAAATTTTTAAAATCTCACCCACATTAGGCTGAAATTCAGCAGTTAACAGAACTTCTCTATCTTCTATATTATTTATATTTGCTAACACTTGATACATTCCGTAAGTTGGTGGTAACGTAATAATATTATCCTCTTTAGGCTCACAAAACGCTCTTATAATTAAATCTAATACTTCATCACTCCCATTTCCTAATAATATTTGATTTTTTGAAATTCCTTTTAATGTAGATAGCTCCTTTTTAATCAAGTTTTGTTGTGGATCAGGATACCGATTTACGCCATTTTCAAACGGATTTTCATTGGCATCTAAAAATACCATAGTATCATTAAAATCCTTAAACTCATTTCTAGCAGATGAATATGGTTTTAGGGATTTAATATTTTTACGAATTAAATTATTTATGTTCATATTTATAACTTTAATTTAAGACTACACTTCGACAAGCTCAGTGTGACATTTCAGAAATTCAAAATTTATCATTGCGAAGCAAATTTTTAATTTGCTGCGGCAATCTCAACTAATAAAGAGGCTACCACGTCGTTATCACTCCTAGTAATGATAGCTACTTTATACTTTTTAAACGCAACGTTACTGCATTTTTATGTGCATCTAATCCTTCGGCTTCTGCCATTAACTCAATTGTTTTTCCAATATTTCGAATTCCTTTTTTGGTTATTTTTTGAAATGAAATAGCTTTCAAAAACGAATCTAAATTAACGCCTGAATAAGTTTTTGAATAGCCATTTGTTGGTAATGTATGGTTGGTTCCTGAAGCATAATCACCCGCACTTTCAGGAGTGTAATTTCCAATAAAAACAGAGCCTGCATTTTGAATTCCATTCACATAAAAATCGTTATTATCTGTGCAAATTATAAAATGCTCTGGGCCGTATTCGTTAATTAAATCAGATGCAATTTCTTTGTTTTCAACATATAGTAACTTAGAATTTTTCATGGCATTTTCAACAATACTTTTTCTAGATAAATTCTTAATTTGATTTTCT
>DGOU01000001.1 GCA_002390165.1 Lutibacter sp. UBA4458
TAATAGAAAATAGTGCTAAAGAATTGCAACACTAAAACTTTTTCTTTTTAAGTTCAAAGTCTTTGCCTAAGTAAACACGTCTAACCGTTTCATCTTCAGCTAATTCACTAGGAGTTCCTTCTTTTAAAATACCACCTTCAAACATTAAATAAGTACGGTCTGTAATGGCTAAGGTTTCTTGCACATTATGGTCGGTAATTAAAATACCAATGTTTCTATCCTTTAAATGCGCTACAATACTTTGAATATCTTCTACAGCAATAGGATCAACACCTGCAAAAGGTTCATCTAATAAAATAAACTTTGGATCAGATGCTAAAGCTCGAGCAATTTCAGTTCTTCTTCGTTCACCACCAGAAAGTAAATCGCCTCTATTTTTACGCACATGACCTAAACTAAATTCATCAATTAAAGATTCTAATTTTTTCTTTTGTTCATTTACCGATAAATTAGTGAATTGTAAAACAGATAAAATATTATCTTCAACGGATAATTTTCTAAAAACGGACGCTTCTTGTGCTAAATACCCAACACCTTCTATGGCTCTTTTATACATTGGGTAAGTGGTAATTTCTTTGTCATCTAAAATAATATGACCTTCATTTGGTTTTATCATACCAACAATCATATAAAATGAGGTTGTTTTTCCCGCTCCGTTTGGACCTAATAAACCTACTATTTCCCCTTGTTCTACTTCAAGAGATATGCCTTTTACTACATATCTGCTACCATATTTCTTTTTAATATTATCTGCTCTTAAAATCATATTGATTTTTTATTTAGTGCTGTTTTCTAATAGTTCCCAAAACTCGTAAGCTCTTCTTAAATGTGGAATAACAATGGTTCCACCAACTAAGGTAGCAATAGACAATGTTTCCATAACCTCCTCTTTACTAACACCTTCTTTAAAGCAGGTTTCTAAATGATATTTTATACAATCATCACAACGTAAAACAGTAGATGCTACTAAGCCTAATAGTTCTTTGGTTTTTACGTCTAATTTTCCTTTTTGAAAAGCATTAGTATCTAAATTAAATATACGTTTGATAATTTTATTATCCTGAGATAACAATTTATCATTCATTTTTGTTCTATAAGTTTCAAATTCTTCCAATAGATTATTCATTTTCTTTTTCTTTTTTAAGCTCACGTTTAACTACTACTTTTGAAATATAGATACTTATTTCATATAATCCCATTATTGGAATAGCCACAATTACCTGACTAATAATATCTGGTGGTGTAATTACCGCTGCTAAAACTAAAACTACAACCAACGCATGTTTTCTATAAGTTTTAAGAAAATCTGGCGTAACAATACCCATTTTAGTTAAAAAGAACATGATAATAGGTAATTCAAAAATTAAACCGCTAGCCAAAACAGTAGAGCGAATTAGCGATATATAGGAACCAATTTTAATATTTCTTGCAACCATATTACTAACAGAATAATTTCCTAAAAAGTTAACAGATAATGGGGTAATAACATAATATCCAAACAAAACTCCTAGAAAAAATAAGAAGGAAGAAATTATAATAAAACTTTTTGCGTTTTTACGCTCTTTCTCATACAAACCAGGGCTTAAAAATTTCCAAAATTCCCAAACTATAAATGGAAAAGCCATTATAAATCCAGCGGTTATGGAAGTCCAAATATGTACGCTAAACTGTTCAGCCATTTCTAAACTTTGAAATTGAAATGGAATTTCCGTAATACATAATCCGTCTGCTCCAAAAAACCTAGAAACATGGCAGAAAAAGCGATACGTAATAAAGCTTGGATCTTTGGGAGCAAAAAGTATTTTATTAAAAATAAATCCTTTCATTAAAAAGGCAATAATGCCAAATGCAAACACCGCCATGGAAGAACGTACTAAATGCCACCGTAACTCTTCAACATGATCTAAAAAAGACATTTCTGATTTGTTCTCTTTTTTCTTTTTCATTTTAAAATATACCTTCTTTTAATAAATCGTGTAAATGTACTACGCCAACAAAAATAGTATTATCTTCTACTAATATTTGAGTAATGTCATTTTTTTCTAATGTTTTTAGCGCATTAATTGCCATTTCATTACTATTTATGGTTTTAGGGTTTTTACTCATAATATCTTCTGCAACTAAATGACTAATATCAGTATTGCTTTCTAACATTCTTCTTAAATCTCCATCCGTAATTATACCTACAATTTTATTATTATTAATAACCGCAGTAGTTCCTAATCGTTTTTTAGAAATTTCTATAATAACATCTTTAATTGGTGTTTTTAGGGCTACTTGAGGCAATTCATTTTTATTAATTAAATCTTTAACCCTTAAATATAATTTTTTACCTAATGCACCACCAGGATGATATTTTGCAAAATCTTTACTTGAAAATTTTTTAAGTTCTAATAAACAAACCGCTAAAGCATCGCCCATAACTAGCTGGGCAGTAGTGCTTGAAGTTGGCGCTAAATTATTACGACAAGCTTCTTTTTCTACAAATGAATTTAATGCAAAATCGGCGTTTTTACCTAAAAACGATTCTAAATTTCCTGTAATTGCAATAATTTTATTACCGTAATTTTTAATTAAAGGAACCAAAACTTTAATTTCAGGAGTATTGCCACTTTTTGAAATGCAAATTACCACATCATCATTTTGTATAGTTCCTAAATCTCCATGAATAGCATCAGCAGCATGCATAAAAATTGCTGGTGTACCAGTTGAGTTTAAAGTTGCTACAATTTTAGTAGCAATATTTGCACTTTTACCAATACCGGTAACTATAACTCTACCTTTAGAATTATAAATATAATTTACTGCATTTTCAAAATCTTCATTTAGAAAATTAACTAAATTTGCTATAGCTATACTTTCTGTTAAAATTGTTTGCTTAGCATTTTCAATAATTGTACTTTTATTTTTCAAAAGTTAAGTATTTGATTTAAAAAAAATGTTATACCTTTAATTAGCAAACAAAAATAAATTTATTTAACTAGATATTTGAATAAACTACTAAAAAAAGTTAAAGTTAACTTTAAAACTAAATTAAAAACTAATTAAAAATAATTTTTAAAGGCAAAAATGAACAGTTCGGAATTAGATTTACACGAGGCTTTAAAAAAATATTTTGGATTTGATAAATTCAAAGGCTTACAAGAAAAAGTAATAAAAAGTATATTAAATAACCATAATACCTTTGTGGTAATGCCCACTGGCGGAGGGAAATCCTTATGCTATCAACTACCAGCTTTAATGAAAGAGGGTACAGCAATTGTAGTTTCCCCATTAATCGCATTAATGAAAAATCAGGTAGATGCCATTAGAGGAATATCTGAAAATCAAGGCATTGCACATGTTTTAAACTCATCTTTAAATAAAACAGAAGTAAATAAGGTTAAAAGTGATATTGAAAATGGTATTACTAAATTATTATATGTTGCTCCAGAATCTTTAATAAAAGAAGAATATGTTGAATTTTTAAAAAATCAAACCATATCTTTTGTAGCAATTGATGAGGCACATTGTATTTCAGAATGGGGACATGATTTTAGACCAGAATATAGAAATCTAAAAAACATAATTAAACAGATAGATGATGTGCCAATAATTGGATTAACTGCTACTGCCACTGAAAAAGTGCAGGAAGACATTATTAAAACCTTAGGGTTGGCTGATCCAAAAACTTTTAAAGCATCTTTTAATAGAGCAAATTTATTTTACGAAGTACGTCCGAAAACAAAAAATGTAGCGTCAGATATTATTAAATTTATTCGTCAACATCAAAATAAATCTGGAATTATTTATTGTTTAAGTAGAAAAAAGGTAGAAGAAATAGCGCAAGTTTTACAAGTTAATGGCGTAAAAGCAGTTCCTTATCACGCTGGTTTAGATGCTAAAACAAGAAGTAAGCATCAAGACATGTTTTTAATGGAAGATGTAGATGTTGTTGTTGCAACTATTGCTTTTGGTATGGGAATTGATAAGCCAGATGTTCGCTTTGTAATTCATCATGATATACCTAAAAGTTTAGAAAGTTATTACCAAGAAACTGGTAGAGCTGGGCGAGATGGAGGTGAAGGTTATTGTTTAGCATTTTATGCGTATAAAGATATTGAAAAATTAGAAAAATTTTTATCCGGAAAACCAGTTGCAGAGCAAGAAATAGGAAATGCATTATTACAAGAAGTTGTTGGGTATGCAGAAACTTCTATATCACGCAGAAAATATTTATTGCATTATTTTGGTGAAGAATTTGATGAAATTAATGGAGAAGGAGCTTCTATGGATGATAATGTTAAAAATCCTAAGAAAAAAACAGAAGCAAAAAAAGAACTTAAAATAATTTTAGAAGTAGTAACTAAATCTTTTCAAAAATATAAAGCTAAAGAGGTAGTAAACGTTTTAATTGGAAAAGTTAATGCCTTATTAAAATCGCATAAAACGGATGAAAAGGAATTTTTTGGAATAGGTAATAAACAAACCGATAAATATTGGATGGCTTTAATTCGTCAGGGTTTAGTAGCGGGATTTTTAAGAAAAGAAATTGAAGAATATGGCGTTATAAAAATTACAGAGAAAGGAACGGATTTTATTAAAAACCCTTTTTCTTTTATGATGACAGAAGACCACGCTTATGATACAGAAAAGGATGATTCTATTATAACCAGCCAAAAAAGTGGTGGAGCTGCATCAGATGAAACTTTAATGAAATTATTAAAAGATTTGCAAAAATCTGTTGCTAAAAAAAATGGCGTTCCTCCGTATGCAGTAATTCAAGAAACATCTTTAGAAGATATGACCTTAAAATATCCTATAACCATGGATGAATTAAAAAATATTTATGGAGTAGGAGAAGGGAAAGCTAAAAAATACGGAAAACCTTTTGTGGATTTAATAGCTAAATATGTGGAAGAAAATGATATTGTTAGACCTGACGATATTATTGTAAAAAGCACCGGTGTAAATTCTAGTTTGAAACTATTTATAATTCAAAATACAGATAGAAAACTTCCTTTAATGGATATTGCTAAATCTAAAGGGCTTACTTTTCATGAACTTATTGAAGAAATGCAACGTATTGTTTATAGTGGCACTAAATTGAATATTAGCTATTGTGTTAATGAGCATTTAGACGAAGAACAACAAGAAGAAATTTTTGATTATTTTATGGAGAATGAATCTGACAAAATACAGGATGCTATGGATGAATTTGATGGGGATTATGAAGAAGATGAACTTAGATTAATGCGTATTAAATTTATAAGTGAAGTTGCTAATTAAGCTAAAAAGGCAACGCCCATTCCTATTAATATAGCGGTAAACTTTAATAAATTAAATTTGTGATCTTTTGAAGATTCAAATAAAATAATGGTTGAAATATGTAAAAATATTCCAATAATTATCGCCATTATCTCTGATTTATAGCGAATTAAAAAGGCACTATTTTCTCCAAAAAAACTTCCTAATGGCGACATTAATGCAAATGCTAATAAAAATAATATCGCATATTTTTTTGAAATAGTAGATTTAACAAAAAAAGTACCTAGAATAATAGCAATAGGTATTTTATGAACTACTATTGCCCAAAGTAAATGTTCGTGATGTAAATTATGTGCTAAAGGAATTCCTTCCATAAAAGCATGAATACATAAACTTATAAATAAAGCCCAAGGAAAAATACTGCTATTCTGCACATGAATATGCCCATGTTCTGCTCCTTTTGAAAAAAAATCTAAAATAAGTTGAAGTAATAATCCTAATAAAATGAATACTCCAATAGTTTTGTTATACACTGCATAAACTTCTGGTAATAAATGTAAAATGGAAATGGCTAATAAGTATGCACCACTAAAGGAAAGTAATAATTGAACAGTTTTGTTTCCTGGTTTTAAACCATAAACTATAATAATTCCTACTAAAACCGAAGCTATTAAAACTAAATAAGTCATTCTAAAACTAAAATTAATCTGTCTGAATATTGTTCATTAAACTCTTCTAATTGGTAATTTCCAAATTTATTTTTTATGGTAAAACCAACAGCTTGCATATAGCTTTTAGCCTTTTTAAAATCTATACATTTCACTTTTTCAGTGTATTGATGTTGTTTACCATCAGCAAAAAAGTTTATTTCTTTATGCACAAATCCATTTTCTATAAATCTATGAATTTTAAAAGTAATGCCATCAATGGTTTTTTCTTCAAACGGTACTAAATTGTCGTTTACTTTTTTTGTATTCATAAAGTCAATTACAGCAATGCCATTTTCCTTTAAACCATTTTTTATATTTTTTAAAATTAAAATATCTTCAGCATCTTCCTCAAAAAAACCAAAACTGGTAAATAAATTTAAAATAGCATCATATTTATTTTTGAAAGGAACACGCATATCATGTTCATAAAAGTGAAGGGCTTCATTTTCAAACTGTTTTGCATAATTTATACTGTTAGAAGATAAATCTGCACCAGCAACATTAAATCCAAGTTTATTTAAATAAATAGCATGTCTTCCTTTTCCACAACCTAAATCTAATAATTTAGTTTTTTTATTAAGATTTAAAAAAGAAACTAAATTTTGCATAAATAGCTGCGCTTCTTTATCGTCTCTGTTTTTATATAAAATGTGGTAATACTTGGTGTTAAACCAGGAAACAAACCAGTCTTTTGTATTTTTCATAAATGGTAATTGCCTGCAAAAATACTAAATTGTTTTAAGTGAATACTGAAATTATACGAGTATTATAAATTCTATACTTAGTTATTGGTATTTTATATCCATAATAATAGTATTTTTGTGCATATTTTTAAATATATGAATCACGATTTTAAAATGGTTGCTACTACTTTATTCGGATTAGAAGAAGTATTAGAAACAGAGTTGAAAAACTTAGGAGCACAAAAGGTTGAAGTTGGTGTAAGAAGCGTGTCTTTTTTTGGCGATAAGGGTTTTATGTATAAAGCCAACTTAGCATTAAGAACCGCTATTAGAATATTAAAACCAATTAAAAGTTTTAAGGTTTTTGATGAAGATGATTTATATAAAAAGTTACAGGGAATTGACTGGGAACGAGTTATGAATGTAGATGCTACTTTTTCTATTGGAGCGGTAGTAAATTCAAAGCATTTTACTACAAATTCTCATTATATTTCTTTAAAATCTAAAGATGCCATTGCCGATTATTTTAGGCATAAATATCATAAAAGACCAAATGTAGATACCAAACACCCTGATGTTAAAATTCATGTACATATTCAAAAAGATTATTGTACGGTTTCTTTAGATAGTTCAGGCATGTCTTTACATAAACGAGGTTATAGAACTGCTACTAATATTGCACCAATAAACGAGGTTTTAGCAGCGGGTTTAGTTTTATTATCTGGTTATAAAGGCGATTGTAATTTTATAGATCCTATGTGTGGTTCAGGTACTATTTTAATTGAGGCAGCTATGATTGCAAACAATATTCCTGCAAATATAAACCGCGTTGAATTTGCCTTTGAAAAATGGGAAAATTATGATGAAGATTTGTTTTTTATAATTCAAGATTCTTTATTAAAAAAAGTAAAAGAATCTCATTTTAAAATTATGGGTTTTGATAAAGCTCCGTCAGCAATTAGAAAAGCGAATGACAATATTAAAAACGCAAATTTATCGGAGTTTATAGGCGTACATCATGTTAATTTTTTTAATTCTGTTAAGGAAGTTTTTGGTAAAACTACTATTTTATTTAATCCGCCTTATGGAGAACGATTATCTATTGATGTTAAAGAGTTTTACAAAAAAATAGGAGATACCTTAAAACATGGCTATCCAGATTCTACGGTTTGGTTTATTACTTCTGATATGCAGGCCTTAAAACATGTTGGTTTACGAACTTCAAAAAGAATTCCGCTTAAAAATGCGGATTTAGATTGTAAATTTGTTAGATATGATATTTATGAAGGAAGTAAAAAGCAAAAAAAAATGCTACCGGAGTAGCATTTTTTTCAATCTAACTAATTAACCTCTTCTTTTTCTATTTACTTTTTTTGAAGGTTCTCTTTTTATTGGTTTTCTGTAAGTAGATTTACTTATTCCTCTTTTTATATTTGTTTTTACATTTTTTCGAACAATATTTGTTCTTTTTTTATTAGCGGTATAAGTAGGTTTTCTGCTAATTACCGTTTTTTTATACGTTGTGTTTCTTTTTATATTTCCAACACTTTTAACGGGTTTTCTATGTACTTCAGAAACTGTTCTTCTTTTAGTTACATTTCCTTGAGTTCTTTTAACATTACCATTGTTTCTTCTATAAGTATTGTCATTAACATGGTTATTATTAGTTCTGTAATTTTTATTAGATCTATTTGTACTATGTGCTATTCGTTCATTTTTACGTTTAGGAATTTTGTTTGTTGCAAATCGTTTCCTTGTGTTATACGTATTTCGTTTATAGCCATTTGAATAACGATTTTTATGGTTGTTATAAGTACGGTTTCCATAATAAGTATATCTATTAGGTTTATAATAATGTCTGTACGGTCTATAACTTACAATTCTGTAATCAAATATTGGACGAGCAAAATAATTATGATATGGGTGATAAGCATAATGTCTGTTATATCGGTTTACATATCCTGAATAATGGGTGTAATATCCATAATTGTTATAAAACAGGTGTAATCCACCTAACTGTATTAATCTACCAGATCTATAATTAATGTTTATATTTCCAATTTGGGTTACTCTACCATAATAGTCGTAATAAATTGGTACATTTTCTACTTGTATAACTGCTCCATAATCATCGTATTGAACATAAGCATCATAATTATAACCTGAATTAAAACTAATATTTACATTTCTACTTCTAACTCCAATATTAAAATTATTACGAGAATTAATATAAAAATCAAATTCTCCATTTTGGAAAACAGCAAAAGTAATTCCTCGCTCTACAAACGTAAAATTATCGCCATTTTCATTATAATATCTGTATTCTGTTCCGTCAGTAGCTGCTTTAATACTAAAGCTCGTTATTAAAAACGCTACTATTAAAAATAATTTACTTTTCATAATTCAATGGTTTAAGGTTACTACTAATAATTTGGTAAGTAGTTTCTGGTTATTGAATTACAAACAACGTGCCAAAAAATATAAAATATTTTAACTTATTGATAATCAATTGTTAATAAAATTAAAATTTAAAACTCTCATTTAAATAGGATTTAAAAAATGGAATTCTATATTTTTGTGTAACCATTTTAAAAAACAAAGTCATCTATTTTATAAATGTAATATTACCAATTCCTCTTCAAAAACTGTTCACGTATAAAATAACAGAAGCTGAAGCTAAATTTCTTAAAAAAGGAATGCGTGTTGCTGTGGAATTTGGTAAATCTAAAATATATACCGCACTTGTCTTTTCTATTCATAAAGAAGCTCCTATAGGTTATGAGGCTAAAGATATTTATCAAATTTTAGATGATAAACCACTTGTAAATGAAATTCAATTAGAACATTGGAAATGGATTGCCACTTATTATATGTGTTCTTTAGGTGAAGTTTATAGAAGCGCATTGCCTTCTGCTTTTTTACTAGAAAGTGAAACGGTAATACTGTTCAATACTTCCTTTAAAAATGAAAACAACCTTACAGAAGATGAATTTTTAATTTTTGAAGCATTACAATATCAATCGCAGCTTTCTGTAAATCAGATTATGGAAATACTGGACAAAAAAACGGTCTTTCCAATAATTAAAAGTTTAATTGAAAAAGAAGTTATTATAGTTAAGGAACAAATTTATGAGCAGTATAAACCAAAATTGATAAAATATGTTCAATTAACCGGTTCATGGAGTTCCTCAAACAAGCTTTCTGAGTTGTTAGATTCATTATCAAGAGCTAAAAAACAACGGGAACTTATATTAGCTTATTTTCAGTTAAAAGCAACTAAAAATGATATAAAAGTTATAGAATTGCAAGATGTTTCTAGAACTTCTTCTTCCATAATAAAAGCATTAGTAGATAAAGGAATTTTAGAGTATTATTTTATACAAACCGATAGAATAAATTTTGATGGAAAAACAGAAGCGATAAAACAATTAACACCTTCTCAAATTACCGCTTTTAACGCTATTAAATCCAATTTTAAAACCAAACAAACTGTTTTATTAAAAGGAATTACAAGTAGCGGAAAAACAGAAGTATATGTTAAGTTAATTAAAGAATTACTTCAAAATAAAAAACAAGTACTTTACTTGTTGCCAGAAATTGCCCTAACTACGCAATTAATTGAACGATTACAATATTATTTTGGAGAATATTTATCTGTTTTTCATTCTAAATATTCTATGAATGAACGTGTTGAAGTTTGGAATAATGTACTTGAAAACAAACAAAAAGCACAACTAATTTTAGGTGCTCGATCTTCGCTTTTTTTACCATACTCAAATTTAGGATTAATAATTGTGGATGAAGAACATGAACCATCATTTAAACAGTTTGATCCAGCACCAAGATATCATGCAAGAGATGCCGCAATTGTATTAGCTAACCAGCATAACGCCAAAGTTTTATTAGGTTCCGCGACACCAAGTATAGAAACTTTTTA
>DGOU01000092.1:0-4459 GCA_002390165.1 Lutibacter sp. UBA4458
ATTTTATTATTATTATTTTTTACAGATGTTAACTGGTTTTTAGAAATATTTAAATGGAAAACTTTAGTTTCCGTTGAAAAAAATATTACATTTTTAGAAGCTTACGAACAATGTTTAGGTTCTTTAACCGCCTCGTTAATTACCCCAAATAGAATTGGAGAATATGGTGCAAAAGCTTTATATTTTAAAAAGAAAAACAGAAAAAAAATAGTAGTTTTAAATTTAATCGGAAATTTATTTCAATTAGCAGCTACTCTATTTTTTGGTGTTTTAGGAATTTTATTTATTCTCTTTAATTTCACTATAAAAACACCAATAATTAACATTTCTAAAACGCTTCTTGTAATTGTAATATTTATACTTTTAGTTTTTTTAATTAAGTTAACATTTTCAAATTTTATAAAATCTTATTTAAAAAAAATAAAAAAATATTTTAGAACTATTTCTAGTAAAATTCTAATAAAAACATTGCTTTTTTCTATTTTAAGATATTTAGTTTTCTCTCATCAATTTTACTTTTTATTGTATTTATTTGGAGTAGAAATTCCTTATTTCACAGCAATTACTTTAATATTTGCCATGTATTTTATTGCCTCCATAATTCCTAGTTTAAGTTTGTTTGATTGGGCAATAAAAGGAAGTGTAGCTTTAACTTTATTTAGTTTAGTTCAAGTAACTAATTTAACCATAATTACGGTAACTACATTCATGTGGTTTTTAAATTTTGCCGTACCTGCAATTATAGGAAGTTTTTTTGTTTTAAAATTTAAAAAACCCATAGAAACATGATAATAATTGCAGCAATAATATCGCTTTTATATTTGTTTTTAATTGGCTCCTTTATTATTGGGTTTAACAAACTGCTTACTTTTAAGCTAACAGATGCCGCGCCTGAAATTAAATTTACAATTATCGTTCCTTTTAGAAACGAAGCCGACAATTTACCAACATTATTCAATTCTTTTTCAAAACTTAATTATCCAAATAATTTATATGAAATTATTTTAGTTAATGATGGTTCTTCTGATGATTTTAAACCTTTAATAAATACTTTTAAAAAAGAAAATCCAAAACTAAACTTTAGAGAAATTAATAACCTTAGAAAATCTAATTCCCCAAAAAAAGATGCTTTAAACACCGCCATTAATTCCGCAAACTTTGATTGGATTATTACTACAGATGCCGATTGTGTTGTACCTGAAAAATGGTTACTGATTTTTAATGATTTTATCAAAAAAAACGAAACAGTATTTATTGCAGCACCTGTGCTTTTTAAGGGTAAAACCAACTTTTTATTTCATTTTCAAAGTTTAAATTTTATCAGTTTAATTGGTACTACTATTGGAAGTTTTGGCATAAAAAAACCGTTTATGTGCAACGGAGCTAATTTATGTTTTAAAAAAGAAGCCTTTTTTAAAGTAAATGGTTATAATGAAAACTTGAGTATTGCAAGTGGCGATGATGTTTTTTTATTGGAAAAAATGATACGTTTTTATCCAAATAATGTTCATTATTTAAAAAATAACTTCGCTTTAGTTAAAACAAACTCCCAAAAAAGCTGGAGTAATTTTATACAACAACAACTCCGTTGGGCTTCTAAAACATCTTCTTATAAAAATTCTTTCGCTAAATTGGTTGGAATATTAGTTTTAGCAGAAAACATATTACTTATTTCCTTATTAATTTTAGCGTTTATTAAACCAGATTTATGGATTTTATTTATTACTATATTTCTCTTAAAACTAATAATTGACAGTGTACTTTTAATACAAACTTCTAACTATTTTAAAAGGAAATTTTCTATTTTTAATATCCTAACAATTAGTTTGTTTTACCCATTTTTTATAGGTTTTATAGGTTTTCTTTCTTTCTTTAAAAAATATGAATGGAAAGGAAGAACATTTAAAAAGTAATTAAGCTTTTGGCGAAAAAAACATTTCAATAAATTGTTCTGCGTGCATCCATAAATACACTATTATAAATAACAACAATACTAATATTATACCTCTTATAAAATTTGGTTTTTTACGTTTATTAAATCTTTTAAATTCCATTTTATAAATTTTTTATTTCTTTTTTAGTTGCTCTTAACATTTCTCTTTTACCAAGTGGACCAGGTAATCTTTCTACAAAAAAACCTACAGATTGCATAGCTCTTCTAACACTTCCTTTTGCACTGTAAGTTACTAATATTCCATTATTTTTCAATGCATTATACATTCTTTTAAAAATACTCTCCGTCCAAAGTTCTGGTTGAACAGGAGCTCCAAATGCATCAAAATATATTAAATTAAAGGAATTTTTGTCTTCAATTTCCTCAAAAAATTGCTTTCTTTTTTTAAGGCTAAAATCGGTAGTAATGCTATAAATTTTATCCCAATTAGAATTATGCATTTCATCAAAAATGTCTTTTTGATTTTGAGCATTAAGTTCTGTTACATAATTCATTTTGTCTATCTCTTCTTTTAAAACAGGATAAGCTTCAACACCTACATAATGTATTTTTAAATTTCTTTTTTGAGCTTCTAAAAAAGTAATAAAAGCATTTAATCCTGTACCAAAACCAATTTCTAAAATTGTAATTTCCTTAGTTTTTATTTCAGACAAGCCGTACTTAATAAACACATGTTTTGCTTCTTGAATAGCACCATTTTTAGAATGATATTGTTCATCCCAATCCAATAATTGTATGGTGGTTGATCCATCTTTAGTAACAATAATTTTTCTTTTCATTTAATATCAACAAAATTTCAAATAGATACAAATATCTAATTAAATTTTTATAACTGTTTAAAACATTTTATTTAATATTTATAATATGTGTATATTTTTTTAACAAGAATTCCTAATAAAACTATTTTCACTCTTTATTATTGATAATTAGACATTTACAAATTCAAAATATTAGTTAAAAATTAAGTAAATTTGTACAAACTAAATTTCGCAAAACTATGACACTACATATAGAAAAAACAACTACTTCTAAAATTTCAAAAGTCGATTTTAGTAATCTTTCATTTGGTCAAGAATTTACAGATCATATGTTTGAATGTGATTATATTGATGGAACTTGGCAAACTCCCAAAATTTTACCTTATGCACCTTTAACTCTTGATCCTTCTGCAAAAGTATTTCATTATGGCCAAGCAGTTTTTGAAGGTATGAAAGCTTATAAGTCTGATGATGATGAAATTTGGATGTTTAGACCAGACCAAAACCAGAAACGTATAAATATTTCAGCGGAACGACTAGGAATGCCTGCTTTTCCAAAAGAATTATTTTTTGATGGATTAAATAATTTATTAAAATTAGATAATGAATGGATTAAAAAAGGGGAAGGAAACTCCTTATACATTCGTCCGTTTATTATTGCAACCGAAAGTTGTGTATCGGCTTCCATATCCGACTCCTATAAATTTATGATTATCTGTTCTCCTGTTCAATCTTATTACGCCGGAGAGGTTAGAGTTATTATTGAAGATAAATATAGTAGATCTGCAAATGGCGGAGTTGGTTATGCTAAAGCAGCAGGTAATTATGCTGGTTCTTTTTATCCAACAAAATTAGCTCGCGAAAAAGGATTTCAACAAGTAATTTGGACAGACTCTTGTTCTCATGAATATTTAGAAGAAGCAGGTGTTATGAATGTGTTTTTTAGAGTTAATAACACGCTTTTAACTGCTCCTACCAGTGAACGAATTTTAGATGGCATTACTAGAAAAAGTATTGTGCAACTTTGTGAACATGAAGGAATTAACATAGAAGTACGCCCTGTAAAAGTTTCCGAAATTATGGAAGCTGCCCGCAAAGGTGAATTATTAGAAATGTTTGGTGCAGGTACAGCGGCAGTTATTAGTCCAATTTTAGGATTTTCACATCACGATGAAAGTTTTGAATTACCAAAAGTAGCAGATAGTTATGCTACTTATATTAAAAAACGAATTACAGATATTCAACAACATAAAGCAGAAGATATTTTTGGATGGACCTACAAGGTTAACTAGAAATATAATAGATAATTGTCTAATTCTGTTATAACTTAAAATATGCTATGCCAAAATAATGGAATCCCTTCCAATTTTTTGGCATATTTTTTGGGAGATAACATACTAAATAACCGACAAATGAAAACATTAGAAAACGCTACTAAAAACCTACAAAAAAAGGGTTTTTTAGATATTGATATACCTGAGGAAATTGATTATGTAGCGGAAATCAATAAACTTAGAAAAGAAAAAAATGCCATTATATTAGCTCATTATTATCAAGAAAGCGAAATTCAAGATATTGCTGATTTTGTTGGAGATAGCTTAGCATTAGCACAAGAAGCAGCTAAAACAAATGCAAATATTATTGTATTTGCTGGAGTACATTTTATGGCTGAAACTGCTAAAATATTAAATCCTTCTAAAAAAGTATTACTTCCAGATTTAAACGCTGGCTGTTCCTTAGCAGACTC
>DGOU01000092.1:4555-9818 GCA_002390165.1 Lutibacter sp. UBA4458
CAACCTATTATTTTTGCTCCAGATAAAAATTTAGGAAGCTGGCTAATTAAAAAAACTGGTAGAGATTTATTACTTTGGGATGGCGCTTGCATGGTACACGAAGCTTTTTCCATAGAAAAAATATTGAACTTATATGCTGAAAATCCAGATGCAGAAATAATTGCTCATCCAGAATCTCAGGCTCATTTGCTTAAAGTGGCAAAATATGTTGGTTCTACCTCTGGTTTATTAAAATATGTACAAACTAGTAAAGCAAACAAATTTATAGTTGCCACCGAGGTTGGAATTTTACATAAAATGAGACAGGCCGTTCCTAATAAAGTATTAATTCCTGCACCTGTTGATGATGACAATTGTAATTGTAGCGAATGTTTTTATATGAAAATGAATACCATGAAAAAACTATATCTATGTTTAAAATACGAGCTACCATTTGTTGAAGTAGACAAAGAATTAAGCAAAAAAGCACTTGTTTCTATTGAACGTATGCTTGAACTTTCATAATAATTTTTACATAAAATGATTGCAGACAAAAACATTATAAAAACAGATTTTTTAGTAATTGGATCTGGAGTTGCTGGTTTAACTTTTGCTTTAAAATCGGCCATGCATTTTAAAGATTCCTTGATAACCATTGTTACTAAAAATGAAAAAAATGAATGCAATACTAAATATGCTCAAGGTGGAGTTGCAACTGTTTGGAATAAAACCGTAGATACTTTTAACCAACATATTGAAGATACTTTAATTGCTGGTGATGGTATTTGTGACAAAGAAATTGTAAAAATGGTAATTAAAGAAGCTCCTGATAGATTACAAGAGCTTATGGATTGGGGAACAAAATTTGATAAAACCGATGACGGAAAATATGCTTTAGGTAGAGAAGGTGGTCATTCACAAAACAGGATTTTACATCATAAAGATATTACAGGTGCTGAAATTGAAAGAGCCTTATTAGCTAAAGTAAAAAACACACCAAATATTGAATTTTTAGATTATCACTTTGCTATAGATTTAATTACAGAACACCAAGTCACTAAAAAATTAATAACTAGAAAAGAGAAAATTACTTGTTATGGCGCTTATGTTTTAGATGAAAAGACCAATAAAGTAAAAACTTTTTCCTCTAAAGTTACTATGCTTGCATCTGGAGGAAACGGACAAGTTTATAGTACCACAACAAATCCGGTTGTTGCCACAGGTGATGGTATTGCCATGGCGTATAGAGCTAAAGCTGAAATTTCAGAAGTTGAATTTATTCAATTTCATCCAACTGCTTTATATAATCCAGGAGAATATCCTGCTTTTTTAATTTCTGAAGCAGTTCGTGGAGATGGCGCTATTTTACGAAACTTTAAAGGTGAAAAATTTATGCATCACTATGATGAAAGGCTAGATTTAGCACCAAGAGATATTGTAGCACGAGCCATTGATAGCGAACTAAAAAAAAGTGGATCATCTAATGTTTTTTTAGATTGTACTCATTTAAATTACGACGCTTTTAAAACACATTTCCCTAATATTACTGAAAAATGCTTAGGTTTAGGAATTGATGTTCGTACAGATTATATACCTGTTATTCCTGCCCAACATTATATTTGCGGTGGCGTAAACGTTAATAAAAATGGAAAAACTTCCATTAAAAACTTATATGCTAGTGGTGAAGTAACTAGAACTGGTTTGCATGGCGCAAACCGTTTAGCATCTAATTCATTATTGGAAGGATTGGTATTTTCACACAATGCTTTTTTAAACTTAACGAAACGATTTCAAAAAATACTTTTCCATAAAAATATTCCTGTTTGGAATGATAGTGGCGTGGTAAAAAACATGGAAAAAATATTAATTACACACGATAGAAATGAAGTTAAAACTATTATGAGTAATTATGTGGGAATTGTTAGATCTAATGAACGCTTAAGAAGAGCAGAGAAAAGGTTAAAAGTATTATATAAAGATAACAAAAGATTATATGATCATTCTGAATTATCAGTGGATTTATGTGAACTTAGAAATTTAATTACCACTGCATATTTAGTAACTCAATTTTCTAAAAAAAGAAAAGAAAATAGAGGTGGTTATTTTAATATTGATTTAATAAAAAAAACTGTTTAAAAAGCCTTAAAAATTTGTCAACCTGAACCAGTTTAGGTTCTCATAAAAATGAGATTTTGATTAACACTTCGACAAGCTCAGTGTGACATTTTCAGGATGAATAGTTTATATACTTTTTAAACAGTTTTTTAATTGAATATATTACCAGATTTTAACTCTATCTTCTGGTTTAACAAACATTTTATCGCCTTCTTTTATATTAAACGCAGTGTAAAAAGCATCTACATTTTGCAAAGGCATAAACGCTCTGTACATTCCAGGAGAATGAGGATTAGTTTTAATTAAACTACGCAAAGCTTTTTCTCTCATTTTAGTTCTCCAAACTGTTGCCCAAGACATATAAAAACGTTGTTCAGGTGTAAATCCATCTATATTATCAGGTCTTTTATGATCTTTAAAATACAATTGCAAAGCATCATAAGCAGCATTAACACCACCTAAATCACCAATATTTTCACCCAAAGTATATTTCCCATTTAAATGAACATCCTTTAAGGCTTCTACTGCACTATATTGAGCTACTAATTTGTTACCTAAAACCGTAAATTTTTCTAAATCTTCTTTAGTCCACCAATTATTTAAGTTACCATTAGCATCAAATCTTGCTCCTGAATCATCAAAACAGTGAGAAATTTCGTGTCCAATTACAGCTCCAATTCCACCATAATTTACTGCTGCATCCGCTTTATAATCATAAAAAGGAGGTTGTAAAATTGCTGCTGGAAAAACAATTTCATTATTTACTGGATTAAAATAAGCATTAACGGTTTGAGGTGACATTCCCCATTCCGTTCTATCAACAGGTTTTCCTAATTTTTCAATAGCCTTATTAAATCCCCATTTTCTAACATTTAAAGAATTTTGAAAAAACGAACCTCCATTTTTAACGTTACTTATTGCTAATTTAGAATAATCTTTCCATTTATCTGGATAGGCTATTTTAACGGTCATTTTTTCTATCTTATTAATGGCTTTTTTCTTTGTTTCTACTGTCATCCAAGGTAAAGCATTAATCCTATTTTCATAAGCTTTCATCACATTTTTAATCATTTCTTCTGCTTTCGCTTTAGCCTCTGGCGGAAACTTTTTAGCTACATATAATTTACCTAAAGCCTCTCCTATTCTTCCATTAACCGATGCTAATGCTCTTTCATTTCTTGGGCGTTGTTTTTTAGCTCCTCTTAACTCTTTACCATAAAACTCCCAATTTAAATTTTCTAAAGATGTATTTAAAATACCTGCATTTTTATCAATCATTGTCCATCTTAAATATAGTTTTATATCCTCGTTAGAACTTGCTTTTAAAATTTTGTTTAATGCAGTTAAATAGTTTGGTTCTGTAACAATAATTTTATCTAAATTTTTAATGCCCATTTCTTTAAAAACAGTTTCCCAATTAAATACTGGCATTAACTTTTGAAGCTCGGCTATAGATTTTGGATTATATCTTTTTCTAGCATCTCTATTTTCTTCTTTAGTTCTTCTTGGCACAGCTAATTTATATTCATAATCAAAAACTTTTTGTGCATTAACTGCTGCTTGATCTTTAGTGTCTCCAAAATATTGTAATATTTTAGCAATGTGTGCAATATATTTTTCACGTTTTTCTTTAGTGTCTTTGTCTTGATCAACATAATAATCTCGAGAAAGACCTAAACCTGCAGGAACCAAATATGCTGCGTTCATATTACTATTTTTTAAATCGTTATGCACATAAAATCCAACGTATCCAGCCCCTCCATTTGAAGCCATTTCAACTATCAGTTTTTGTAGATCTGGTATATTTTTAACAGCATCTATTTTACTTAAATATGGTAATAAAGGTTTAACACCTGCTTTATTACGAGCAACTGTGTCCATAATAGTTTCGTACAAATCAATTGCTTTTTTCTGGTCGGCATCTAATTTTAGTTTTCCTTCAGCATCCTTTAAATTAGGTTTTTTGTTTTCAGCAATAGCTTCCTCTAAAATACTTTGAACATCTGCATCCGTATTTTTACGAAGTTCATTAAAGCTTCCCCAAGATGTTCTATCTGAAGGAATTTCAGTTTTATCTAACCAAGTTCCGTTTACATACCTAAAAAAATCGTCTTTAGGGCTAACTTTTGCATCCATATTTGCGGTCACAATTCCGTGAATTTCTTTTTTATTACTATTTTCCTTCTTACATGAAATCGGCAGCATTGCCGCCGCAATCAAGGTAATTATTAAAGTGTTTTTGTTAAACATTTTCATGATTTTTAATTTGAATTTTTGGTTAATTGATGTTATTATTAGTAGTTTATAAAATAACAATTTTATTAGGTATTTTTCCCTTAAAATTGTGTTAAGGTTTTTTATTTAAAATTTCTTTAATGTTAGGTTTAAAATAATTTGGTCCTTTTAAAACTTTACCGTCTTCACGGTAAATTGGTTTTCCATTATAATCTAATTTACTCATATTACTTCGCTGAATTTCATTAAAAACAGCTTCAAATTTATGTTGCAAGCCATGTTCCAAAACGGTTCCTAATAAAATATACAACATATCGCCCAAAGCATCTGCAATTTCTGTTAAATCGTTATTTTTAGCAGCTTCTAAGTATTCTTCATTTTCTTCTTTCATTAAATCAAAACGCAAACGAATTTTAGAGGTTGAAATAAAAGCAGTGGGCTGTTTTTGATAGCCTAATTCAAAAACTTCCATAAATTTTTGAACATCTTTTAATTTGTTTTTCATTTTATCCTATAAAAATTTAATCAATAATTTTGCTGGCACCCATTTTAATACAAAAGCTACTAATTGCCAACGTTTTGTTATGTATGCTTTTTTCTTTCTTTTTTTAATTGCAGTAAAAATTTGCTGTGCAGCTTTTTTAGAATTTGCCATCCAAAATGTTTTTCCAATAGCCATGGAAGTATCTACAAAACCTGGCTGAATATCGGTTACAAATATTTCAGATTTACTTCTGTTTGCTTTCATCCAAAGCGATTCTAAATAGCTGGCTTGAAATGCTTTTGATGCAAAATAAGCTGGCACATGCCTATTTCCTCTAATAGATGCAACAGATGAAATACCAACTAAATGACCAAAACCTTGTTCTTTAAAAAGATTATAGGATAAACCATATATTTTAGTTGCTGCTAAAACATTGGTTTCTAAAGTAGG
>DGOU01000092.1:9931-20134 GCA_002390165.1 Lutibacter sp. UBA4458
TTTTATAGGCGTAACTTTTTGGTTTGCTTTGCTGAATTTGCTTTAATAAATTTTCTCTTCTACCTGTAATAATAACAAAATAGTTATTTTCTACTAAAATTGTTGCTAATTCTTTCCCAATTCCAGAAGAAGCTCCAATAATTAATGCGTGTTTCATCCTAAAAAATTATGTATTTTTGAAGATAAATATACTCAATTAATATGTTTAGTAAAAATCAGTTAATTTTTGCAATAATTTTTGTGATTGTTTTTAGTATTTCCATGGTATGGAGTTATAGAAAAGATATTAAAATTACCAAAAAATATTACAAGAACACTTATATTGTAGTAATTGCTATTTTTTTAATTATAGCCATTTTTACTTTGATTACTTTTTCTATGCACTAGAAAATATAGTTTTTTAATTAGGCTCAATGTGAATTAAAACATTGCCAATACTTTCTATTTCAGATTCCAATTTATCTTTAAGTTTATGAGCTAATTCATGACCTTCTTTTACCGATTTATCTCCATCTACTATGGCGTGTAAATCTACGTGATATTTCATTCCAGATTTACGAATAAAACATTTTTCTGTATCTAAAATACCTTCAACAGTTAAAGAAACCTCACGAATTTCTGCAATCAAATCTTCATTTAAGTTTTCATCCATTATTTCACCTAACGCAGGTCTAAAAATTAAATAGCTATTATATAATATAAATGCCGCCGCAAAAAAAGCGGCATATATATCTGCATTTTTAAATTTTTCACCTAACAATAAAGTCATTGATATTCCAATAAAAGCTGTAATAGAAGTAATTGCATCACTTCTATGATGCCAGGCATCTGCTTTTAATGCTGAGCTTCCGGTTATCCTACTTTTTTTTATAACATATTGAAAGGATATTTCTTTCCAAATAATAATTATTCCAAGTACAATAAGGGTCCAGCTTTTTGGCAAGTCACGTACTGTTCCTAAATTAACAATTCCTTCATATATTATTATTGTTGCGGATGTAATTAAAAAACCAACCACTAAAAATGTAATTAAAGGCTCCGCTCTGCCATGACCGTAAGGATGGCTTTTATCGGCAGGTTTGGTTGAATATTTTAACCCAATTAAAACTAAAATAGATGCAAAAATATCTGTAGTTGATTCTATGGCATCTGCAATTAAAGCATACGAATGACCAAAAACACCTGCTAACCCTTTTATAATAGCTAAAGTAGCATTTCCTATAATACTAAAATAAGAAGCATGTATTGCGGTTTTAACTTTACTCATTAAGCTATTTAATTTGTTTCTGGCAAATTGGAATAATTTTTAGCATAATACAACATTTCATCCGTAAAACTTTTAGGTTGCTCTACTACAATGTCTGTAATTACACCTTTAGCATCTTTTTTAGGAACTAGAATAGGATTGATAAATCCGCTATAAGGAGCTGACTTAAATTTACTATTACGCTCTAAAATTTCTTTGTGTAATTTTTGATCTACTTTAACACCGTAGGTTTCTACTAAATTTTTCCCAGCTTCAAAATCGCCTTCAGATTTTATACGTTGAATTTCTCTTAATAATTGTCCAAATAAAACTCTTAATTTAGCGTAATCATGAATTACAAAATAGGTTTTGTTATTTTTAATTACTTTTTCAATTACATTATCTTTTTTACCTTTTTCATAAGCCCAAGCAGCAACTAATTGACGATTTCTCATATGAGCTTCTTCTATATCATCTCCTAATTTTAAACGAATTAATTGTGTTATTAATCCATTTCTAATATATCCATCGTAAGCGGCTTTTCCTAATTCTTTGGCGTTTGGTGATAATTTTAAATCTACTAATTTTTGGTCAGGTAAAAAGTACAAGCCAACCAAATCGGCACGTGCTTCTTCTAAAGTTGAAGCGTAATTTTTCATGGTTTCTTTTGGCTGTCCAACTCCAGGATTAATTTTACCACTTGCATGACCAATAACTTCGTGCAAAGCAGTATGTAATTTATCCGCTAATTCACCATATTTAATTTCGGTATTAATTTCATCTTTATTAAAAGCAAACTCTTTTAATCTATCGGTTCCTCCTGCTTTGTTATACGCTTCTATTAAATTTCCTAAGGAAACAGATTTAGAGCCATGATGTTGGCGAATCCAATTGTTATTTGGCAAATTAACTCCAATTGGTGTAGATGGTGTGGCATCACCTGACTCAGAAGCAACATTAACTGTTTTATAAGAAACCCCAACTACATTTTTCTTTTTATGAGTTTCCATTATGGAAGAATTATCTTCAAACCATTGCGCATTTTCAGAAACTACTGCCATTTTTTTAGACATATCAAAATCTTTAATCTGCACAATACTTTCAAAAGAACCTCTGTATGCTTTTGGATCGTTATATACTTCAATAAACCCATTAATATAGTCAATATCTCCTTTGGTACTTGTTGCCCAAGCAATATTGTATTGATCCCAAACTTTTAAATCACCTGTTTCGTAAAATTTAATTAATAAATTTAACGCATCGGCTTCTTGTTGATTTTCAGCTACCGTTACCGCTTTTTTCAACCAAAAAACTACTTTTTCAATAGCAGCGCCATACATTCCGCCTACTTTCCAAACTTTTTCTTCTAAAGTTCCATTCGCTTTTTTTATCAATTTAGAATTTAAACCGTATTCTATAGGAGTAGCATCATTCTTATCCATTTTTGAAGCATAAAATTTATCCACTTCTGAGGAAGTTACATTTGGAGAATAAAAATTAACCGCAGAGCCTTTTAACAATCCTGTAGATGCATCTAAATTTACTTTTTTTCCATCTTTTTTATTAAAAATCACTGCAAATGCTTCACCTTCAAGGTTAGTTTTAGTTGCTGTTAGTAATGTTCTCAGATAATCTTCAGAAAAATTTGGATTAAATTTACTATTGGCATAATGATGATGAATACCATTTGAGAACCATATACGTTTTAAATAAATTTCAAAATTTTTCCAATCTTCAGAAGTTTTATCTCCTTTATAATTGGTGTAAATATGTTCTAAAGCTCGTCTTATAATTAAATTGAATCGATAGTTTTGATCGTAAACCATATCACGACCTTCCATACCAGCTTGCGATAAATAATAAACGTATTCTTTTTGCTTTAGCGTTAAGTTATTAAAACCAGGTATTTGGTATCTAAGAATTTTTAAATCTGCAAATTGCTCTGCTTCATATTTAAACTCACTTTTTTTGGTTTCTTGTTTTGGTTTTTGTTGCTGTTTTCCACAAGAAGGAAATAATATTATTGCAAGAAGCAAATAAGCTATATATTTAATTTTCATTGTATAAATTTTAAGCATCAAATTTACAGTTTTCAAATGAATTTATTTAGTAAATTAGCAATAATGAAACTTAAACTCACCTATTATGAAACTTTTTAAATATTTATTTTTTTTAATCTTGATACTTATTATTGGAGGTTCTATTTATTTAGCCACTTTAAATGGTAACTATAATGTAAAACAAACAAAAATTATAAAAGTTCCTGTAGAAGTAGTTTTTAATGAAATTAATGATTTTAAAAACTGGGAGAATTGGGGTCCTTGGTACGAAATGGATTCTACTATTGTTGCAACTTATCCTAAAAAAACATCTGGGGTAAATGCTTCTTATAGTTGGATAGGAAAAGAAGGAGGTGGTTCTATGAAAACCACAGCTTTAATTCCAAATAAGGAACTTATTCAACAAATTGATTTTGGTACAGGAAGTACTCCGGAAGTATATTGGAATTTAAAAAAAGTGGAAAATGGTACGGAAGTAACTTGGGGAATGAAAGGTAAAAATACTTTTATGGAAAAGGCATATTGGTTAACTCAAGGCGGAATACAAAAAAACATAGAACCAATGTACAAAAAGGGTTTAACTTTATTAGACAAATACATTACCACTGAAATAGATAAATATAGCATTGTAAGTAAAGGAATTGTAGATTACGGTGGTGGTTATTATTTATATGAAACGACTTCTTGTAAAGTTTCTGAAATTGACAAAAAAATGGGAGAAATGTTTCCTGCGATTATGAAATATATGGCAGAAAACAACATTCAGGCTTCTGGAAAACCTTTTTCTATTTCTCATAAATGGGATGAAAAAAATAAAACTACTATGTTTTCTACTTGTGTACCTGTTTCAGAACGAATTATAACTACAGGCGATGTATTAATCGGATTTTTAAAACCTCAAAAAACGTTTAAAACTATACTTAATGGTAGTTATAAATATCAAGTTGAAGCTTGGGAAACTGCCTATAAAAATTTACATGCTCAAAAATTAAAAGAAATTCCAAATTCTGAACCTTTTGAAGTATATCTGGTTAGCCCACATGAAACTCCAAATCCTTCAAAATGGGTAACGGAAATTTATATTCCTATGGAATAAATTTATAAAATACATTGTAATAACGAGGAGTGAAAACGGCGTGATTATTTGTTTCTATTTGTAGCAGTTTGCTTCACCAAATTCATAATGACAAATAAATTTAAATTATTCGTCACACTGTTCTTGTCGAAATGTTTTGATAGTTCAATTTGAGAAAGTAAAAAGTCTTCGACAAGCTCAGACTGACAGTTTGCTTCACCAAATTCATAATGACCTTTTAGATTTTTTTTATACTTTTTCATATCTAAAACAATCAACAACATGGTCATTTACCATGCCTGTTGCCTGCATATGCGCATACATTACTGTAGAACCTACAAACTTAAATCCACGTTTTTTTAAATCATTTGAAATAGTATCTGATAATGTGGTTTTAGCAGGAATTTCATCTAAAGTTTTCCAATTGTTTATAATAGGCTTTCCATTGGTAAATTCCCAAATATAATTAGAGAACGAACCAAACTCTTTTTGAATTTCCATAAAAGAAATTGCATTGCTTATGGTTGCTTTTATTTTAAGTTTATTTCTAATAATACTTGCATCTTGCAATAACTCTTCAAATTTTTCATTAGAATATTGTGCTATTTTTTTATAATTAAAATTATCAAAAGCTCTTCTAAAATTTTCCCGTTTTCTAAGAACAGTAATCCAGCTTAAACCTGCCTGAAAAGTTTCCAATATTAAGAACTCAAACAATTTATCATCATCATATACCGGAACTCCCCATTCTTCATCATGATATTTTACATATAAAGGATCTTCTCCGCACCAAGCACATCGGTTTTTATTCATTTTATTATTATTTATTTATTGTAACAATATACTATTTTTTCATAAATTTTAAATTGGAATAATTTTTGTGCTTTTTTTATAACTAATTCATCTAATTATGAAGCATCTATTTTACACATTGATTATTACTTTGGTTTTGGTTAGCTGCGGAACTTCTTCTAAATTAAATCATAAAAAACATTTAGATGAAGAACCTGTTACTATTAAAAATGACAGTTTACAATATGAAATTACCATTATAGATAACGGATTTAATCTGTATTTAAATACTATTGCAAAACCTAAAAATTTTTATTCTAAGGATTATTACAAAACTAAAAACATATTTTATGTAACCGAATGGAATATTAGAGTTCAAAATCCATTACGTTACAATAATGCTATTTATGAAAATATAATTAATTATGATTTTAATATAGATTATGGTTTAGAGGTAAATTATAAATTATATAACTATTTTAAATTTGTGGAATATAAATACAAGCAACAATTTTAAACATAAAAACCGCTTAGTTTCCTAAACGGTTTTCTTAGTTAAGTTTGTTCTAAGTTATAATTGAGGTCCGGCAGATACCAATGCTTTTCCTTCTTCATTATCGGTGTATTTATCGAAATTTTCAATAAATAATTTTGCTAATTTTTCCGCTTTAGAATTCCATTCTTCTGCACTTTTATAAGTATCTCTTGGATCTAAAATAGCAGAATCTACTTCCTCTAACTGTGTTGGAACTTCTAAATTAAAAACAGGCACTATTTTAGTATCTGCTTTTTCAATAGAACCATCTAAAATTCTATGAATAATTGCTCTGGTATCTTTAATAGAAATTCTTTTTCCAGTACCATTCCAACCGGTATTTACTAAATATGCTGTTGCATTATTCTTTTCCATTTTTTTAACTAATTCTTCTCCATATTTAGTTGGATGTAATGATAGAAAAGCTTCTCCAAAACAAGCTGAAAACGTAGGAGTTGGCTCTGTAACACCTCTTTCTGTTCCTGCTAATTTAGCTGTAAAACCAGATAAAAAGTGATATTTGGTTTGTTCAGGAGTTAATTTTGATACTGGCGGCATAACTCCAAAAGCATCGGCAGTTAAAAATATTACTTTAGTTGCATGACCTGCTTTAGAAACAGGTTCAACAATATTGTCTATATGATAAATTGGGTAAGAAACTCTTGTATTTTGCGTTAAAGAATCATCTGTAAAATCGATATGACCTGTTTCATCTACCGTTACATTTTCTAATAAAGCATTTTTTCTAATTGCACCATAAATTTCTGGTTCTGCATTTTTATCTAAATTAATTGTTTTCGCATAACAACCTCCTTCAAAATTAAAAACACCATCATCATCCCAACCGTGCTCATCGTCACCAATTAATTCGCGTTCTGGATCTGTAGATAACGTAGTTTTTCCTGTACCTGATAATCCAAAGAAAATAGCAACTTCTCCATTTTTGCCTTTATTTGCAGAACAGTGCATAGATGCCATTCCTTTTAAAGGTAAATAATAGTTCATCATTGCAAACATACCTTTTTTCATTTCACCTCCATACCAAGTTCCACCAATAACCTGCATTTTTTCGGTTAAGTTAAACGCTGTAAACACTTCAGAATTTAACCCTTGTTCTTTCCAATTTGGGTCACAGATTTGAGATCCATTTAATACGGTAAAATCGGGAGTTCCAAAATTTTCTAATTCTTCTTCTGTTGGCCTAATAAACATATTTTTTACAAAATGTGCTTGCCAAGGAACTTCAACTACAAATCTAACTTTTAATCTAGAATCTTCATTTGCTCCACAAAAGGCATCTATAACATAAATTTCATTATTAGAAAGTTGTTGTAAAACTAATTCTTTTTTTGATTGCCAAACTTCAGGTGAAATTGGTTTATTATCATTTGGTGCTTTTTCAGAATTCCACCAAATAGTGTTTTCACTAATAGCATCTTTAACAATATATTTGTCTTTAGGTGAACGACCTGTAAATCTACCTGTCATAACATCTACAGCTCCCAATTCTGTTAAAGTTCCTTTGCAAAAACCAGTTAATTCTGGGTTTAACTCTGATTTATATAATTCTTCATAGGAAGGATTATGTATTACATGTTTAATGTTTTTAATTCCAAGTTTGTAAAGCGATTCTGATATTGCTGGTCTCATTAGCGTTTCCATTTGAAGTGTTTTTAAAAATTAATATTTCTTGATTTTTCATATTTGTTATATCAAATTTAGCAAGAATAAAATACTCATGCATATGATATATATCATAGAAAATCGAGTTTTTACTAAAACGTTTTCATTTACTTAAACAACTAATTATCAGTAAAATAATTATTTTTACTTGTAGTTATTTTTAACGAAAACGCTTTCGAATATTGATTTAAAAAAACGAATTTTATTTTTTTTAGTTAATAATCTTCAACAAAAATATACTTTTTGGTAAATGCACCAAATTTTTATTTAAAATTATAAAGATTTCTTTTTATAAAACTCTGCTGCCATTATTAACCAACCTATTATAAAAAACAAACCTCCTAGTGGTGTAACAAACCAAATTAATTTTGCGGAAACACCAAATGTAATTGCATAAATAGATCCAGAGAAAAACAAAATTCCCATTAAGAATAAAAATGTTAACCTATTTTTAATTTTTGAGGAAAAATTAGCCAAAGAATTTATAAACAATAAAACCAGCACATGAAACATTTGGTATTTAACCGCAGTTTCAAAACTTTTTAACTCTTGCACTCCTAGTTTTTCCTTTAACGCATGAGCTCCAAAAGCACCCAAAATAATGGTAATTGCCCCTAAAATTGAAGTGATTGTTAAGTTTTTATTCATTTTAACTAATTTTTGGTAAATATAAAATTAATTGTTCCTAAATTCAATTTTTAAATAATTAAAACCAAACTACCATATGAACCACCATTCCGATACTTTAATAACCATTTTAGAAACCAGTTTCATTCACGAAATTCATATTGCAAAATCTTTATTGGCAACCTATAATATACCTACTTATTTTTTTGATGAAAATTTAACAACTATTGGCATTCCAAGTTCAGAAGGTTATAGATTAAAGGTTAACGAGTTAGATTTTGAAAATGCAAAGCAAATTTTAGCCACTGCAAAACACCATAATAAATAAGTGCTTTTTAAGTATTTAAAACATTAAAATTTGTACTTTCGTAATTCAATTTTTGAGTCAAATTTTAAAAAAATGCAAACAATTTTAGTACTTGGCGCAGGCCAATCCTCATCGTCTCTAATTACTTATTTACTTAATAAATCTGTTACAGAAAATTTACAAGTTATTGTTGCAGATGTATCCTTAGATTTAGCAAAACAAAAAATTAATAATCACCCAAACGGAAAAGCAATTTCCTTAGATATTTTTAATGAAGAAGCACGAAAGAAGGAAATAAAAAATGCCGCAATTGTTATTTCTATGTTGCCAGCTAAATTGCATATTATGGTTGCTAAAGATTGCATAACTTTTAGCAAAAATTTAATTACACCCTCTTATGTTTCTGAGGAAATGAAGCAGCTTAATAACAAGGTAGTTGAAAAAGGATTGGTGTTTTTAAATGAAATTGGTTTAGATCCTGGAATAGATCATATGAGTGCAATGCAAATTATTGATCGTATTAGAGAAAAAGGTGGAAAAATGCTGCTTTTTGAATCTTTTACTGGCGGTTTAGTTGCTCCTGAAAGCGATACTAATTTATGGAATTATAAATTTACTTGGAACCCTAGAAATGTAGTTTTAGCAGGACAAGGTGGTGCTGCAAAATTTTTACAAGAAGGAACCTATAAATACATACCTTATCAAAAATTGTTTAGAAGAACCGAAATATTACAAATTGATGATTATGGAAAATTTGAAGGTTATGCCAATAGAGATTCTTTAAAATATAAAAATGTTTACGGTTTAAATGATATTTTAACTTTATACAGAGGAACTATTAGACGCGTTGGTTTCTCAAAAGCTTGGAATGTTTTTGTACAACTTGGAATGACGGATGATAGTTATACCATTGAAGATTCAGAAAACATGAGCTATCGCGATTTCACCAACTCTTTTTTAGCGTATAACCCAAGTGATTCCGTTGAACTTAAACTTCGTTATTATTTAAAAATTGATCAAGATGATGAAGTTTGGGAAAAATTATTAGAGCTAAATTTATTTAACCCTCACAAAAAAGTGGCTTTAAAAAATGCTACTCCAGCACAAATTTTAGAAAAAATATTAAAAGAAAGTTGGACTTTGGAAAAACAGGATAAAGATATGATTGTAATGCAACATCTTTTTGGATATGAAATTCAAGGTAAAAAAGAACAAATTAAAAGTAGCATGGTTTGTATTGGAGATGATCAAACTTATACCGCAATGGCAAAAACTGTTGGTTTACCTGTTGGTATTGCAACTCTTAAAATATTAAAAGGAGAAATTAAAACACCAGGAATTCAATTACCTATTACTAAAGAAATTTATGAGCCTATTTTAACTGAATTAAAAGAAAATGGAATTACTTTTAAAGAAGAAAAAATGCCATATTTAGGTTATAATCCAGATAAAACCTATTAAGAAATATTTTATTTTTTGGATATATTACATTTTTAAGTAAAAATCTTTTACCAAATTTTTATAAGCTTCCGTATAATTATGACGTGTAATTTCAATAATTAGTTCCTTAATTTCTATAGTTTTTACCTCTTTTGAAAACTGCAATAAACTTCTTTTAATATCAGATTTTTCGTTGCCTTTAACTCGTGTAATTCTTTTTGGAAATAAGGAATTTGATTTTGCTATTTCTATAAAATTAACCTCTTCTTCAAACGGAATTATAAATGCACACTCTCCTTTATCGTTTAAAAGTTTTGAAGTTCCATATAATAAATCTTCAAAAGATAAACTTTCCGCATGCCGAGCCATTGCTCTATTATTTGGTAAGTTTTTAAA
Organism: Lutibacter sp. UBA4458; assembly: GCA_002390165.1. Taxonomy (GTDB): domain Bacteria; phylum Bacteroidota; class Bacteroidia; order Flavobacteriales; family Flavobacteriaceae; genus Lutibacter. The sequence goes on from DGOU01000092.1 coordinate 20,093, forward strand.
AGTAGAAGTATAAAAAGGTGGATTAGAAATAATAAAATCGTA
>DGOU01000092.1:20221-22435 GCA_002390165.1 Lutibacter sp. UBA4458
GCCATCATCAAAGCAATAAGTCCCGTTCCTGAGCCTACGTCTAAAATAGAATTAGTCTCTTTTGGTAAATTAACCCAAGCTGCTAATAAAACGCCATCCGTACCAACTTTCATAGCAGTTTTATTTTGTTGGATAGTAAATTGTTTAAATTGGAATGGTTTGTTTGACATATAACTAAATTGAAAACCCTATAAATAGATTATTTATAGGGTTAATGCAGAGAGGAAGGGATTCGAACCCTCGATACGTTGCCGTATACACACTTTCCAGGCGTGCGCCTTCGACCACTCGGCCACCTCTCTAGTTTATGGATTCAAATATAAATCTATTAATCCGTCTGGAGTTTTAATTAGTATAGATTTTTTTTCTCTATCTACATTTAAAATAAAATCATCAATCATTGGAATAAAAACGTCTGTCCCATTTGCATTAATTTCAAATAATGGTTGTGCCGTTCTATCATTAACCCCTGTAATTACACCAAAAGTTCCGTAATTTTCATCTTCAATATCATACCCGATAATTTCATGGAAATAAAATTTATTGCCGGTTAGTTTTGGTAAAAATTTTAATGGTAAATAAATTTCTCCTCCCAAAATCTCATCCGCTTCTGCCTCCGTATTTACATCCTCTATTTTAAGACGTAATTGATTTCCTTTTTGAAGCAAACTTTTTTCAATAAAAAAAGGAACCAGCTGACTGCCAAAGGCAACAAAAACTGATTCCAAATTTGTATAAAGTCCTGGTTCGTCTGTATCTAATTTTGCTACAACTTCCCCTCTAAAACTATGTTTTCGAACAATTTTGCCTAAATAAAAACAATCTTCTTTACGCATGCTCGTTCTAAAAAAAATTATTCTGCTTTTCCTTCTTCAGACGCTGCAGATTGTGCATCATCAATTGTTTCAGGTGCAGCTTCTTCAACTACTTCTTCAGCAGCTTTAGCAGCGGCTTTTGCATCTGCTTCTGCTTTAATAGCAGCTTCTTCAACTTCTTTAGCTGCAGCTAAACGTTCTTCGTTTATTTTTGCTTCTGCTTTTAAAGTTTCCGCTTTTGCTTTTGCATCCGCTTTACTTAACCCTTCTCTTTTTGCATCAATTTTGCTTTCTTTTTCTGCAACCCAAGCATTAAATTTTTCTTCTGCTTGTTCTTCAGTTAAAGCTCCTTTTCTAACACCACCTACTAAATGATTTTTTAGCATTGCTCCTTTATAAGATAAAATTGCTTTTGCCGTGTCTGTAGGTTGTGCACCATTTTGCAACCATTTAACTGCTCCATCAACATCTAAATCAATTGCTGCTGGATTTACATTTGGATTGTAAGTTCCAATTTTTTCTAAGTATTTACCATCTCTTTTTGCACGAGCGTCTGCTGCTACTATCCAATAGAATGGTTTTCCTTTTTTACCGTGTCTTTGTAATCTAATTTTTACTGGCATTTTGTTTTAATTTTTAAGGTTCTCGACCTTGGTTATAAATTTTAAGTTTGCAAATATACATAGATAATTTAATTTAACCATCGCTATTTTTATATATTTTATTTAATTTTCAGGCAATTAACTCCTAAAAATCATTTATTGAAATATTACAATCACCTATCCAAAAAATATATCATCTTGTTTTACTTTGTTAATAAATAATAGCATATTTCATCTTAAATCTTTCTTTAAATTTATACTTTTAAAAACTCATTTTTACACCAAAATAAATTTACATGTTTTTAATTTTTGACACCGAAACTACCGGATTACCAAAACGTTGGAATGCACCAATTACAGACACAGATAATTGGCCAAGATGCATTCAAATAGCTTGGCAACTGCACGATGAATTTGGTGTTTTAGTGGAACATCAAGATTTTTTAATTAAACCAAACGGGTTTAACATTCCTTATGATGCAGAACAAATTCATGGGATATCTACCCAATTAGCAACAAAAAATGGTGAAGAATTAGAAACGGTTTTAGAAATTTTTAATCAAGCTATTTCAAAAGCAAAATTTATTGTTGGTCAAAATGTGAATTTCGACTTAAATATAATGGGTTGCGAATTTTACAGAACTAAAATTACTTCCCCTTTAAATGAAATGCCTGTACTAGATACTTGTACCGAAGTTACCGCTAACATATGCAAATTATCTGGTGGTAGGTATGGGAGATTTAAGTTACCAACTTTAACAGAATTGCATCAACATTTATTTAACACTCCTTTTGGC
>DGOU01000164.1 GCA_002390165.1 Lutibacter sp. UBA4458
ATTAATAAAGAACAAACTGCTCGTAATTTATTTGTATTAGGGCAATTATATCAACAAAAAAAAGAAATAGATTCCTCTAATATTGCTTTTCAAAAAATAATAGATTTAAAAAAAGCACCATATAAATACAAAATTCATGCCGCCATAGAAAAAGCAAAAAATGCAACCACTAATGAAGAAAAAAATCTTGCTGTTTTAGATTTAAAAAAACGAATTAAAGATAGAGATAATCGTCCTTATTTAGATGCTTTATATTATCAATTAGGTAATTTACAACTAGCAAATAGCGATTCTATTGCAACTTTAAGTTATAAAAAATCTTTAATACACAGTAAAATTCCAAATTTTCAAAAAGAATTGGCATACCAAGCTTTAGGAACTATTTATTTTAACAAAGCAAATTATGTAATTGCAGGAGCATATTACGATAGCATTTTAGCAATAGCAAAAAACACAAACACCAAACGAATTAGAAGTATAAAACGTAAACGGACTAATTTAAATGAAGTTATTTCGTACGAAAACATAGCAAAAAAAACGGATAGTATTTTAACTGTTGTGGCTATGACTAAACAACAACAATCTGACTTTTACACCAATTATATAAATCAGTTAAAAAAAGAGGAAGAACAGCAACAACTTAAAGCCAACACTGGTAATGCTTTGTTTGCTAATGGTGGTAATTCTAACATCGATGAAAAAAACAATTCAGGGAAATGGTATTTTTATAATGCTCAAACTGTAGGTTTTGGAACCCAAGAATTTAAAAAAATATGGGGAAATAGACCTTTAGAAGATAACTGGAGGTTAAGTAATAAAACTCAGGTAACTGTAGCTGCTATTAAATCGTCTAACAATAAAGTTAAAAATGAAACCGATTTATCAAAAAAATACGATGTCAACTATTATTTAGATAAAATTCCTACTTCAAAAAAACAAATTGATAGTATAAAAGTAGTAAGAAATAATACTTACTATAAATTAGGCTTAATTTATAAGGAGCAATTTAAAGAATATAAATTAGCTGCTAATAAGTTAGAAAAATTACTCATTTTTACTCCTTCAAAAGATTTAGAATTACCTGCAAAATTTCATTTGTTTAAAATTTATGAAAAATTAAATAGTAATAAAGCCGACTTTTATAAAAATGATATTGTTAACAATTTTTCATCTTCAAAATATGCCAAACTAATTATTAATCCAAAGTTGGTATTAAAAGAAAACAATGAAAATTCTCCTGAAAAAAATTACGAAAAATTATATTATCAATATAAAGATGAAGCTTTTGAAAATGTTATTAAAAAAGCAGATTCTTCTATTAGCTTATATGAAGGACAAGCAATTGTTCCTAAATTTGAATTATTAAAAGCGTACGCAATTGGTAAAAAAGATGGATTAAAAGCCTTTGAAGAAGCTTTAAATTTTGTTGCTATGAATTATCCAAACACCAAAGAAGGTAAAAAGGCCATGGAAATGGCTAAAAAACTAAAAGCAAAATTATAGCTAACCCTTATAAAATTTATAATGTTTACAGAAAAAAAAGAAAAACAAACACAAGCTACAGAGCGAAACGTAATAAGTAAAAATACTTCTATAAAAGGAGATATTATTTCAGAAGGAGACTTCAGAGTAGAAGGTAGTGTAGAAGGAACAATTCAAACATCTGGTCGGGTTGTAATTGGTACTTCAGGAAGTGTTAAAGGAAAAGTAACTTGCAATAATGCAGATATTGATGGAAATTTTTCAGGAGAATTATTAGTAAATAATTTACTAACATTAAAAGCTACTGCCCATATTTCTGGCGATGTGGTTATAAGTAAATTATCTGTAGAGCCAGGAGCTGAATTTAATGCAACTTGTACTATGAAAGGTTCTGTTAAGGAATTAAAAAATGGAAAAACCACAAAAGAAAAAACAGCTTAATAAATATTTACAATTAACAGGTGTTGTTTTTCAAATGGGTATTACCATTTATGCCGGAGCATATTTTGGTAAAAAATTAGATGCCCATTTTAATCCTGCAAAAAAAACATTTACATTAATAGGTACACTACTGGCATTACTACTGTCTCTTTATATTGTATTAAATCAAGTAAAAAAAATCAATGAAACTAAAGATTAATTCTGTTCCTGGTTTTAGTTTAATACTATTGTTAACCCTGTTAGCCGTATTTGCAATTCATACAACCATACTAAAAGAAATAAACCTTCCATTATTCGAAAATAAAATTATTCTAGCATATTTAGTTAATTTTATAATGGCAATAGGTATATTTTCCATCCTTAGTATTTTAAAAAAGAATTTTGAAAGTATTTTAGGTTTTATCTTTTTAGCAGGGAGTTTTTTTAAATTTATTGTTTTCTTTTTATTGTTTTATCCAATTTACAGGCAGGACGGTATAATTACAAATCCAGAAAAATTCGCTTTTTTAATTCCATATTTTTGCTGTTTAATTATAGAAACTTTTTCTTTAGTTAAGCTAATGAATAACAATGAGTAAACTACTTTAAACCCAGTAAAGTTTCAATAAAAAAAGACAGTCTGAAATTATTTTTTAGATTCTAATTTAAAAACATATATTTGCAAAATATTTATAGGAAACACTAGTAAAAAGTGATATGTATAAAAGAAACTTGGTAAAAACCCTTACTTTACTACTTTTAGTAGTTACATTTTCAGTAAATGCTCAACATGAACCTGCTACAAAAGTTCATGAAGAACAAACATCTACTAAAAAAGATTATAAAACTGAAATAAAAGAAGAAATAAGACATCACGTTAAGGATTCTTATTATTTTGATTTTAATTCAAATTCAGAAACAGGAGAGCATCATGGTTTTTCATTACCTGTTATTTTAATTGATGATGGATTAAAAGTATTTATGTCTTCTAAATTTGAACATGGAGAAGCTGTTGCTGAAGCTGGTGGAAATTATTATAAATTATATCACAATAAAATTTACAAAACAGATGCTACAGGTAAATTATCTTTTGATGAGCATCACCACCCAACCAATATTAAACCATTAGATTTTTCTATTACAAAAAGTGTGTTTAGTATTATTATTGTATCTCTATTTGTTTTTTTAGTATTTACTAGCCTAGCAAAATCTTACGCGAAAAATGGATCTATCCCAAAGGGAATTGGGCGCTTTTTTGAACCTTTAGTTATTTATATTAGAGATGAAATTGCCATTCCAAGTATTGGTCATAAACATTATAAAAAGTACATGAGTTTTTTATTAACGGTGTTCTTTTTTATATGGTTTTCTAATTTAATAGGTATCACTCCTTTTGGAATGAATATAACAGGTAATTTGGCGGTTACTGCAGCTTTAGCATTTTTAACCTTTTTAATTACCCAATTTACATCCAATGCAAATTATTGGAAACATATTTTTTGGATGCCTGGCGTTCCAATTCCAATGAAAATAATATTAGCTCCAATTGAATTACTTGGAGTATTCATAAAACCTTTTGCTTTAATGATGCGTTTGTACGCAAACATTTTTGCAGGTCATATAGTTATTTACAGTATTTTAGGTTTATTATTTGTATTTAAAAGCTATATAGGAGGAAGTTTAAGTTTTGGATTAGCATTAGTAATTTCTATTTTAGAATTATTAGTTGCAATCCTACAAGCATATATATTCACTATGTTATCTGCATTGTACTTTGGATTTGCTTCCGAAGAACATGAACCAGAACATCATGAATAATTTTAAAAATGAATGTTTAATTAATTAATATATATATTATGGGACAAATTCCAGTAATGGTAGGCGCAGGTCTAATTGTAATAGGAGCAGGTATTGGTATTGGTAGAATCGGTGGTTCTGCAATGGATGCAATTGCTCGTCAACCTGAAGCTTTTGGAAAAATTCAAACCGCAATGTTAATTGCAGCAGCATTAGTTGAAGGACTAGCGTTTGCAGCTTTATTTGCAGTTTAATTTTTAAAACAAAAAGCTGTAACGGTTGGTTATAGCTTTTGTTTCAATTTTTTAAAACTATATTAAATTATGGAAAAATTAATTAATGACTTTTCTTACGGATTGTTTTTTTGGCAAACCTTATTATTTATAGCATTACTATTTTTACTAAGAAAATACGCTTGGAAACCAATTTTAAATGCAATAAATGAACGAGAAGAAGGTATTAAAAAAGCCTTAGATGAAGCAGAAAATGCACGTAAAGAAATGCAAAATCTTACTGCAGATAACGAACGTATTTTAAAAGAAGCTCGCATACAACGCGATAGCCTTTTAAAAGAAGCAAGAGAAATGAAAGAAAGTATGATTTCTGAAGCTAAAAACGAAGCACAACAACAGGCTCAAAAAGTTATTGATCAAGCTAAATCTAGTATAGAAGCTGAAAAACAAGCTGCTATTGTAGATTTAAAAAATCAAGTTGCTGAACTATCTATCGGTATTGCTGAAAAAGTAGTTAAAAGCGAATTAGCTGATAAAAACAAACAAGTAAAACTTGTTGAAGAAATGTTAAAAGAAATAACCATACGTTAATTTATAACTGATGAGTGGAACTAAAGCAGCTTTAAGATACGCAAAAGCAATTTTAAATTTTGCAGTTGAACAAAACAAAGAAGATACTGTTAATAATGACATGTTATTAATTGTAAATACTTTACATGAAAGTAAAGATTTACAACAAATGCTTAAAAATCCTATTTTAAAAAACAATTTAAAAAAGGAAACTTTAAAAGCTATATTTTCTTCAAGCGTATCTCCATTAACCATAAGTTCAATCCATCTTTTAATAGATAATAACCGATTGGATATTTTAAAGGAAGTTGCTGAAAAATACACTATTATTTATGACGAACTTAAAGGAAAAGAAATTGCAAAAATAACTACTGCAATTCCTTTAAATGCTGCTTTAAATAATCAAGTTTTAGATAAAGTAAAAGAAATTACAGGTAAACAAGCTACTATTGAAAATATTATAAATCCTGATATTTTAGGCGGATTTATTCTTCGCATTGGAGATGTTCAGTACGATGCAAGTATTGCAAATAAATTACAAAGTTTAAAAAGACAATTTGAAAATTAAAATAATTTCAAATTTATATAAAGAATAAAGGTTAAAAAAAATAAAAAATGGCATCAATAAAACCAGCTGAAGTATCAGCGATTTTAAAGCAACAATTAGCAGGATTTGATTCTTCCGCATCATTAGATGAAGTTGGAACTGTTTTACAAATAGGTGATGGTATTGCCCGAGCTTATGGATTAGCTAATGTAGAATATGGCGAATTGGTAGAGTTTGAAGGTGGATTAGAAGGAATTGTTTTGAATTTAGAAGAAGACAATGTTGGTATTGTACTTTTAGGACATTCAAAAAACATTAAAGAAGGATCTATTGTAAAAAGAACTAAAAGAATTGCTTCTCTTAATATTGGAGAAGGAATTGTTGGACGTGTAGTAGATACTTTAGGAAATCCAATTGATGGTAAAGGTCCTATTTCTGGTGAAACCGTTGAAATGCCATTAGAAAGAAAAGCGCCAGGAGTAATATTCAGAGAGCCAGTAACAGAACCATTACAAACAGGTATTAAAGCAATTGATGCTATGATTCCGGTAGGAAGAGG
>DGOU01000102.1 GCA_002390165.1 Lutibacter sp. UBA4458
GTTTTAGGCACTTTAGTGGCAGCACTTTACACAAAATGGCGTGCTAAAAAAGAATTGGGAATTCAAAACCTACCTAACAGTTTCTTTTATATCATATTTATTGCTGGGTTTGTAGGCGGAAAATTATTCTTCTATTTAGAAAGGCCTATTCATTTTTGGAATCATCCAAACTTAATGCTCCATAATTTTTCTGGTGGTTTTGTATTCTACGGTTCGTTTGTTACCATAATTCCAATTGTAATTTGGTATTTAAAAAGGTACAAAACACCGGTTTTACCTATGTTAGATATTTTAGCAATTACTACAATAATTGCTCACAGTTTAGGAAGAATTGGTTGTTTTAATGCCGGCTGTTGTTATGGCTCACCAACAAATAGTAGTTTTGGAATGATTTTTCCAACTACGCATAACACTTCAGTACATCCCACACAATTATACGAAGCCAGTATTTTAATTGGTATTGCAATATTACTTCTTATCATAAAAAAACGACAACAATTTAAAGGACAAATCTTTTTAATATACATTGGTTTATATGCCATAAGCCGATCTATTATTGAATTATTTAGAGGAGATAACAGAGGTTATATTATAGAAAACTATCTGTCTCATTCACAATTCATAGCACTTCTCATATTAATTACAGCATCATTCTTTTACAAAAAATTAAAAACAAACAATAAATTAATCTTAAAATAACTAAAAATGAAAAAAATAATTTTAAACATTGGTATTCCATTAACACTATTAATTACAGCAATATTTATAATTGGACCTGCATGTACAGGAGATCAAAATGATTATAGCTACAATTGGTGGCCTGATACAGATCAAGATGGATTTGGAGATTCATTTGCAAATCCGATAACAGCGACTAATAATGATGCTCCTGCAAACTATGTAAGAGACAACTCAGATTGCGATGATTCCAACGCTGACGTTCATCCTGATGCAACAGAAGTGCCTGATAATACAATTGATGAAGATTGTAATGGTAAAATTGCCATTACTTTTTACACCGATAAAGATGGCGATGGTTTTGGAAACCCAAATAGCCCAACAGTATTTGAAATTGATAATTATACAGATGACGCTCCAAGTGGTTCTTCTTGGTACGCAGGCGATTGTGATGATGACAATGCAGCTATTAATCCTTTAGTTGATGAAATTGCAGGAAATGGCATAGACGACAATTGCGATGGTGAAATTGATATTGTTGAACGTTATATTGATGCTGACGGTGATGGTTATGGCTCACAAAACTTTGCCGCAGCACAAGGTGTTACCAATAATTTAGATTGTGATGATACCGATTCTGAAATACATCCTTACAATAAAGAAATTCTAGACGGAATTGATAACAACTGTGATGGTGTAATTGATGAGGGATTATAGAAAACAATAAACTGAATTAATTACAATTTAATCCTTTCATGTTAGCTTCAGCCTATTTTTAAAAGGCAACGATAAAAAATAGGCGCTGGCTAACAAAAATCAACTTAAAAATAAAAAATTATGAAAACACTATTTAAAACAATTGCTTTACTACTCATTATTTCAATTACTAGTTGTGATAATGATAGTAATCCATCACCAAATGACACGCAATGTAATTATCAAGGTTTTACATTTTTAGACACTAGTAATAATACACAAACATTAATACCAGAAACCGATTTAACCACTGATTTTTTTCCAAATAACGGAGGTCCTGGAATCCCTGCTGTAGAAATTTATGGAGGAACTCCTTTTGTAGTCTTTACAACAAATGCAGTTACTGTAGGAGCAACAGAAAATATCAATATTATTATTAATGGTACTACCTATCCAGTTACGGTGACTTGTCAAAGAGCAGGAACTTTAGTTGGAGATGAATTTAGATTTGATGTAACTGCAAATAATGTAGAAGCAGAATATTGTGTAGTTATTGATAGTGTAAATCCTTAAAAAATCTTATGAAAAAATCATTTTTAAAAAATATTTTACCACTTAGTTTATTAGTTTTTACTCTTTTTATTATTGGTGCTGGATGCACTCCAAATAATAATGACCCAACTAACACATGTACAAGTGGCATCAGTTATTTACTAGATGGAAATCTGGTAAGCTTTGACAATGCACAAGTAACAGCCGAAATTTTTAATGATGCTGCTATTGGTAAATTTTATGATATATGGACTGATGAAAATAATGGTTTTTATTTTCATTCAACAATAACAGAAACAAACGAAACAAGTGGTTTTGTAACCGATTGGTTTACAACTAATGATGTTGGAAACATTGTGTTTTTAAATTCAAAAAGTAACGTAAATATGGTATTTACCATAGATGAGGGTGCCAATGCCATTGGAGATCAAGTTACAATTTCGTTCTCAGGAACTTATGAAGAAAATGGGAATACACATACTATTTCTGAAGGCTTAATTTGTACTACTATAGATATAATTCACTAATAATAAATTACTTATGAAAACAATAAAAATTTTAACACTCATTTTTGCAATAACTTTAATTAGTTGCGATAATAACGACGATACATCTGCGCAAACGCTAACGGATGGTTTTACATTTAACAATACATTTTACGAAACCGTAAATGCCTATATAGATATTGACACTGATGACAATAATAACGATGGGCAACCCGACAGTTATACATTCTTTTTTACTGATGGACGTATGTTTGATAACGATGGAAATGTAAATGGATCAACAGGTGATTATTTATATTCATTAAACACTACAAAACTCGCGTTTTTACAAATTTTAGTTTCAGACAATCCAAGTTTAGCAAATTCAGCACCAGTACCTGGAAATACCTACATAGTTTCAAGTATTGAAGATTCTGTAATTATTCACAATGGTCAAATAGACGCGTTAACACCACCATATTTAAACAATTCTATAGAATTTGGAATGGGTAACGAAAACGTAGGAACATTTCATTTTTCTGGAGCAGTTGGACCAACGCTAACATTTAATCAACTAATTATAGATAGTAACAATCCACAAAATAGCACCATAGATGCCGATTATTCATTTATGGATGCAAACGGAGATGTAATTACTGGTCATTATACAGGAACCTTTGGGGTGATATTAGATTAAAAAAACAAAACTCAAGGAGTAAACCGAAAATCCTAAAAAGAGTAGGTAGCTTAAATTATATATTATGAAAATAAATCAAAAATTTAAAATGGCTATTATTTTTGCAATGGTATCTGCAATTAGCTTTAGCCAAAGCTGTATAACCTTTACAAATGATTCTCAATTGACTAATTGGAGAGGTTCTTTTATCAATAGTCTGAGCTATGAAACAGATGCAGTACATGGAGATTATTTATATTTTGTTGATGGTAGTGGTTCATCTCATGTAGGAAACAATGTGGATTTTAAAGGAAATTGGATTAAGAAATACCCAAATAATTGTCTGTGTTTTGACTATAAAGTAGATTGGGATGCAAGTTCTGGTTCTAATGCTGGCTCTGTTCCTAAATTAACTATTTATACAGGAAATGAAGTTAACGGTGCATGGGGAAATATAGCCAATAATGTGAGAGCAGCATTTTCTAGTAATTCATCAAATCCTAACATTCAAGATAACGTTTGGGGCAATTATTGTTTACCTATAAAACGTGCAGAAAATGGGCAATTACCTAGCAATCAGTTTGGAATCTGGAAAGTATATGGCCCCGGTAATGGAAATGAATTGACTGGTGCTGCTGCTGTAACAGCCTGGAATAATTTAATAGAAAATGTAACTGGGTTAATTCTAGCAGCAGATTATAATCGTAGTCCTTCTGAAAAAGTTAGTTTTGATAATTTTTGTTCGACTTGCACTAATCCTGGAACTGGACCAATTGGACATACAGGTTCTATATCTCAAACAGTCCCTTCAAGACCACTAGATTTAGGTGACATTCCAATTCTTGTACCTCAACAAACAACAACAGATTGTTGTCCTCCTTGGAATGAAGAAACCATCAAACAAAATATGACAATAAAACAAAACCCTTCAGGTGGTTTAAATGCTAATTACACGGTACTATTTACACCTACACAAACTTTAAAAAATCAAATGCAATCCTATTTAGATTATACTCATGCTATGAATCCAGCTATTAACGCAATAATTATTCATTGGCGTTTAGGCAAGGTAAATGGTACTACTTGTGAAGGATTAGGAACAATGGTTGGTGGTGAAAAATTTACTACTTGGAATGCTAATAATCATGGCAACATAAATGGTGGGAATTTTTGGTCAGGATACCCTATGGAAGTAGGTATTTGGTATAAATTACACACAGGAATTTTTCTAAATGGGAATCAAAAGTTTTTTGGTGATGATTGTTCTAATAATGATATTTGTATTAGAATTCAAGTTCAAAATGGTATGAAAGTACTTGAAGTTAACAGTAATGGAAAAATATTTAAAACAGCTGAATCATTAAAATCTAATATAAAAAAAAGAAATAATCCAATTAGATACAAGAACACTAAAACATTTAAAAGAAAAAATAATTAAAAAGTAACTATATTGTCAATATAAATAACTAATATTATTTTGATTAAAATCAAACTCCATATTACTACAATTTTCATATTACTAATATGGAGTTTTTCTTACGCCCAACAATACACCAATTATACAACTAAAAACGGATTGCCAAGTAACCATATTTACACCATTTCACAAGATTCAAAAGGTTTTATTTGGTTTTTAACCGATAGAGGAATGGTTAAATTTAACGGTAAAAAGTTTAAAAACTTCACTACAAAACAAGGTATGCCAAATAATGATATTTGGGAAGCTCGTATAACAGCTGATAACAAAGTTTGGTTTCTCTCAAAATCTTCAAGCCTTGGTTATATAAAAAATGATAGTGTGTATTCTTTTCCAAGTGAAAAAGAAGGAGAAATATTTAATCCTATTTCTACGGGGCAGGTTGGTAATACTATTTACCCTACGGGTCCAAATAAATCGTACACATTAAAAAATAAAAAGTGGCACCTTTCCTTTAACACAGATAGCATATTACCGCTATATGATGTAATTAAAATTTATGGAAATAAAAATGTTTATTTTATTCAAGTAAATTTAAATAGAAAAACACTAAGCATCTTTGGTAAAAAAACCAATTTATTTAAAAAAATAAATGCTCTTAATACTATAACTTCTCTGGCACGTAGAAAGCAACTAAACGACAGTTTATTTGTTTGGGTTTCAACAAAAAAATATAGCATTCTAAATATTAAAACTTTAAAATTTAACCAATATTCATTTAAAGATGAAGTTGGTTTAGAAAATGTTAAACATGCTAGAATAAATATTGTAAATAATCAAATTCAAATTTCAGGAACTGGTTTTGTAGGGTTTTTAGATAAAAATTTACGAATTAAATCTCCGTTTTTCTTTCCTAAAAATATTAAAGCTCACTTTGCATTTATAGATAAAACAAAAAACATTTGGTTAGCTACATTTTCAAATGGAGTGTATAAATTACCTTATGTTAAACAAAATTTAAATTACCAATTAACCAATAATAAAACAGGTAAATTTAGCATTATTGCAAATCAACTTTATACCAGTGTTTTTAATAAAGGGTATTATAAATTTAATGACGCTACTCAAAATTTTGATCTTTTTTTAAAGGTTGAAGATTATCCGTTTAAACCAATTGAAATTAAGGAATTTGAAACCTCCTATTTCCCTTCAAAATACAAATTAAACACCTTAAAAAAGGGAAAACTTACAACTTTAAATTATCTAAATAAGAAGGTAGAGATTAACAATCTTGGTTATCAATTTATAAAATTCAACGCTAAACTGTATTCTATTTATTCATTTGGCATTTATCAATTAAACAAAGAAAATTTAACCATTGAAAAGGAAATTAGACAAAGTGGTTGCAACCAACTTATTTCTTTTAAAAATAAATTATACATCGCCACAAACAGCGGGTTAAAATTATTAGAAAATAATAGCATACAACAAGTTACCTTTTCAAAAATTCAATTTAAAAAACCAATTTTAACCATTAAAAAACTTACAAAAGATAAACTTATTTTAAACACAGATGGTTTTGGAAGCTACATTACCAACCTTAAAACAATTACACAACTACCGCAATCTAATTTTATGACTGTTGAAGATGCTTGTATTGAAAAGAACACTATTTGGCTTGCCACTAATGAAGGCATTTTAAAATACCATAACACTCCAAATGGTTATCAATTAATAAAAAAATTAACAATAAGTAATGGACTCCCCTCAAATAACATTACGGATATAATTATTTATAACAATAAAATAATTGCCAGTACCCACAATGGCATTGTAATTATACCTAAAAATCAAAAACAAATTTCACAATTTTTAGATATTTATTTTGAAAAAGCAACTTATAATAATAAGGCAATAAGTTATAATTCAAAGTTTAAATATACAAAATACAATACTACCAATTTTCACATTTCAAGTATCGATTTTTCGGAAGGAAATACCACATTAAATTATAAATATAGATTATTACCAATACAAAAAGCATGGACAGAAACCACTTTAAATAATCTGAATTTCAACAACTTATCACCTAAAAATTATGTGTTAGAATTTAATACAAACAACATTACTAAAACCTATAAATTTAAAATTACACCACTTTGGTGGCAACGAACAATTTCAAAAATAGGTTTTAGTATTTTAGCCCTCTTAGGTTTTGGTTTCCTATTATTACAAATTAGAAATAGAGAAATAAAGAAAAAAACAGCTAAGCTTGAAACAGAAAAGCAATTAGCTGAATTTGAATTGTATGCTTTACGTTCGCAAATGAATCCTCATTTTGTATTTAATTCTTTAAATGCAATTCAATATTACATCACAAAAAACCAAACTGAACTTTCCGAAAAATATTTGGTGAAATTTTCAAAACTAATTCGCTTATTTTTTAATTTTTCAAGAGAAACTTTTATTACTATAAAACAAGAAGTACTCTTAATAAAAAGTTATTTAGAAATTGAAAAAATGCGTTTTGGAGACGATTTTAACTTTGAAATTATAGTGGATAAAAACTTAGATATATCTAATAACAAAACACCAACAATGTTGTTGCAACCTATTGTAGAAAACGCCGTAAACCATGGCTTATTTCACAATTCTGGTAAAGGTTTAATAAAAATTGAGTTTTTAAAAAAATCAGATCAAATATTTGTTATTACCATTTCAGACAATGGTGTTGGCATAAAAAAAGCACAAGAAATTAAACAAAATTCGATAAAAACACATGTTTCTAAATCCAGTGAAATATTAAAAGACAGAATAGCTTTAATAAATAAATCTAAAGATTTAAAAATCACCTATGCTGTTAGTGAATTAGAAAAAAATAAAGGAACTGTTGTTACTTTAACTTTTATTAAAGAAAATTATGAAAACTAATATAAATGCTATTTTAATTGATGATGAAAAAAATGCTTTAGAAAGTTTAGCTTTAAAAATTTCTAAGTATTTTCCTGAAATTACCATAACAAATAAATTTCAAAATCCACAAAAAGCAGTAATTGAAATTAATACTAATCGTCCAGATTTAGTTTTTTTAGATATAGAAATGCCTATTTTAAGTGGCTTCGATGTACTTTCAAAAATTAAAAATCCAGATTTCGAAATTATTTTTGTAACTGCATATAGCCAATATGCCATGGATGCAATTAAGCATTGTGCCATTGGTTATATTGTAAAACCTATTGACAACAACGATTTAAAAAATGCCATTAAAAATGCATTACAAAATATAAACCAAAAAACTGCATTAGAAAAAAACCGACTTTTATTAGAAAACCTTGTAAACACAAATAATTCAACTATAATAATACCAACACAAAAAGGTCTTAGCTTTATAAATATAACCGATATAATTCGGTTTGAAGGAATTGATGGTTATACCCAAATAATTTTAAAAAATAGTTCTCCAATTTTAAGTTCTTACAGTATTGGGAAATTTACAAAAATAGATGATTTGCAAAATTTTTATTTAATTCATAAATCGCATTTTATAAATATAAACTACATAAAAGAATATTTAAACGAAGGATATTTAATTATGTGTAATGAAGATAAATTACCTATTGCAAAATTAAAAAGAAATGATTTTTTGGAAAAAATTAAAAACAGTTAAACTATATTTGCTTTTTTAAAACAACCCAATGAATTTTCAAATTACCTTTAATACAAAATGGTCAGATTTTGATCCAAACAGGCATATGCGCCATACTGCCTATAACGATTATGCCGCTGAAGTACGCGTTCGATTTTTTAAAAAAAATGGACTTTCCATAAATGAATTTGCCAAATTAAATATTGGCCCAATATTATTTAAAGAAGAAACTTCCTTTTTTAAAGAAATTAATATTGGAGAAAACATCACCGTAAATATGACTTTAGAAGAAAGCTCAAAAGGATTAGAACGATGGAAATTTAGTCACCAAATATTTAACGAAAAAGGAATTCTATCAGCAGAAGTAAAAGTTTATGGTGCTTGGATTGATTTAATAAAACGAAAACTAACTTCACTTCCAACAAGTTACCAGCATATTTTTATGGAATTACCTAAATCAGAAAATTTTAAAGAAATACTTCTTAAAAGTGAAAAATAGGAAAATAATTTATACGCTTATTTCCTTAGCTTTTGCCACTGGGTTTTATGTTTATGATCATTTTTTTGATAATAAAAAGGTAATAAACTCAACTATTTTCATTAAAAATAAATCATTTTTACCTACTTCAACCACAGGAGAAATTGTACATCATAAGTTTTATACCTTATCCTATAATGAAAGGTATGAACAAGCGGAATGGGTTGCTTATACCTTAACCAAACAACAAGTTGTTTATAACAATTTTAAACGACCTTATTTTGAAGTTGATAAAACGGTACCTACTAAAAGCGCATCTTATAAAGACTACAAAAATTCTGGTTATAACAAAGGTCATTTATGCCCAGCAGCCGACAGAAAGTTTTCTAAAGATGCATTTAACGAAACCTTTTTAATGAGTAATGTTTCTCCTCAAACTCATCAATTTAACAGTGGTATTTGGAACCGATTAGAAAAAAGAGTACGGTATTGGGCTAAAAAACACAAGAAACTTTTTATTATTACTGGTGGCATTTTAAGTTCTAATTTAAAAACTATTGGTAAAGATAACGTAGCGGTTCCTGCCTATTTTTATAAAATAATTTTAGACTATCAAAATCCTAAAAAACTAAAAGCAATTGCTTTTTTAATTCCTCATAAAAATTCTAACAAAAGTTTATATAAATTTGTAACTAGCATTGATAATTTAGAACAATTAACGGATATTGACTTTTTTGAACAATTACCAGATACTATAGAAAATAAGTTAGAAAAAAACTCCAGTTATTTTAACTGGAGTTTTAATAATTTTAATTAATTATTTAAAATAACTTCCCATTCACCTGGTTTATTAATTACAAACTCAAAAATAGCATCAAAAGTCATAGTTTTAAGCTTATTACTAGTTTTATAATTTAATTTGCATTTAAACGGAAACGTAATATTTTCGTACCCAATATAATTTGGTGTTTCAATTCTATTACCATTAGCAGCATCCATTCTAATATCGGTTATGCTGGAGTTAAAACTGCCATTTTGCATAAACTTTATCTTTACTTTATTAGTAGTAGAATTATTGCTTTCCGCAATTTTTCTAAAAGAATACCTATCAATACCTCTATTCCAAGAAACTTTATATTCAGGAATTTTCTTTAATCCTACATATTTGTTTTTTTCCCAATAACCAACTCTTACGGAATCTACACCATTCACTTTAAAAACAAATTTTCCTTTTCCATTTAAAAGTCCGTTTTTAAAATTTCCATCAAAATAATCTCCATTAGAAAATTTCAGAACTCCCTTACCGTTAGGCCAACCTTTTTTAAACATTCCAGTATACGTATTTTTACCTTTTGCAATTCCTTTTCCATGGGCTAACCCTTTTTTACACTTTCCTTGATAAGTACCTACCAGATTTTTTGCTAAAACTTTACAATTATTTTTTTGAGCAAATAGCATAAAAACACTTCCAAAAAATATAAAAGCAAAAACAGAAATTTTATTTTTCATAATTATTATTTTAATTTAATATAAAATTATGCAAAAAAATTAAATAATTGCAAAATTTTTAATAATGGTCAACTGTAAAAAAAACACTAAATTTATATTTTTAAAAATTACCCTTTAAGTAAATCATACATCTACTAACCCAGAATGGAAGATAATACTAAAATTAAGTGTGATAATTCAAAATTATTAATTATTGAATTAGACATAATCGGAACCATTACTTATGTTAACAATAAAACTTGTGAAGTTTTAAACTACTCCAAAGACGAAATAATTGGAAAAAATTGGGTTGAAAATTTTGTTCATCCTAGCACTAAAGGCAAAACTAGTGAAGTTTCAAAAAAACTATTTTCCAACAAATACCAAACAGTAACCTTACATGAGAATAAAGTTTTAACAAAAAATGGTAAAGTGCTTACTGTTCACTGGCATAATACACCAATTTTTGATATGGATTTTAAAATTATCGGTCATTTAAGTTCTGGGGTAAATTTTACAAAAAAATTAGAGCTCAGCAAAAACTTAGATAGGGCTAATAGCATTATTGAAAAAAGTGATTCCATTACTGTTTTATGGAAAAAAGGAACACATTGGCCAGTTGAATATATCTCAAAAAATGTAGAACGTATTTTAGGTTATTCAGAAAACGATTTTTTATCTAGCACTGTTTTATACAAAAATATTATCCATCCTAATGATGTAGAAAGAGTTAGTAGCGAAATTATTTATTTTAAAGAAAAAAATCTCAAAAAATATACACATAAACCTTATCGGCTAATTTGTAAAGATGGCACTGTAAAATGGTTTAATGACTCCACACAACTAGTAGTAAATAGTAAGGGTAAAATAACCCATTATGATGGTGTTATAACTGACATTACAAAAGCTATACAAGCTGAGCTAGAGCTCAAAAAACAGTTAAACAAAACGGATTCTGTTTTAACAGCATTTGATGATGGAGTTTATATAAATGATGCTAATTTTAATATAACTTATTTAAATGAATCTATGATTCAAAATATAGGCTATAATGCTATTGGCGATAAATGCTATAAGGCAATTCATAATGAAGAAAATATTTGTTCTTGGTGTTATTTTAGTAAGTTAAAAGAAACCCATAAAAGTGTAAACTTCGAAATTTCGCACCATAATAAAGACTATTTAATTAAAGCTGTTTTATTAGATAATGATGCAAAAATGACCATTTATCATGATATTACATTTACAAAAAAATTAGAAAAAGATTTACAATTAAAAAACAAAGAATTAACTACCATTAATAAAAATATTACTATTGAAAAAGAAAAATTTAAAGACATTGTTGAAAACACTTCCGAATGGATTTGGGAAATAGATTTAAATGGAAACTTTATTTATAGCAATTCATTAGTTAAAAAAATAAGTGGTTATACTGCCAAAGAAACCACCAACAATAACTTCGTTTATTTTATTGAGAAAAAAAATAAAGAAGAATTAATTGAAAATTTTAAAAAACATATTTCTCTAAAAAAAGGTTGGCATAATCTTGAAATTAGGTTCAAACATAAAAATGGCACATTACATTATATTGAAAGTAATGCAGTACCCATATTTGATGAAAAAGGAATTTTAAAAGGTTATAGAGGTATAAACCGAGACATTACAGACAGAAAACTAGCTGAAAAAGAAAAAGAAAAATTATTGGTAGCCGTTAAACAAAGTGCTAATTCCATTATAATAACAGATAGTAAAGGTTTTATTGAATATACCAATCCTAAATTCACAAAAGTTACAGGTTATACAGCAAAAGAAGTTTTAGGTAAAAGCCCTAGAATTTTAAAATCTGGTAAGCAACCTAAAGCGTTTTATAATACAATGTGGAAAACCATTAGTAGTGGAAAAATTTGGAGAGGTGAATTTTTAAATAAAGCAAAAAACGGAAACTTATTTTGGGAACAGGCAACTATTACACCCGTAAAAGATATAAATAAAAATATAACCAATTACATTGCTATAAAAGAAGACTTTACAAAACAAAAAGAAACTTCTTTAGAATTAAAAACCGCTTTTAAAAAAATAAAAGCCAATGAAACTTATTTAAATACCATATTACAAACTGCAAATGAAGGTTTTTGGGCTATTGACAACAATGCAAATACTGTTGATTTAAATACTAATATGGGTGAAATTTTAGGTTATCCTAAAAATAAAATACTTGGAAAATCTATTTTCGACTTTGTAAATGCACAAAATGCATCCATTTTTAAAGAACAGGTAAGGTTAAGAGAATTAGGTGAATCTAGTTCGTATGAAATTGAATTAACTACCAAAAACGGAAAACAAATTCCTTGTTATTTTAGAACCTCTCCTTTGTTTAATGAGCAAAAAAACAAAAAAGGCTCTTTTGCCTTTGTAACAGATATTTCAGCTCTTAAAAAAACGTATAAAACATTAGAAACAAAAAATTTAAAATTAAATGAATTAAGCACACAATTATCTGAAAAAAACCGATTATTATTTGAAAACACGCAACGCTTTAAAACTTTATTTGATAAAAATCCTATAGCACTTTGGGAAGAAGATTTTACAGAAGTTAAAAAATTACTATCCAGTAAATCTAAGGAAGTTAAAAATCTTAAAACTTATTTACAAAACAACCTTAATTTTGTTAAAAAATGTATATCAAAAGTAAAAGTTAATAATGTAAATACTGCCGCAGTAGATTTATTTGGAGCAAAATCAAAAGAAGAACTGATTAATGGTTTCGGTGATGATTTCACTGAAAAATCAATAAAAAACTTTGTTAAAGAACTAGTTGCTATTTATAAAAGTAATGAGGATATAGTTCATAATGCAGATATTAATAAAAAAGATGGAACTTTAATTAATGCTATAATTCGTATAGTACCAATTGAAAATAATAGAACTATTGTTTCCATTCAAGATATTACTGAAATAAATAAAGCAAAGGAAAAAGCAGAAGAAAGTAACCGCTTAAAAACCGAATTTTTGAATAATATGTCACACGAAATTCGCACCCCAATGAATGGTATTTTAGGATTTACTGACTTATTAAACAATGAGGATATATCTCCTGAAAAAAGACGAAATTTCATTAAAATTATTCAAAATAGTGGCAAGCAACTTTTACATGTAATAGATGATATATTAGAAATATCAAGATTAGGAACCAAACAAGTTGCTTTAGATGAAACAGAAGTTTGTATAAATGATTTAATGGCAGAGTTATTTGCAATTTTTGAGGTTAAAGCAAAAGAAACGGATATTCCTATTTACCTTAAAAAAGAACTTTCAGATAACGAAAGCACTATTTTTACAGATTCACTTAAACTCAATAAAATATTAGGAAATTTATTAGAAAACGCCTATAAATTTACCAATAAAGGTTTTATAGAATT
>DGOU01000219.1:0-3674 GCA_002390165.1 Lutibacter sp. UBA4458
TTTTCAACATTTATGTTACAATTATTGGCAGAAGTTTATAATACATTTCCAGAACAAGGAGATAGTGGAAAACCGGAGTTAGTTATATTTTTAGATGAAGCACATTTAATTTTTAGAGAAGCATCTAAAGCATTACTTTCTGAAATTGAAAATATTGTAAAATTAATTCGTTCAAAAGGTATTGGATTATATTTTGTTACCCAAAATCCAAAAGATATTCCTGAAGATATTTTAGCACAATTAGGTTTAAAAATTCAACATGCATTAAGAGCATTTACAGCAAAAGATAGAAAAGCAATTAAGTTAGTTGCAGAAAACTATCCAGAATCTAAATACTATGATGTAGATGAAACTTTAACCGAATTAGGAATTGGAGAAGCTTTTGTGTCGGTTTTAAATGAAAAAGGAAAACCTACGCCGTTGGCATCTACAATGATGAGAGCTCCAATGAGTAGAATGGATATTCTTACCAATGCAGAATTAAAAAAGTTGATTAATAATTCTCAGTTGTTTTATAAATATAACGAGGCTATTGACAGAGATAGCGCTTTTGAAATTTTAAATAGAAAAATTGATAGGATAAATGAAAAGGAAGAAGTAGAAAAGAAAAAAGAAGAAGCTTATAAATCTAAGTCAACTTCCAGAAGAAGAAGTAGAAGATCAAGTTCTAGAATGAATCCTGTATTAAAAGTAGTAACTAGCGCTACCTTTATTAGAGGTGTATTAGGTATATTAAAAAGAATATTATAAAAAAAACTAGCCTTTTTATTAAATAAAATTAAAACTAAAACGTTTAAAATAATTAAAGTTAAATTGCAAATGGCACTTATAAAAAAAATATTTTACTTAATTACTTTACTAATATTTTTTGTTCAATGTAACCAATCAAATAAATATGAAGTAAAAAAAGGAATGGTAGGTAATATTAATAAACAAACTATTATAGCAGATTTAGGTAAAATATTTAAAAATGATTCTATTGTTTCTAACAAATCTTATTTAGATTCTTTAAACACCAAAAAAATGTTTTCGTTAAATGATGATGAGTTTGATATATATTCTAAAACAGGAAAAAAATTATTAGAAATAACTGCAAATACACAAAATGATTCTCTTTCAAAAATTAAAAGTATAGGAATTTACGATTCTAATTATGTTACAGATAAAGGAATATCTTTAAAGTCAACTTTTAAGGATATTAATGAAAATTATTTAGTAAATAATGTAGAAACTACATTAACATCAGCAACCTTATTTATTGATGAATTAAACGCAACAATTTCTATAGATAAAAAAGAGTTAGGTATAAGTAAATTTAGTAGAGAGGAAGTTGCCTTAAATCAAATTCCAGATATGGCAAAAATAAAATATTTCACTATTTGGTTTAATTAAATGTCTAAGCCATCCAATAAAATAAAAGTTAAAAGAAGTCCAAAGCGAGGGTTTTATGATAAAGAAACTATTTATAAAATTTTAGATAAAAATTTTATTTGTCAAGTTGCTTTTGTTTATGAGGATTATCCTGTAATTATTCCAACTATTTATGGTCATTTTCAAAACTATATATATTTACATGGAGCACCTGTAAGTAGAATGCTTCAAACTTTAGAAAAAGGAAACCCAATTTCAATTAACGTAACACAAACTGATGGAATTGTTTTGGCACGTTCTGCTTTTCATCATTCGTTAAATTATCAATCGGTAACTGTTTTTGGCAATGCTGAAGTTGTAATTGATGAAGCTGAAAGATTAAAAGCTTTGGAAATTATATCCAATCAAATTATTCCTAATAGGTGGGAAGAATCACGATTACCCAATAAAAAGGAGTTAAAAGCTACTTTGATTTTAAAAATTGAAATTTCAGAAGCTTCTGCAAAAATTAGAAAAGGACCACCAATTGATGATAAAAAGGATTATAATTTATCTATTTGGGCAGGAGTAATTCCTATTAATAAAACGTATGGAAATCCTATTCCAGATGAAAAACTGAACAATGATATTCCACTACCACAAAGTGTTAAAAACATATTGAACAATGAGTAATAAATACCACATTCAAAAAAAACCATTTGTTGTGCCAACTACAGATGGTAAGCTAATTGAAGAACATTTTGGAAATAGTACCAATAGCAATATAAGTGTTGCTCATATGGTTGCGCCAGCTAAATGGAGTGAACCTTTTCAAGTGCCGGAATTTGATGAATACACCTATATAATTAAAGGTAAAAAGCAATTTAACATTGATGGAGAAATTGTAATTTTAAAGGCAGGGGAATCTATTAAAATTGAAAAGGGAGCAAAAATTCAATACTCAAATCCGTTTGATGAAGATTGTGAATATATTTCGGTATGTAATCCAGCTTTTTCTATAGAATTGGTTCATAGAGAAAATGAAATATGAGTAATATACAACCTTTCCACTTAGCTATACCAGTTAATAATTTAGAAATTTGTCGTTCTTTTTATAGAGATATTTTGAATTGTAAAGAAGGAAGAAGTAGTGATATTTGGGTAGATTTTAATTTTTTTGGTCACCAATTAGTAATTCATTATAAACCAGTAGAGGATCAAAAGGAATTACACACTAATGTTGTGGATGGCAAAAATGTACCTGTACCACATTTTGGAGTAGTTTTAAAATGGGAGGATTTTAATAGTTTAGCAGAAAATTTAAAAAAGAAGAAAATCCACTTTATAATTGAGCCTTATATTCGATTTGAAGGAAAAATAGGAGAACAAGCAACCATGTTTTTTTTAGATCCATCAGGTAATGCTTTGGAATTTAAAGCTTTTAAAAATCCAACTCAATTATTTGCTAATTAAAAATTTATTGGTGTTTTCTCTCGCAAGCAAGTAAGGTGTTTTTTAGTAGCATGGCTATAGTCATTGGCCCAACGCCACCAGGAACCGGAGTAATAAAGGAAGCTTTTTTACTAACACTCTCAAAATGAACATCACCAGCTAAACGATAACCTCTTTTTTTAGTAGTATCTTCTACTCTGGTTATACCAACATCAATAATGGTAACGCCTTTTTTAACCATATCGCCAGTTAAAAATTCTGGATTTCCTAAAGCTGCTACTATAATATCAGCTTGTAAGGTTAATTCTTTTAAGTTTGTTGTTTTACTATGTGCTACGGTAACCGTTGCATTGCCAGCTTTTCTTTTTTGACTCATTAAAATACTCATTGGTCTGCCTACAATATGGCTTCTACCAATAACTACTACATGCTTGCCTGAAGTTTCTACTTTATAACGTTCTAACAATTCTAATATACCAAAAGGAGTTGCTGGTAAAAAACTAGGTAAATCTAATGTCATTTTCCCAACATTGGTTGGATGAAATCCATCTACATCTTTATCAGGATTTACGGCCATTAATATTTTTTGTTCGTCAATATGTTTTGGAAGAGGAAGCTGTACAATAAAACCATCAATATCCTTATTGTTATTAAGTTTTTCAATTTCCTCTAATAATTTTTCTTCGGAGGTGTTTTCAGGTAAATCAATTAATGTAGATGTAAAACCAACTAATTCACAAGCCTTTACTTTTGCGGTAACATAAGTTATACTTGCACCATTTTCTCCAACTAAAACTGCTGCTAGGTGAGGAGTTTTACCTCCGTTAGCTTTTATTTGTTTTACAGATTCTGCAATTTCAAGTTTTAAATCT
>DGOU01000219.1:3699-11826 GCA_002390165.1 Lutibacter sp. UBA4458
TTTTTTTCAGCTTTCCTTAAAACTTATTTTCCCATTCCTTTCATCATTTGCATCATT
This sequence comes from Lutibacter sp. UBA4458, assembly GCA_002390165.1. Classification (GTDB taxonomy): domain Bacteria; phylum Bacteroidota; class Bacteroidia; order Flavobacteriales; family Flavobacteriaceae; genus Lutibacter. The sequence continues at coordinate 3,757 of DGOU01000219.1, forward strand.
TTTCTGCCACCACCACCTTGCATCATTTTCATCATTTTACTCATTTGAGTAAATTGTTTTAACAATTGATTTACTTCTTGAATAGTGGTTCCAGAACCTTTTGAAATTCTCTTTTTTCTACTTGCGTTAATAGTTTTTGGTTCCGTTCTTTCTAAAGGAGTCATAGAATGAATAATTGCTTCTATTCCTTTAAAAGCATTGTCGTCAATATCTACATCTTTCATCATTTTGCCAGCGCCAGGAATCATACCAACTAAATCCTTCATATTCCCCATTTTTTTAATCTGGTGAATTTGTTTTAAAAAGTCATCAAAACCAAACTGATTTTTTGCGATTTTCTTTTGTATTTTTCTAGCTTCTTCTTCATCGTATTGTTCTTGCGCTCTTTCTACTAACGATACAACATCACCCATTCCTAAAATACGTTCCGCCATACGATCAGGATGAAAAACATCAATCGCTTCCATTTTTTCGCCAGTACCAATAAATTTAATGGGTTTATTAACCACCGATTTTATGGATAAAGCAGCACCACCACGAGTATCTCCATCTAATTTGGTAAGTACAACACCTTCAAAATTTAAAATATCATTAAACGCTTTTGCAGTATTTACGGCATCTTGCCCTGTCATAGAATCTACCACAAATAATGTTTCTTGTGGATTTACAGCTTTATGAATGTTAGATATTTCGGTCATCATTTGCTCATCAACAGCTAAACGACCAGCGGTATCAATAATTACTACATTTTTACCAGTAGATTTTGCATGTTTTATAGCATTTTTAGATATTTCAACAGGATTTTTATTGTCAATTTCTGCATAAACTTCTACTCCAATTTGTTCTCCAACAACTTGTAATTGATTTATTGCTGCAGGTCTGTAAACATCACAACCAACCAACAAAACCTGTTTTGTTTTTTTAGTTTTTAAGTAATTTGCAAGTTTTCCAGAAAAAGTGGTTTTACCTGAACCTTGTAAACCAGACATTAAAATTACTGTTGGTGCACCAGAAAGATTAATTCCAACAGTTTCACCACCCATTAATTCAGTTAATTCATCTTTTACAATTTTTACCATTAACTGGCTAGGGTTTAACGTAGTTAATACGTTTTGTCCTATCGCTTTTTCTTTTACAATTTTTGTAAAGTTTTTAGCAATTTTAAAATTAACATCGGCATCTAATAAAGCTCTTCTAACTTCTTTAAGAGTTTCGGCTACATTTACTTCGGTAATTTTTCCATGTCCTTTTAATACATGAAAGGCTTTATCTAATTTATCACTTAAATTATTAAACATAAAATTTGCTTCTTTTTTTAGAATTGCAAAGATACTAAATTGTAATAAATAGTTTTAATTAATATTTTATGTTTTTAATGAAATCTACTGAATTTTATAGGATTGATTTTTTTAAAATTGAATATTAATTTTTTTGAAAACGTTATAGTAATAATAATTACATGCCATTAATTAAAATGGTTGGTACTTTGCGTAAAATTTAAACTTAGAAATGAAAAAAATTATTATAATTGGAGGGTTGTCCGCTGGACCGTCCGCCGCGGCAAAAGCAAGAAGAGAAGATGAAACTGCCGAAATAATATTATTTGAAAAAGGACCAAATATAAGTTATGCTACTTGCGGTATGCCTTATGCTTTTTCTGGTATAATTGAAAACAGAAAAGATTTAATTGTTGTAGAACCAGATTTAATGAAGAATAGGTTTAACGTAGATGTTAAATTAAACGAAGAAATTTTAAATGTAGATACGGCTAATAAAATTGTTTTTTCAAATAAAGGAGATTATAATTACGATAAGCTAATTTTTGCAACAGGTGCAAAATCCGTAGTTCCCCCAATAAAAAATATTAATATAGCAACAAATTGGTCCACTTGCAGATCTATGTATGATTTTGACAAGATTATGAAAGAAGGTTTAGCTTCAACTTCTAAAAATATTACAGTTATAGGCGGTGGTTTAATAGGAATTGAAGTTGCTGAAAATTTACAAAACGCAGGTAAACAGGTAACTTTAATTGAAGGAGCTAATCAAATTTTATCTATGTGGCAACCAAAATTTGGTGCTATTGCAGAAAAAATTGTACTTGAAAATGGTGTAAAAGTAATAACAGCTGGTTTAGTAAATGAATTTAAATTAGATGAAAATGGTAAAATTCATCAAGTAATTATTGATGGACAAATACCTGTTGAAACTAATTTTGTAATTTTAAGTGTTGGTATAAAACCAAATACTGATTTATTAATACAACAAGGAGCAAAACATATTAAAAATGGAGCTTTAATTGTAAATGATAAAATGGAAACTTCTATAAAAGATGTTTATGCCGCTGGTGATAATGTTGCTATTAAAAATTTGCAAACAAATGAATATGGATATTTTCCGTTGGGAACGCATTCTAACAAAGCAGGTAGAGCAGCAGGAGCAAATGCTGTTGGCAGAAAAACTATTTTTAAAGGAGCTTACCATACCGCTATTGTTCAGGTGTTTAACTATACATTTGCGCGCACAGGATTAAACCCAGCTTATTTAAAAGAGCATAATATTGCATTTAAAACGGTTTTATCTATAGTTGGTGCAACTCCAGGATATTATCCAAATAAAAAAGAAATAGTATCGGAAATATATTTTGATGCTAAAACAGAAGAAATTTATGGCGCTGAATTAGTTGGTGAAGTAGGAGTAGATAAACGAATAGATGTATTAAGTACAGCTATTTATGCAAAGCTTAAAATATCAGATTTATCACAATTAGATTTGGCTTATGCGCCACCATATTCACCTGCAAAAGATTCTGTTGTAGTATCTAGCTTTATTTCAGAAAATGTTATCACTGAAAAATGTCCTCAAATTTCTGTGGAAGATTTGGCGGTTTTTATAGAAGAAACACCTGCAGAAGAATATTTATTGATTGATACACGTACAAATGAAGAATATGAAGCAGGAACTTTGCCGAATGCCGTTAACATTCCTGTTGATGAAATTAGAAATCAGATTGATTTTATTAAAAATGAAGATAAACCTGTAATTTTAATTTGTAGAAGTGGTTTACGTGCTTATATCAGTCAACTTATATTGGTACATAACAATATTACTGAAGTTGCTAATGTTGGCGGAGGAATTAAATTATGGCAATTGTGTAATTATTCAATTACCAAGCCGAAAGTAATGTTTGTTTAATTAGGTTAAATTACTGCTTGTATTCAAATAATTTTAATGCAAGCAGTTTTTTTATAAGTATTGTTCGTGCATTTTAATATTATTCTCTAAATTATCCATAACTTTTTTTAATCTATTTAGTTTAGTTGTTTCTCGTTTGGCATTGGCAATATGTAAGGCATATTCTTTCCGATATGTATATGCCATATTCTCAAAATTTTCTTTAGCAACTTTGTTTTTTGATAAGGCATTTTTAAACAATTCAGGAATTTCAAATTTCTCTTTACTAGTATCTTTCTTAACACCCTTTTCACTCAATAAAAAAGCTTCTTTTAAATAATATTTTAATTGATTAGATTGGTTATCATTTATGGAAGTAAACTTAATACTACGACTATTTTTTGCAGAACAATCCTCTGAATATAAGTGGTAAGTATCTTTAATTACTGCACCATTAAAAAAAGTTAAAGTCACATGTTTTTTAAATGCAGCAAAGCCACAAACCATATCATTAAGCTGAAAAATGGGTATTTTCCATTTCCAATCTTCAATAACATTATTATTAGATTGATGAATTAATTCTCTAAGATGAAAACAAATATCTTTAGAAAAATCAGGAAGATTTTCAATATAATTATCTATAAGTGTTGCTGCTGTCGGATTAATTTTAGCCATAATAAAAAAAATAGTAGTAATAAAAATAATATTTTTTATTCTTGTTTTATAAATTTTATAGAAGTTGTATTTACGCAAAATCTCTTGCCAGTAGTTTCTTTTGGCCCATCTTCAAAAACATGGCCTAAATGTCCACCACAAGTAGCACAAATTATTTCCGTCCTAATCATGCCATGGCTTTTGTCTAATACATATTTTACTTTACCTTTAATAGCATCATCAAAAGAAGGCCAACCACAATGCGATTCAAATTTAGAATTCGATATAAAAAGTTGAGTGCCACAAGCTGCACAAACATAGGTTCCTTTTTCAAAAAATGAAGTATAGCCTTTTTCACTTGGAGCATCTGTTCCTTTTTCTCGAAGAACATAATATTCTTCAGGGGAAAGAATAGATTTCCATTCTGCCTCTGTTTTTACCATTTTTTTAGTCATTTTAGTAGGTTTTTGTTGAGAAAAACTGTTTGAATTAATTCCTAAAAGTAGAATAATTAAAAGTGAAAATTTCATCTCAATACATTTATTTAATGAATTCAATAATTTTTTTAATAACAGCACCATTTTTTAAAATTTGTCTATGTCCTAAACCTTGGGTAATTAAAAGTTCTCCTTGCTTTAAATTTTGACGAATGTTATGTGCACAACTTACATCTACATCTTTATCGTCAGAATCATGTAAAACTAGAGTTGGAATATCCACGGATTTTGCCGCTAAATTTGCAGAATAATTATCAATATCTTCTCCAAATTTTTTATAAAAATTCTTTTTTATTTTAGAAACAATCGATGGTTTTAATTCTATTTTTTTTACAAAATCTTTAATTATATCTGTAATAACACAACCTGCACTAATACTAATTGCTTTATCTATTTTTAATCCTTGTTTTACACTATTTAAAACCGCCATACCACCTAAGGAATGTCCAATGGCATATTCAAAAGGGCCATATTTTTTTTCTAAATACATAATGGAGGTAACAAATTCATTCATCATAGTAGTTTTGCCATTGGAATGCCCATGGGCAGGGCCATCAAAACTAATAGTCATAAACCCATTTTCTAATAAGTTATCTGCTATTTTATACAGTTGGGTTCCTCTCCCAGACCATCCGTGTACCAATAATACTTTTCTTTTTGAATTTCCATAAGAATAAACCATAATTTCTTTATGTAACTTAGGAATTAAAACCATACTTTTTTGAGCATTTTCTTCCATCGTTTTCTCTCTTTCAGGAGTTTTAAATTTTATAGGTGTCCTAAATATTTTTATTGCAAATTTAGTTGCTAGATATGGAGAAAGGCGTTGTAATGCTTTGCCTGTAAGTAAAATGGATTTTGGAATTTTAGTATAATTAATTTGAGGTTTAAATTCTTCGGATTTTAAGGAGTTCATAAAAATTTATTTTGAATGTAAATATAGAATTTGTATTTTTAGAATTATCTAAAATAAATCTAAAAAATGAAAAAAATTATTTATTTATTGGTTGTTACCTCTTTTATAGTTAGTTGTAGCACTGTACCAATAACCGGAAGAAAAAGGTTAAATTTAGTTAGTGATGCGCAAGTTTTACCGTCTAGTTTTGCTCAATATCAAGGTTTTTTAAAGGAAAATAAAATTTCAAAAAATGTAGCAGAAACCAATGAAATTAGGGAAGTTGGTAAAAATATTTCCGTAGCTGTAGATAAGTTTATGAGAGCAAATGGAATGGCTAAAGAAGCCGACAGTTATAAATGGGAATTTAATTTAATTGAAGATGAAAAAGTTAATGCCTGGTGCATGCCAGGTGGTAAAGTAGTTTTTTATACCGGTATTTTACCAATATGTAAAAATAAGGATGGTATTGCAGCCGTAATGGGGCACGAAGTGGCGCATGCGTTTGCTAAACACGGACAAGAACGAATGACTTCTGGAATGTTACAACAAGCTGGAGGAATTGCAGTTGCTTTAAGTACAAATAATAAAAATCCTAAAACTCGACAAATTTGGAATACAGCTTTTGGAGTTGGCTCTACTTTAGGAGTTTTAGCATTTAGCAGAACTCACGAAACTGAAGCGGATAAATTAGGTGTGGTTTTTATGATTATGGCCGGATATAAACCTGAAGAATCTATTAATTTATGGGTTAGAATGAGTCAACAATCCAAAGGAAATAAACCTCCAGAATTTTTAAGTACCCATCCATCGGATCAAACTCGAATTAAAAACTTGAAAGCTTATTTGCCAACGGCAAAAGTATTAGCTAAAAAATATAATGCGCAACAATTAAGTAATCATCAATAAAAGTTTTTAAAAAATATTTATAGTATATTGTAAACCGTTTTCACTTATTGAAAACGGTTTTTATTTATGAATACATTACAAAAAGGCGATAAAAAATTAATTAATGCTTGGGCATTTTACGATTGGGCAAATTCAGTTTATTCTTTAGTAATTAGTACCGCAGTATTTCCTATTTATTATAGTAGTTTAACAGAAACTTTTGAGAATATAGATGGGAAAATCACTTTTTTAGGAACTCAATGGACTCCAACTACTTTGTATGATTATACACTTGCATTTTCATTTTTAATAGTTGCATTTATTTCTCCAATATTATCTGGTATTGCAGATTATACAGGAAACAAATTAAAATTTTTAAAGGCATTTTGTTTTATTGGATCTTTATCTGTTATGAGTTTATTCTTTTTTAAAGGAGAACAATCACTTTGGGTTGGTATTGTATTTACCATTTTTGCAAGTATTGGCTTTTGGGGAAGTATTGTTTTTTACAATGCATATTTACCGGAAGTAGCTTATCCAGAACAACAAGATGATGTTAGTGCAAAAGGGTTTATTTTTGGCTATACGGGCTCTATATTTTTATTATTATTTAGTTTAATAATGATAAATAAACCTGAATTATTTGGTTTGCCTAATGCAGGAATGGCTTCTCGTATTACCTTTTTATTGGTGGGAATATGGTGGCTTGGGTTTGCACAAATTACGTATAAACGATTGCCAAATAATGTGTATAATAGAAAACCTAAAAAAGATTTTATTTGGAAAGGCTTAAAAGAATTAAAAGTGGTAGCAAAAGAAGTAATAAAACATAATGAATTAAAGTTTTTTCTTATAGCTTTTTTTATGTTTAGTGTAGGTGTACAAACTATTATTTTAATGGCAGGTATTTTTGGAAGTAAGGAATTAGGTTTGCCAACTTTAAACTTAATTATAGTAATTTTAGTAGTGCAAATTGTAGCTATAATTGGCGCTTTTTTATTTTCCAGATTATCTGATAAAATTGGTAATATGGCTACTTTAAAAATAACCGTTACCATTTGGACCTTGGTTTGTCTTTCTGCATTTATGTTAGACAAAGACCAAGAAAATGTAGTTTATTATTTTTATGGATTAGGAGCGTTAATTGGTTTGGTAATGGGAGCAATTCAATCTTTAGCGCGTTCAACCTATTCAAAATTATTACCAAAAACAGAAGACCATGCTACTTTTTTTAGTTTTTATGATGTAACCGAAAAATTGGCAATTGTATTTGGCATGATTGTATTTGGCTTATTAGTTTCATTAACTGGATCTATGCAATATAGCGTACTGTTTTTAGCTGTTTTCTTTGTTTTATCTTTTGTTTTTCTCTCTTTTATTAAAAAAACAAAATATGTTAAATAATGTTTTTACCTATAAAGGATTGTTTTTGTACATGTTTGTGCTTTTCACTGCTTGCAGCCCTGTAAAAGAAAAGAGAACTTCAAAAATTATTAAGCAATCATTTTTTTCTGATAAATTAGGAAAAAATATAGCGTATAATGTTTATTTGCCAAAGGTATATAATGATAAAAAACAATTTCCTGTTTTATATTTATTACACGGACATGGAGGAAATGAAGATAGCTGGGTAAATTCAAAAGAAGGCAATATTAAAAAAACTTTAGATAGTTTAATTAACTATAAAATTGTGCCACCAATAGTTGCTGTAACTATGGATGCTGGTAATTCATGGTATGTTAACAGTCAATTAAAAATGGAAAGTGCCTATCTTAATGAATTTATGCCTTTGGTAGAATCTAAATATAAAATAGATAATAAACCGCATTCTAGATTTATGGCTGGTTATTCAATGGGAGGTTATGGTGCTTTGCGTTTTGCCTTATTAAAACCAGAACTTTTTAATTCCGTTTTACTTTTAAGTCCTGCTGCCTATTATCCTAATCCACCTAAAAATTCATC
>DGOU01000219.1:11896-12017 GCA_002390165.1 Lutibacter sp. UBA4458
AAAATAGAAGTGTTTAAAAAAGATGATGTTTTTGATAGCAATGTTTGGCAATCTTTTGCATATCCTAATCTTTTAAAAGCTAAAAGAGAACAAGAATACTATCCAAAATTTTATATATCCT
>DGOU01000216.1 GCA_002390165.1 Lutibacter sp. UBA4458
GATGCACAAGCATTTTCAACTCTATACATTGGTTTAAATCGTAACTCGGGTAGAATATTAACACCAAATGGTGCAATATGCTCTTGGTTGTTAAAGTTTCCTCCACTATAATTACCTAAAAAAACTGCATCAATTTCAGCTATATCAATTCCAGCGTCATTAATTGCACCTTTAGCAGCTTCTGCATATAAACTATAAATAGTTTCTTCTTTTAGGACTCCAAATTTTGTGTTATAAGCACCAATAATGTGCGTATTATTATTCATTTTTTTTTGTTTTAATGTATTTATTATTAGCTATCCAAGCTATTATTAATGCAGGTAATACTGCAACTATAATAGCTAGAGTACTTGTTACTGCAGGATTTTCAAATGTAAAAGATGTGTTTGGAAATAGTTTATTTCCATAAAAATATAATGTAAAGTGTATTAAAACCGCAATTACTGAAGATGTCCACACTAATTTTATGGGTGTATTTTTAAATAATACACCTACTATTAAAGGGGTTAAAGCTGCTAATACACCACCATAAACACCAACTTGACCATATATACCCAATAATTTTGGTGGATTAATATTAACCCAGAATACTAAAACAGCTATTATTACTAAAATAAGATGGCTTGCTTTAAAGGCAATCTTCATTTTCTTTTCTTCGGTTAATTCCTTTTTAGAAAATCTATCAATGATATTTAATATTAGATCGTTTGCGGTAATTGTTGAAATGCTAACTAATAAGCCATCTAAAGTTGACATTGCCGCTGCTATTAAAACTACACTTATTATTGTAAAAACCCAATCAGGAAATGTATTTGCAAGATATACTATCATGACTAAATCTTGTCTAAACTTTCCAGTGTTATTATCAATTAATTGTTCTGGAGCTACATTTATATGAGCAAAAAAGCCTACAGTGGCTAAGAACATAAACAACAGTAAAATAACACCAAAAACCCATAGATATTTTTTAACATCCTTATCAGTTTTTACATATAAAGCTTTAGTAAGTATATGTGGTTGTGAAACTAATGCCGCTCCAACAAAAAAACCAGTAATGTAAATAGAGAAGAAGTCATTAAAAAGAGTTCCTTTTTTGTTTATCCAAGCCAATAAATTGGGGTCTTCATTATAAATTTGTTGAATAAAATCAGGATCGCCAGTTTTCAACATTAATTCTATACCAGACCAAAGTATAATTATACTAACTATAACCATTAATATACCTTGGAACAAATTTGTATAAACATGTGCATAGGTACCACCAAAAAATACATATCCAGTAACAAAAACTAAAGTAATTAGTAATGCAGTAGTATTGGTTACGCCTAACGATTTTTGCATAACTATTGATATTCCACCAACTAATAAAACTACAAATGCAAATGACAGTAAATTAATAACTGCAAAGTAAAAAGAAAAGCCCTTTGAATTATAACGTTTACCAATCCAATCAGGGACTGTTAAGGCATTATTTGTAGCTCCAATTTTTCTGAATTTAAAAGAAAGAACAATTAACATGAACATGATTCCAGAAAATGTTCCTAGTCCCATATTAATCCATGCTGATAATCCATCTACATAAACAAACCCAGGGTTAATAATGAATGTTGATGCAGATGCTGTACTTGCAGCTAATGTTATTCCTACAACAAAGGGTGATAGATCACCTTTACCAATTGCAAAACTGCTAAATCCTTCTGTTTTTTTATAACCGACATAACCAAGATAAGAAGTTCCTAAAAGGTAAATAGTAAAGAGTATCCAAGCTAATCCCATTTTTAATTTAGTATAAATTTATTAATTACATCTACAGTTTGTTTAGCGCCTTTTCCAAATAACATAGTTACATGATTGCCTTCTACAAGAACGAGTTTGCAGTTTGAAATTATGTTAACTGTTTCTGTTGCATTTTTTTTGGATACTATGTATTGATCGTTAATAAATGTATCTAATGCATTTATAACAATTGTGGGTTGTTTAATTTGTGAGATTAATAATTCCCAATTATTATTAGAGTCTAAAACTGCCTCTATTGCTTGCTGAATATGTGCTACTTTTGATCTTGGCTCAATTCCTCTTTTGGTTTCAATGCAATCTGCCTTATAAAAGGTTTCAATTTCTGAACTCCATTCTCCCTTTAAAAAAGGTGTTTTTTTCATATCGTTTAAATATTCATTATAACATTCCCAACTTTTAAATAACCTACCAGTTGCAGATGGTGTAACCATCTCTTTGAGGTTTGGATTCATCTTTGCTGCAACATCAATTAAAACTATTTTAGATACTCTATTTGAAAAATGAGTAGCCAAATAAATTGTTAAGAGACCACCAAAAGAATGACCTGCCAATATTGCATTATCAATTTTTAAATTATCCATTAAACCTATAATATCTAACACATGTTCATTGATAGTATAACCTGAGTTAGGCTTATCACTTAATCCTCTACCGCGTAAATCAACTGAAATCACCCTGTAATCTTGAATTAAATTGATATAACTTTCAAAAGAATTTGCATTAGCGCTTAAACCATGTAATAAAATTAGCACAGGCTTAAGATTTTTATTTTTTTCTAAATAATGGAGTTTAATACCATTGGATTCAAGAAATTTTTTTTTCATATGGATAATTTAAATAATTAAGATAAGAGCAAAAAAAATGTTAATGCTCTTATCTTATGCTATAATTAGCAGTACTAGACTATAGTTTAATTTTTAATTCTGCACCAAAAGCTCTTTGACTTGGAGGTGAAGCTACAAATTCATAATTGGCAGTATCCAATATATTATTAATATATGCTCCAATTGAAAAATGTTCGTTAATATTGTATCCCACATTTAAGTTCAAAAAGAAACCACCCAATTGACCGTAATTAAACTTACGTCCAACACGCTGACCTTCTATTACTGGATCTCCACCAATAATAATATCTGTATTTGTTTCTGCTGCAACATTTCTACCTGAGAAAAAGTCATATTTTTGAATCCATCTAGCTAATAAAGAACCATAAAGTTTATTATTAGTAAAATTTAAAGCTGAGCTTATTTTATGTTTTGGTGTATTAATAGGCAAATCTAAGACAGTTACCACTCCATCACCATTACCATCATTTTCCATATCATTTTTGTCTAAACTAAAATCAAAGTATGAATAGTTAAATGACATATTATATTTTTCATTAAAATAATAGTTAAGTCCTAAATCAAAACCATAGGTATCTACGTTTCCAAAATTTAAATATGTCAAAATATATCCACCTGCATCATAAAAACCTGGTGCTAAACCAGCTGTTAATTCTTCGATTGGCTGATCTCCTCTGTGAGTAACTACTGCACCTCCAGCTAAACCTCCTGGTACAATATTAGTAAGAGGGCTTAAAAAGTTTTCAGATATATTATAATATGCATTTGCATCAATAAACAGTTTATTTTCAACTAAACTACCTTTATATCCAAATTCAAATGTTTGGATGGTTTCTACTTCAACTGGATCAATTTTTGAACCATCGGATAAAGTAAAACCTTCCCCATTACCCAAAATAATACCACCAAATAAATCTCCGCTTAAATTTAAAATTGTAGGTGAAGCAATACCTTTTCCATAGGTTAATCTCCAAGTTCCTTTATCTTTTGTATACGTTATACCCGCTTTAGGAATAAAATTAAAACCATATAAATCGTGATCATCACCTCTGGCTGCAACCACTAGTTTAACGCCTGAGTCATTAAATTTGTACTCTAATTGGCTATAAAATCCTTTTTGTTCTAGTTCAATTGGTGCATTAGCGTCTAATAAATATGTATCTCTACTATCTGCTTTATCTTTTTGATATTGGACACCAAATATATAATCTAATTGACCTATACTATTATTATATTGCAACTCTGCATTTAGTCGATCAGATTTATCAACAAAAGTTGGGGGATTTACCCCTCCAAATGATCCTTCTAAAGCTTCCTCATGTGTGCTTCCCGCACCGATTAGAGCATGATAATTTTCTGTACGAGTTGTAATTGAATAAGTATCATCTGTAGAACTCCAAGTTTTATATAATTGAGCAAAGAGATGTTTTGAGGTGTAAGTACCTTGTAGGTACTGGATTCCCCAATCTTTAATCTGATTTCTACCTACATTTGTTACAGCCAAATAGCTACTTTTACTTGTACCGTATGCTACTTTTGCCTCACTAGTTGATGTAGGTTTATAGTAAACTGAAGCTTCTCCTTTTAAAAATTTAGATTTACGGTCAAGTTCTAATTCTGGGTGTGCTATTCCACCAACATATACAGAGTCTGTCCATTTTACATCAGTTCCTTCAGTATAACCTCCAGTTACTTTATAAGCCCATCTGTCATTTAGTTTTTTTGCATGTCTAAAACGGGTGCTGATTGTGTTAAATGAACCTCCTCCTATTACAATTTCAGTACCTTCATATTTCCAAGGAGTTTTAGTAATAGTATTTACTAAACCATTATGTGCATTTGGGCCATATAAAGCAGAAGATGGTCCAAGTACTATTTCAATTCTCTCAATATCTTCTTTAATTATAGGGCTTAATGGACCCATTGGTAACCCAGTAGCAATCAACGATGAAAATCTATTATCATCTAATTGAAGCATTTTAGGATTAAAAGCTGAATTAAAACCGCGAATATTAAAACCACTAACAAATGCACCTGTTTTAACAAAGTCAATTCCTTTTTGTTGTGCAATCAACTCTCCAGGATCTCCAACAAAATTATTTAATTTTTTTACAGAAATCACATTTATTGTTACTGGTGCTTCAGTTATTTTTTCTATTTTTCTGGAACCTGAAATTACAACTTCATCCATTAATTGACTACTAGTTTCAAGTACTATAATCCCCATATCGACGATGTCTCCACTAATAGTTACTTCTTTTTTATATGTAGTAAGCCCTATAAATGAGAAAGTAATAGTATAAGTCCCATCATTAATGTTTGTTATTTCGAATTTACCATTTGAGTCTGAAGCCACACCTTTAGAAAGGTTCTCAATATAAATTCCAGCTTGAGAAATTTTTTCACCAAATTCATTGGTCACTATTCCTTTTACACCTCCTTGAGAAAAAATAGAATTAGAGACGAAAAATAAAATTAAATAAAATGCCGTTGATTTATTCATAATTTATAGTTTAAGTTAATTAAAATGATTTATAATAAGTATTTATATTTCATGGTTTTACGTGCTTTTTCAAGTACTTCGTCATTATGGTTAGATAAATACGATGCAAATATCCCAACTCTTAAAATTTCAAATTCAAATGAATTGGCTCCAGGGTCTTGATTACCCATTTTAAGCATTAATTTATATATTTTGTGGCGGAATTTTTTTGAATGAGATATGACTTGTTCAAGAATGTGTTTTTTTGTGTCTGGCTGGTACAATAGTGCCATATATAAATCCCAATATGAGCTGTTTTTTTGTAAAGATTCAAAAAAACGATCAATAATAATTTCTAACATTTTGTTAGGGTCGCTATAATTTTCTAGATCAAAAATATCATCTAATTTAGATAATAACATTTCAACAATAGATTTTAATAAACGCTCTTTTGATCCAAAATGATAGAATAATAATCCACTAGAGATATTAGCTTTTTTACTTATGTTTATAGTAGAAGTTCTGTGATAACCTCTTTTAGCAAACAACTCAAGAGCAACAAACATAATCTTTTCCTTGGCTGTTTTCTTTTTGGTTTTTACTTTTTTTAGTGTCATGATTTAAAAACTGACTAATTACTCAGTCATCAAATATATAATATTATTTATATAAAAAAAATATATTCGCAATTATCTACTGGAATAATTATGAATATATAAGAATAGATTGTATATTTTAAGTTATTTCATAAGTAATGGTGATAAAATAGAATGCATAATTAATGAGAGAATTTGAAAGATATAGGATTTTTTCGTAAGTTTTAAAAGTGAATTGAACAGGAATATTATTATAAAAATCCGATATAGCCTAAATAAAAAGTGCTTAACCTTAATTTGTTATTGTAGATGTTTTTTTTAGCTTTAAAAATTAGACTTTTCTCATGGTTCTTCAAGAATTTTTAAGTTTTATGATAGTTCTTAAATGATATTCAAAAGCATTTTGTTCTAATTTGCGGACATTATTCTTTTTATTAACATATAAAGTTGAATTATGTGCTTTTCTTTATTTTTTGAATATTTGTAAATTGTTTTTTGATATAACTAATTTCTTTTTTGGAATGAATAAATCTTGAAGTAATAATAAATATTAAAAAAAGTTTAAGTTATAAATTTTGCTGATTAACTACTTTGCGGTATTGAGTAGAATTAATTAACTCATGTTTTTTTAACTGCCTATTAAAATAACTAACACTATTGAATTCTGATTTAAATGCCATATTATAAACACGTATTTACGGTCTCTTAAAATTAATTTTTTGTCAAACTTAATTCTTTTAGCTTCCTTTGACTGACATTCTTATTTCCCAATACAATAAGTAATTTCTCCTTGTTTACAGTAGGTTAGAGAGAGGGAGGGGTGTAATTAAAGTGTTTGATTTTACTCTTTGCCATCTGAAAAAAGAACTTATCGTGCGTTAAAATCAACATTTGATGTTCTGTTTCCTTTTTCAAAATAATGTCTAGCACATTATTTTTGGCATATTATAATCTTCTTCGGTTTTTACGTTTTTTTGGTTTCTTTTCAAAATCATCTGATTCGTCTAACTCGATGTTACTATTGAAAAGGGTTTGTAGAATATCAAATATGAGTTCCAAAATATAACTTTCAGTACTTTCACTAACAAGATTTGCTCTTAAAGTATCGTTATTAGAAATGATTTCACCTAATCCTTTATGACTTAATCTTTGGTCAAAAAATGAAGCGTTAACTGAGATTCCTTTTTTGTCACAAAATACAATTTCAGTATCAACGTTAATTAAGGAAATTCCATCGCTCTTTAAATTTTCATGGAAACTTATAGAGTTATTTGACATCTTGAGTGTGGCAATTATTTTTTCTTTTAAAATAAGACTTCTTAAATCAATTGGTTCATAGATTTTATTATTGAAACTACTTGTCCTAGGCAGTATTTTAATCTTTTGTAAATTATAAGTTTTCTCAATCTTTGCACAAAAAATGTCACTTTGAGAAATTGCTAAATAATTATTAAAATCAATATTCATTTTTGGCTTTATAAGGAAAACTTCATTGCTTGTTCCTTTAGTGTAAATGCTAAATTGATTGTTTTTTAAATCATACTCGGCTGCGCACAGATTAGAAATTTTTTGTAAAGTCTGTGAATTGATTTTACTTCCACGTTTTGAATAAATTCTAATTTCAAGATGATCTAGAATTTTAGAGTTTGGTGTGCTTTTTAGATTTAGCTTGTAATCAGAAATTATATTTTGAGTTTTCTTTTCTTTAGGAAAAGGGATAGAATTTGTATTCAGTTTTACATCAATTTCTTCTTTTTTGAATGAAATATCAATATCTATTAGGTTGTATTTTTCTTTTATTTTTTTTGATATGTGGTCAACATAATAATTGCTAAAATCAAAATCATTAATTATTGGAGTCATAATCAT
Source organism: Lutibacter sp. UBA4458 (assembly GCA_002390165.1). Taxonomy (GTDB): domain Bacteria; phylum Bacteroidota; class Bacteroidia; order Flavobacteriales; family Flavobacteriaceae; genus Lutibacter. The sequence goes on from DGOU01000216.1 coordinate 7,590, forward strand.
TCTATATTCGTTTTTAGTTCCATTTTCTGATATTTGAATAGTGTAATTATTATCTTTCATTCCAAGTATACTCGCGTAACTGTTCGTAATATTTTTTAATTCCTTTTTACTCAAAGTACATCCTGGTTTTGTAGTAATATTAATTTGAATATTTATAGGCGATTTTAATAAAGAAGTGTCTGTTAATTTTTGATTATTTTTTTCATTACTACTATTTAAACTTGATTTAAAATCATTATTATTGAGCTGTTTTTCCTGACCTTCATAGCTTAAAAGTTTTTTTATTCCAGCTAATGAAAGCTTACGATCAATAGAACTGCCTTTATAATAAACACCTTTGTCATCCATAAAGCCAATTCCCTTCCCAATTTTAACTTTAATTCCTCATTTTTTAAATGAAATATTACATCATCCATAGTGTCTGACATTCCAATAGCTTTAAATATCTTTTCTTCTAAAGGTTACATTCGTTTATCTGAGGATTTAAAAACCTCATTATTTTTTACTTTTTCAAGAACACGCTCAACCTTCCGGAGGTTATATTTTGCTTCTATCTCCCTACAAAAATCCATATTTTTATAATGCGTATAACTGTCAGAAACAACGTTGTTATTTTCTAAAATTTTTGAGCTCACAATATTGACATGTTCTCTCTCCGATGACTCTTCATGAATATATACGGCAAAGGGATTATTTTGAAAACCAATTTTAGCGGCATAATCGTTTGAAATATCAATCCAGTCTTGAACGTTTAATTTCCCAATGTCTCCAGGCGCTATTCTCAATTTCACGTGGAATGTTGGTTTTGAACATCGATCATTTAATGCATTGTTTTCTAACATCTGTAAATAGATATCTTTACTATTTCCTAAACATTGATTTGTGTAAATAATTTCTCCTCCTTTTTCACAATACGAAAGGGCATTTTTCGTGTGTGCAATTGATTCAAGTTTAGCTATCATTGTAATTTTTTTAATTCGTTTTCTAATTCTTGCTTGCGTATTTCCTTATCAAAACTTTTGTTTAACACCTTATATTCATTCATAAAAGAAGGTTCTTTATTTTGTATTTTCTTAAATAAGTTTGCCACGTTATTTGGTATTTCTTTACGATTTTTAAATTGTTTTAAATAGTAGTAATTATAAAATAACTCGTAATTCTCTTTTTCTTGTTGAAGATCACTTTGCTGTAAAAAATATGATGAGAGATATTTAATACCTGACCAAGAAATAACAACAAATGCAATAATAGATATCACAAACTTTGTGTTGAGAGGGGAGTCTTTACCAAATATAATGTACTTATAATTATAAGTTTCATTGGTTCCTTTAGTTGATTTTAAAGTATTGGTAAGTTCTTGCGTAGAAGTGCCAATTTGTTTTANNGTCTGATTCAGGTTTTCCAACATTTTCATTTTTGATGTCAATTTTAGCTGAAACTTCATTAAGTTTGTCAACAACATTTTGCATTAAATTGAATATAACTTCTTGGGTATTATTTTCCATGTCAAATTATAGTTTTGATTTTATTTCTAAAATGTGGTTAGTAATATTTTTAATTTCGTTTAAAAGTGTGCTTTGGTCAACTAGCATTAGTTTTACACCTGAATTCAATTTTTTTGAAATTTGATTAAGGTTACTTCCGATTCGCAATAAATCAGAACTGTATTTTTTAGTATCTAAATCTTGTTTTTTTACATTAAAAATGGGTTTTCCTAATTTTTCTAAGACAGAATTTCTAATGAAAAATGATGTTTTTATTTGCATCAATTCACATTGATTATTTAATAATTCTTTGTCTTCAGAATTTAAATAAAAGACGACTCTTTCTTTATTTTTTTGAATGATTTTTTTCATGAATTTTTAATTTTAAAAGGAGTAAAGAGAATATGAAATATTGCTCTTGCCAGTCGTGGGAAGTGTGCACACTACGTGTACAACATCCCGCCTGGCTATTTGCAATATGCATTGCTCATAGAAAAGGTTTTTTGATTAAAAAAAAATGATTGAATTCTATCATCTACGACTTTCTCCATCCAGTTTTAGAATATTAAACATTTCAATAAATCGATCTTCAATCCTCGAACCATAGCGTTTTTTAATTTCTAGAAGTGTTAAATTTGATGTTATATAGGTTTTTATTCCTTTAGAGATAAATAGCATATATCGAGCATTTAAAATCTGTATAAAAATATCTTCTTTTCCATATATAAAAATATTGCTAGCAAAAGGTTCTGAACCTAAATCACCTAGCATATAGTTGCCATTTGAATAGTATTTAATGACAAAATCTTTATTTTTTTCTGTATTAAATTTCATCACAACTTCTGATGTTTGAATTATTGGGAACCACAGGTTTTTCAAGGCGTATTTTTTTGACATTTGATTTGTGATAGAAAGGCTTGATGTTTTGCCGGTACCAGGGTTGCCGTATATATATAAACCTTTGTTTAAGTCTCCATTGTGAATTGTTTCAAAGGCTTCATCTTGTGAAAAGTATCTGCATAATTGGTTTAAGAAGTTTTTATTGTAATTATCAATAGTGAATATTTTATTTTTGGAGGTGTAATATTCTGTTGCTTCAATATTAAAAAGTTGCTTCAATTGATTTGTATCAATATCACTTTCTAATTTCTGTTTATTTCTTTCCCCTTTTCCTAAAATTAAAGGATGTTTTTTTAGAATACTATTAATGGAATTTGATTGTTTCATTTTTTATAATTTAATTTAGGGGTTCTCCTCTTTTGTTTTTTGCTTTTTTTGGCTTGTCTAAATTATTTTCTTCAAAAGAAAAATCAATGGACTGATTAATTGGTATATTATGATAGACATTTTTGTCTATGCTGGAAGGATTTTTTTGACGTTCTGGTTTAGACAATTTTGTCAATGCAGCTTCGCCAGTTTGAAAATTTATTTCAAGGTTACTCTTTAAGTATCTCTTTCTACCCTCAAAATGTGTCTCAGTTACCTATCCCAATTTTTTTAAGTCTGAAATTAATCGTGAAACCTGCCTATCAGAAACACCTAGAAAATTTGAGATATAATTATTTGAAAAAAAACAAGGTTTTCCATTCGCTGTAAAACTGTGGATTTCTAAAAATAAAACTTTAGTTATCCATTTAGCCTCTGTACTTAAATAAATATTTTTAGGTATCCATACCCCAGTAAAAATCCTTTTTGAATTTTCCATAATAGCTAGTTTTAGTTAGTCTATTTTGTTTTTCTTAGATATTTATAAGACTTAGGTTTATTGTCCTCTGTAAATAGGTCTGAATGATGTATTAATTTTCGGTTAATTCCATAAGTTTCTATATGAAGAAAACCAGCCTTATTATAATTCTTAATAGTTTGTGAATCTACTTTCAAAATTTTACTAGCCTCAGGGACTGTATAGAATTTTAGTGTGTAATCTTCTTTTGGAGCATCTTTAATTGAAAGGGTTATTTCTTTTAACTCATCTAATTGTTTGAAAAGATTCTTAAATGGATTTACGTAATAATTCATATTTTATGGTTTTTAATTTATTTCCACAAATATGAGTAACAAAGTATATGAGAATTAATTCGAATTAATTCTTTTTCGCTTTATTATTTGAATTTTTCTAAAAGAGTAATAATTTCTTTATTTTTCTTTATTGTAGTATCTTGTAAAAGGTGAAGTATGTATTTTTTATATTTTCTATCTCGTAAAAAAATATCGGGGTTGCGATCATTTATAATTTTGCCATATTCATTTTTTAAAGTTCCAGCATCTATATTTTCTAAATCGGCTATTCTTTCAAAGAATGATTTTTTTGTTATATGGAAGTCGTTAGATCTTTGTTCCTTGTCATAATAATGAATAATATAATACTTAAGTGCAATAAAAATATTTTTTGTGAATTGTTTTGGGCCTCTAGTCTGATTTTTAATATTTGATTTTAATTCCGTTTTATTAAAAAAGTTAATATTTGAGTAATTATATTGAAAAGTATTGAAATAATTAATAATATAATTTTTGTGTGTCGTTTCTTCAGAAATATTTTTTTTTAATGATATTTCATTTTCAGAAGGAATATTTTTATCTTCTTGTTTTTTGAACGAATTACTTTTAAGAGGATTAAGTTTTTTAATATCAAACCACAGGCATAACATTCCAAGGACAACAATAGTACTTAATCCAATAAAATTAAAATACTCATTATTCAAGTTAAAGTCTAAAATAGATTTTAATACAACTAAAGGAGATATTAAAATTATTGCTGTAAATATAAGTTTTAACCTATCAATATTTGGATCCCATATTATTTTTTGATTGAAAAAATAAGGAACAAATTTACTTGCATATCTTTGTGAAACAATTCAGAAATGGACTAAGCTAAATCCGAAACTTATCAGTATAAGTAAAATGTAAATATTGAAGACACTCATCGTTTTATATTAATAATTAGTAATTAAGCATAAAATTAGTAAATTTGTTTGATACAACAATATAAAATAAGTTTGGATAGATTATCAACGTTACTATGAGCTTAAAACAAAAAACCCTTATAAAATAAGGGTTTGGAAGGTGTAATAGTGGAGACGCCGGGAATCGAACCCGGGTCCAAACAAGCAACTAAAATAGTTTCTACATGTTTAGTTTTTAATTAATTTTAGTCAAAAAGCTGATTAAAAACAATCCACTTTAAGCTTAGTTTCTTAATTTTCAAAATACCATCGAAACAGTAGTATTTCTATGTTAATTTTTACGATGCCTCAAAATTAGACGCCATTAACCAAGGCTTCTAGGAGACATTTAGCTTTTGCACCTTGTGCAACTAGGCTTATCTTACTGTAATTCAGATTAAGCAGCTAAAGCAAAATTATTTTCGCCGTTTAAGTTTTTGAAATTGAGATTTACGAGTGCTATTTCATTACTCGACATGCTTGTATTCCAATTGGCCTTGCAGTCAAAACCAGTCGTCCCCAAAAAATCAATGAACTTTTATAAAAAGAGCACAAATTTAGTAAAAATATGTCACATTTATAACTTGCAAAATCTTTTAAATCCTAATATCTTCGTAGCAAATTTTATACCATTTATTTTATGAAGTTAGGAATAATTAAAGAACGTAAAAATCCACCAGATAGAAGAGTAGTTTTAGCTCCAAAAAAATGTAAGGAATTAATGATAAAATATCCACAACTTTTAATTAAAGTTGAAAGTTCTA
>DGOU01000141.1 GCA_002390165.1 Lutibacter sp. UBA4458
TATAGATGGAAAACCGCTTCAGTTGAACAATATAAAAGATATCGGTTATTTGCCAGAGGAGCGAGGCTTGTACAAAAGTATGAAAGTTGGTGAACAAGCAATTTACTTAGCACAACTTAAAGGAATGAGTAAGGCAGAAGCTAAGGAGAAACTTTTTATGTGGTTTGACAAATTTGGCATTAATAATTGGTGGAACAAAAAAATTCAGGAGCTTTCTAAAGGAATGGCACAAAAAGTACAATTTATTGTAACGGTTATGCATGAACCAAAATTGCTAATTTTTGATGAACCTTTTAGTGGTTTTGATCCTGTAAATGCTAATTTAATTAAAGATGAAATCTTAAAATTAAGAGATAATGGCGCCAGTATCATTTTTTCGACACATAGAATGGAATCTGTGGAAGAAATGTGCGATTACATTGCCTTAATAAATAAATCGAATAAAATATTAGATGGCAAACTAAGTGATATTAAAAATCAGTTTAAAGAAAATAAATTTGAAGTAGGTTTAATTAGTGACAATGATACTATTTTAAATATGGTTCAAGAAAAATTTAAAGTAACTAATTTTAACGAAAGTATTGGGAGTGGAGAATATAGAATGGAAGTTAAATTAAATGATGGAGATACCACTAAAGATTTAATTAAATTTTTAAACAGTAAAGCTCAAATTAACCATTTTTCAGAAATTATTCCTTCTGCAAATGATATCTTTTTAAAATCTGTTGCAAATCATGAATAAACTTTTATTAATAATAAAAAGAGAATTTTACGCTAAGGTTAAAAATAAATCCTTTATAATTTTAACGATATTAAGTCCACTTTTAGTGATTGCTTTAGGAGCATTAATTTTTTATTTAAGCGAAAAAAACAGTGAAGATGTTAGAAAAGTAGCTTATGTAGATGAAACTAATCAGTTAGCTACAGCTTTTACAAGTACAAAAACACTTAAATATGTAGATTTAACAAAATTAGGTTTTAAAGAAGCAAAAACTACTTCAGAAAAAAACTATTACGGTTTAATTTATATTCCAAAAGTGGATAGTTTAAATCAACTTACTAAAAGTATAAAATTTTATTCTCAAGAAACTCCAGGATTAAGTTTAATAAGCTCTATTGAAAGTAGATTAGATAAAAGAATTAGAGATTTAAAAATAGAAAAATTAAATATTGATGTTTTAAAATTAAAGAAAACAGAAACCAATATTAGCATTGCCACTGAAAATTTTACAGGCGAAAAATCATCTAAAATAGGTAGTTTATTGCGTATGCTTGCTGGTGGAGGATTTGGGTATTTAATTTTTATGTTTATTATAATTTACGGAACTTCAGTAATGAGAAGTGTAATTGAAGAAAAAACAAGTAGAATAATTGAAGTTATTATATCCTCTGTAAAACCGTTTCAATTAATGCTAGGAAAAATATTAGGAAATGCTTTTGCAGGATTATTGCAATTTATTATTTGGATGATTATTGGTGGAACTATTTTATTTGCGGTAACTTTATATTTAGGTCCAGACGCAACACAAAGTGCTAATGTAATGCCAATAAATTCTGAAGTAGTACAACAAGTACAACAAGCATCTAATAATAATGTTCAATTAGTGCTTCAGGAAATAAAAAATTTACCAATTTTAACAATATTTTTCTCCTTCCTTATTTATTTCTTTGGAGGTTATTTAATATACAGCTCAATATATGCTGCAATTGGAGCAGCTGTAGATAGTGAAACAGATACCCAACAATTTATGATGCCAGTTTTAATGCCATTAGTAATAGCTATTTACATTGGTTTTTCTATTATTGAAAATCCACATGGTTCCGTAGCCGTTGGGTTTTCCATATTTCCGTTAACCTCACCAATAGTAATGTTAATGCGTATTCCATTTGGTGTGCCTTGGTGGCAAATAGCAGTATCTATGTTGCTATTAATTCTTACTTTTATAGGAATAGTTTGGTTTGCTGCAAAAATTTACAGAATAGGTATTTTAATGTATGGTAAAAAACCGAGTTATAAAGAAATTTATAAATGGTTAAAGTATTAAAACCTTGGAAACATTACGTGAAATATTAAATTTTACTTTTAATTTAAGTAATAATATTAAAATTTCTATTAAAGGAATTTTAGTGTTAATTGTTGTGTTTTTTATAACTAGTTTTTTATTAAAAGGTATCAAAAAAATAACTAATAAAAAATTGGATGAAGAGAATAAAGACAAGTTTAATGCCGTTTTTTCGTTTCTAAAATATTTTATTTATATCGTTGTTACTATTATTGCTTTAGATTCTTTAGGTATTAAAATAAGCGTTTTATTAGCAGGTTCAGCAGCATTATTAGTTGGTTTAGGTTTAGGACTACAAACACTATTTCAAGATATTATCTCAGGAATTTTTATGTTGTTAGATAAAACGGTTCATTTAAAGGATATTATTGAAGTAGATGATAAAATTGGCAAAGTTTTTGAGATAAATTTGCGAACCACAAGAGCATTAACTATTGATGATAAAGTTGTTATTATTCCAAATCATATTTTTTTAACCAATAATTTATATAATTGGACACAAAATGGACGTTTAATAATAGAATCGCTTCACGTAGGTGTTGCTTATGGTTCGGATGTAGAAAAGGTAAGAGATTTGTTAATAGAAGTTGCTAAGGAAAATAATAAAGTTGCTAAATCTAAAAAACCTAGTGTTTTATTTAATAATTTTGGAGATAGTTCTTTAGAATTTGTTTTAAGATTTTCAACCAATCAAAGTTTTATATTACCCATAATTAAAAGTGAATTACGATTTGCAATAGATAAAAAATTTAGAGAAAATAATATTCAAATTCCTTTTCCACAAAGAGATATACATATTATAGAAAACAGAAAATAACATGTCAAAAATTTTACTTATTGAAGACGAAGCTGCCATTCGCAGAGTGCTAAAAAAAATTATTTCAGAAGAAAATGATAATTACCAAGTAGAAGAAGCGGAAGATGGTTTAATTGGGGTAGATATGATTTCTAAATCAGATTACGATTTAATTTTATGCGATATTAAAATGCCAAAAATGGATGGCGTTGAGGTACTTGAAAAGGTAAAGAAAATAAAGCCTGAGATTCCAATTGTTATGCTTTCTGGCCATGG
>DGOU01000028.1 GCA_002390165.1 Lutibacter sp. UBA4458
AGAGCAGAATACAAGTATTTACTTTTAAAAATTGAAAATACCATTAAAGAATTTTATAAAAATAATTTGTTAGGAAATAATATTTGTGGTATTCCTAAATTTGATTTTGACATAAGCGTTCAACTTGGTGCTGGAGCTTACGTTTGTGGTGAAGAAACCGCCTTAATTGAATCTCTTGAAGGTAAACGTGGAGAACCTAGAATTCGAAAATATTTTCCAACGGATGTAGGATACCTAGGAAAACCAACGATTGTTAATAATGTGGAAACCTTTGCTAATGCTTCCAGAATTTTAGAATTTGGAGCAGATTACTTTAAAAATATAGGAACCGAAAAAAGTAAAGGAACTAAAATATTAAGCATTTCTGGAGATATTGCTAAACCAGGCATTTATGAAATTGAATGGGGAATGACAGTTAAAGAATTGTTACACCTATGCCAGGCAACATCTCCAAATTATGTTCAAATTACTGGACCTTCAGGCGAATGTATAAATGAATCTGAATTTAATCGAAGAATTTGTAATGAAGATTTGGTTTGTGGTGGTGCAATTATGGTTTTTAACAAATTCCGAAGTATTGTACAAATTTTAGAAAATTTTACTAAATTTTTTAGAATGGAATCTTGTGGAATTTGCACACCGTGCAGAGCTGGAAACCAAATTTTATTTGAAAAAATTCAAAAACTTAAAAAAGGATTATGCACCTCAACGGATTTACAAGAAATAAAAAGTTGGGGAAACATAATGAAATTAACTAGCCGATGCGGTTTAGGAAAAACATCTTCTAATACTTTATCTACAGCTATTGAAAAGTTTAATGATTACTTTAAACTTAAAATTTTAAATGAAAATGAAAATCAAAATGTGGAGTTTGATATGGAAAATGCAATTCAAGAATTTGATAGTGTAATTAAAAACAATCATCATTAATTAAAAAATTAAATTATGGAAAATATAACTTTTAAAATTGATGGTAGAGAATGCACTGCTGAAAAAGGCAAAAATTTAATTGAAGCTGCAAAACAAAATGGTGTTTTTATTCCAACTTTATGCCATTTTAAAAATATTGACCCATTAGGAACTTGTAGAATATGTTCCATAAAATTAAATGGTAGAAGTATTGCAGGATGCACTATCCAAGTAGATGAAGGTATGGATATTCAAGTAAATTCTACCGAAATGTTAGATGCTAGAAAAGCAATATTAGAAATGATGTTTGTAGAAGGAAATCATTTTTGCCCCTCTTGTGAAAAAAGCGGGGATTGTGCCATGCAAAATTTAGGATATGAAATGGGAATTAGATACACTCGTTTCCCTCATTTATTTGTAGATAGATTAGTGGATGCCAGACCAGAACGAATTGTTATAAATCAAAATCGTTGTATTCGTTGCAAACGCTGTGTAGAAGAAGTGAAAACCAAAGATGGATATGCTGTTTTCAATTCTACCAACAGAGGATATGAAACACTTATTGGTATTGATTACAAACAAGAAGCTAAATTAACCGATAGAGAAGCAGTTAGAGCAATGGAAATTTGCCCAACGGGTTCCATTTTAGTAAAAGGAAAATCCATAGCAAAACCATTTGGTCAACGAAAATACGATTATGGGGAAATAGGAAAAACAATTCCTTTTGATAAAGCTAAAATAAACCAGACCAATGAAAATAAAAAAATAGTAGCTACCACTTCCCTTGCTGGCTGCTTTGGTTGTCATATGTCTTTGTTAGATGTAGATTTAGGCATTCTAGATTTATTAGAGGTAGTAGAATTTAATAAATCTCCAATTACTGATATCAAAAAATTTAGCAAACGTTGCGACATTGGTTTAATAGAAGGAGGTTGTTGTAATACAGAGAATATTGAAGTTTTAAGAGCTTTTCGTGAAAATTGCGATATTTTAGTTTCCGTTGGTGAATGCGCAATTTGGGGCGGATTACCAGCAAATAGAAATACAATTCCATTAGAAGATTGTTTAAAAGAAGCCTATTTAAACTCTTTAACAAGTGAAGATAATGAAACCTGTATTCCTCATCATGAAGACATTCCTAAAATTTTAAATAAAGTATACCCAAATCATGAGATTGTTAAAATTGATTATCACATTCCTGGTTGTCCTCCAAACGCAAATCATATTTGGAGTGTAGTAAAAAACATTTTATTCAATGAAGAATTTTCTATTGCATATCCTGAATTTAAGTACGATTAATTAAAAAACATCTAAAATGAAAACAAAAAAAATAACTATAGATCCCGTTACTAGAGTTGAAGGACATGGAAAAGTTACCATAAAATTAGATGAAAATGGTAAAGTAAGTAACGCTTATTTACATATTGTTGAATTTAGAGGATTCGAAAAATTTATTCAAGGTCATCCATATTGGGAAGCTCCGGTTTTAGTGCAACGTTTATGTGGAATTTGCCCAGTAAGTCATCATTTGGCAGCAGCAAAAGCAATAGACCAGTTAGTTGGGGTAGATCCTGAAAATCTTTCTCCAACAGCCACCAAACTAAGAAGGTTATTGCATTACGGTCAAGTTTTTCAATCCCATGCATTACATTTTTTCTATTTAGCATCACCTGATTTGTTATTTGGAATTGACGCACCAGCTGAAAAAAGAAATATTGTTGCCGTTGCTGAAGCCAATAAAGAACTTGCAAAAAAAGGAATTTTGATGCGAAAATTTGGACAAGAAATTATTAAAACTTTAGCCGGTAAAAAAATACACGGCATTATTGCAACTCCTGGAGGCGTACACAAAACATTTAACAAACAAGAACGTGCATATTTTTTAGATGGCGCTCAAATTCCTAATATTGATACAATGATTAAGTGGTCTAAAGAAATTATTGATTTCATAAAATCGTACCACGCACAAAACACCAATTGGATTAATAATTTTGCAGCCTACCCGTCTAATCACTTAAGTTTAGTAAATAAAGAAAATGGAGCCTTAGAATTATATGATGGCAGATTAAAATCTATAGATTTTGCTGGTAATGAATTATTAAATATTGAAGATATTGAATATAAATATCATTTTAAAGAAGCTGTAGAGCCTTGGTCTTATTTAAAATTTCCATACATGTCAAAATATGGAAGAAAAGATGGCTGGAATCGTGTGGGACCTTTAGCTCGATTAAATACATGTACTTTTATTACAACTCCTTTAGCAGAAGCAGAACGACTTATTTTTAAACAACAAAGTAATAATTCGGTAAATAATATGACGATGCACACGCACTGGGCTAGACTAATTGAAATGTTACATTGTGCTGAATTAATGAAAGAATTATTATTAGATGATGAACTACTTTCTGATGATTTAGTTAGAAAAGGAACGCCAAGAAACAAAGGAATAGGAATTATTGAAGCGCCAAGAGGAACGCTAATTCATGAATATCATACCGATGATAATGGCATTATAACTAAATGTAATTTAATAGTTTCAACCACGCATAATAATGAAGCTATGAATAAAGCAGTAAAACAAGTAGCTGAAGATGTTTTATCGGAAGTTCCAGAAATAACAGAACCTATGCTTAATCAAATTGAAATAGCTATACGTGCTTATGATCCTTGTTTAAGTTGTGCAACTCATGCTTTGGGCGAAATGCCTTTAATTGTAGAATTAGAAGATACTCATGGAAATATTATTGACGAAAAAATTAGATAATATTCTAATTATTGGAATTGGAAATAATACTAGACAAGACGATGGACTTGGATGGAATTTTTTAGATGCCCTAGAAAAAGATGGCTTTAATACCAATAATTTGCTATATAAATACCAATTAATGGTAGAAGATGCTGAAATAATTTCAAATTATGAAACGGTAATTTTTGTTGATGCTTATAAAAATCATCTTGAAAATGGGTTTTCACTAGAAGTGTTAAATCCTTCTTCAAAATTTGAGTTTACAACGCATTCTGTTCCACCAGGTCAATTGTTATGTCTTTGTAGAGATATTTATAAAAAAGAACCTAAATCTTATATTTTAAAAATTGAAGGATTTGAATGGGATTATCAAATTAATTTAAGTAAAAAAGCAAAACAAAATTTACAAAAAGCAATACTAAAAATTATAAATCTAATT
>DGOU01000163.1:0-18456 GCA_002390165.1 Lutibacter sp. UBA4458
TCAGGAAATGCCAAATTACACGGCTTTACAGATAAATTAGTAATTGATGTAGAGGGTAAAACTAATAAAGGAACACATTTTGTAATTCCAATAAGCGATGTAAAAACTGTGGAAACAACGCAGTTAATTAGGTTTGTTAACAAAAATAAAGAAGTTGATGATACCCAAAATAGAAAAGAATTTATTTCTAAAAAATTAAAAGGATTATCCATTAATTTTAATTTAGATGTTACTAAAGATGCCATTGTTGAAATGGTATTAGATAAAGCTACAGGTAGCTATTTAAAAGGAAGTGGTATAGGAAATCTCCAAATGAATTTAGATACCAAAGATAAATTTGATATGTACGGCGATTTTATTGTAGATAATGGTATTTATAATTTTAAATATGGAGGCTTTATAAATAAACCTTTTACGGTTAAAAAAGGAGGAAGTATTTCTTGGAGTGGTAATCCGTACACAGCAGATATCAACTTAGAAGCAGTTTATCGGGTATCGGCTAATCCGAAATCTTTATTAGAAAATATTACAGCAAATCGTAAAATCCCAATTGATTTGATTACCAGATTTTCAGGTGAATTATTTAACTCAAAGCGTAGTTTTGATATTGAAATTCCAAATTCTAGTTCTACAGTTGCATCAGAGTTAGCTTTTAAACTAAATAATAATGATAATAATACCAAAACAATCCACTTTATATCCTTATTGGTTTCAGGTAGTTTTTATAATGAAAACGATATTGCGGTAAACAGTAATGCAGCGTTATACGGAACAGGTTTTGATATGTTATCCAATGCATTTGATAATATTTTTAATAAAGCCGATAGTAAATTTAAGTTAAAACCAGTTTATACCGTTGGAGAAAAAAATAGAGTGGATAATTTAAATATTGATGATCAACTGGCTTTGGCTTTAGATTATCAGGTAAACGACCGAATTTTAATTAATGGCAAAGTAGGAGTTCCAATTGGCTCTAAAAAACAATCTAATGTTATTGGAGAAGTTAATGTTGAATTTTTAATGAACCAAGAAGGTACTTTGAGGTCTTCGGTTTTTAATCGTCAAAACGAAATTCAATATACAGAAGAAGAAGAAGGATACACACAAGGTATAGGATTAAATTACCAAATAGATTTTAATACTGGAAATGAATTATTAGAAAAACTTGGTCTAAAAAAGAAAAAAGTAAAAGACACCACAAACATTAAAAATGAATTAGATACATTAGCAAATAAAAGAAAATTAATAAATTTTAAAAATAAAATTAAAAATGAATAAACCAACATTGGTAGTATTGGCTGCAGGAATTGGTAGTCGCTATGGAGGATTAAAACAATTAGATACATTTACAGAACAAGGAGATACTATTTTAGACTTTTCTATTTATGATGCCATTCAAGCAGGATTTGGAAAAGTAGTTTTTATTATTAGAAAAAGTATAGAAACTGAATTTAAAGCATTTTTTAACCCAAAATTAGAAGGTAAAATTGAAGTGGTTTATGTTTTTCAAGAAATTGAAGATATTCCTGAAAAATATAAAGATAATCAAAGGCAAAAACCTTGGGGAACAGCACACGCTTTATTAATGGCAAAAAATGTAGTAACTGAGAATTTTGCAGTTATAAATGCCGATGATTTTTATGGTAAAGAAGCTTTTGAAGTAATGGCTAAAAAATTAATGGAGACCGATAAAACTTCCAATGCCTTTTCTATGATGGGGTATGTGCTAAAAAATACAGTTTCTGATTACGGATTTGTTTCTCGTGGAGAATGTAAGGTAGATAGTAATAACTTTTTAACAGGTATTACAGAAAGAACGCATATTGAAAAAGTTAATAATGGTTTAAAATTTAAAAATGATAATGAAGAATTAGTTGAAATTGATGAAAATACCATTGTTTCTATGAACTTTTTTGGATTTACACCAACTTATTTTGATATTTCTTCTTCTCTTTTTGAAGAATTTTTAGGAGTGAATTATAAAGATCCTAAAGCAGAATTTTTTATTCCGTTAGTAGTAAACCATGTTATTGTAAACATGTTGGCTACTATGGAAGTTTTAACTTCTAACGCTCGTTGGTTTGGGGTAACTTATAAGCAAGATAAAGCCTACGTAACTTCAGAAATTGGGAAGCTTAAAAATTTAGGAGTTTATCCGGAAAAAATGTGGTAAAATACTTGTAAAATGCTAGTTTATAGGTAATTAAGTAGTTGTAATATTTTTTATAGTTAAATAAAATTACTAAATTATCTTAAATTAAAAATTTAATTATAATTTTGCATTTCCTCCATATGGGAAAAAAGATTAAAAAAATAGGAGTTATGACTTCTGGTGGAGATGCACCAGGAATGAATGCAGCCATAAGGGCTGTTGTTCGTGCATGCTCATATTATCATGTAGATTGCGTTGGTGTTTATAGAGGATATCAAGGCTTAATAGAAGGTGATTTTATTGATTTAACAGCACGTAATGTCAATAACACAATTAATAGAGGAGGTACTATTTTAAAAACTGCTAGGTCCAAAGAATTTAGAACTAAAAAAGGTAGAGAAAAAGCTTTTCAACAATTGAAAAAAGCTAAAATTGATGCCATGGTGTTAATTGGTGGAGATGGAACTTTTACCGGAGGAATGGTTTTCTATAAAGAATTTAAATTTCCTAGTATTGGTATTCCTGGTACTATTGATAATGATATTTTTGGAACAAATTCTACCATAGGATTTGATACCGCTTTGAATACAGTAGTGGATGCAATTGATAAAATTAGAGATACTGCAAGTTCTCATAATCGTTTATTTTTTGTTGAAGTTATGGGTAGAGATGCTGGTTTTATTGCATTAAATTCAGGAGTAGGGGCAGGTGCAGAAGAAATTTTGATTCCGGAAGAAGATTTAGGTTTAGATCGTCTTTTAGAATCCTTAAAACGTAGTAAACGATCTGGCAAATCTTCAAGTATTGTGGTGGTTGCAGAAGGTGATAAAATTGGAAAAAATGTTTTTGAACTT
This sequence comes from Lutibacter sp. UBA4458, assembly GCA_002390165.1. Taxonomy (GTDB): domain Bacteria; phylum Bacteroidota; class Bacteroidia; order Flavobacteriales; family Flavobacteriaceae; genus Lutibacter. Next base: position 3,007 of record DGOU01000163.1, read on the forward strand.
GCAAACTATGTAGAGGAAAATTTACCAGAATATGAGGTAAGAGTCTCTGTTTTAGGTCATATGCAACGAGGAGGTAGTCCAAGTTGTTTTGATAGAGTTTTGGCAAGTAGATTAGGGGTGAAATCTGTAGAATTATTATTAGACGGTAAGTCTAATTTAATGGTAGGATTAATAAATAATAAAATTGAAACAACCGAATTAAATAAAGCTGTGAAAGGGCAACATCGAATTAATAAAGAACTATTGCGTGTTAGCGATATAATGTCCTTATAATATGAATAAAAATTATTACTTGGTAATTATTTTACTTTGTTGGTTAAATCAAAGTGAAATTTATGCACAAGACGAAGCTGAAGATAACATTGAAGAAATAAATTTTAGCGCTAAAAAAAGTAGCTATATTAATTTTATAGACAGTTATGTTTCTCATATAAACAATTCTTCAAAGGATACTGATAATTTCAGTAAAGAAGATAAAAATTCTATAAACACTGGTAAGGGATTTAAAAATAACACCTCTAAAAAAAGAGTAATTTATAGAAATAATGAAATTGTTAAAATAAAAACTATTGAGCTATTAGATCATAATTTTATTAAATTAAAATCATTTTATTATAACAATAACCATTTGATTTATATTAAAGTTAATGAATTACTTCCTTCAAAAACTCAAAGAGTAAGAAGTTATCAAAAAGCTTTATACTATCACAATAATAAATTATTGCTAGATTCTAATCTGAAGGATAAGAAATATGAAAATAAATTTTTGCTGAATCTAGGTCAAAAAAAACTTCAAGAAGAATATCAATTTGAATTAGATGGTTAAAATTGGGATTAACGGTTTTGGAAGAATTGGTAGAATTGCTTTCAGATCTGCTGTTGCTAGAAAAAACGTAGAGGTAGTTGCAATAAATGATTTGTTGGATGTAAATTATTTAGCTTATTTATTAAAATACGATTCTGTTCATGGAAGGTTTAAAGGTACTATTGAAGTAAACGGTAATTTTTTAATAGTTAATGGGAAATCTATTAGAGTTACAGCTGAAAAAAATCCGGAAAACATTAATTGGCAAGAATTGGAGGTAGATTATGTAATTGAATCTACTGGTTTATTTACCGATAAAGAAAAAGCGGCGTTACATATTAAAAGTGGTGCAAAAAAAGTAGTTATTTCAGGACCTTCAAAAAATGCACTAATGTTTGTAATGGGGGTGAACCATAAGGATTTAACTAAAAAAGAAACCGTTTTTTCAAATGCATCTTGTACTACAAATTGTTTAGCTCCGATTGCTAAAATTATACATGAAAAATTTGGAATTGTAGAAGGTTTAGTAACCACAGTTCATGCAGCTACGGCAAGCCAAAGCCCTGTAGATAGTCCAAATAAAAAATGGAGACGAGGCAGATCAGCTATAACTAATATGATTCCAACCACTACTAACGCGGCTTCTGCCGTTACAACCATAATGCCTGAATTAAAAGGGAAGTTACTGGCAATGGCTGTTAGGGTGCCTACTGTTGATGTTTCATTGGTAGATTTAACTGTTCGTTTACAAAAAGCTACTAGTTATGCGGAAATTGCAAAAACTATAAAAGAAGCTTCTGAAAGTGAATTCAAAGGAATTTTGGGATACACAGAAGATGAGGTTGTTTCTCAAGATTTTGCATCGGAACCAAGAACATCTGTTTTTGATGCCAGCGCAGGAATAGAATTAAATCCAAATTTTTTTAAATTAATTAGCTGGTATGATAATGAATTTGGTTATGCAACCAAACTCGTGGATTTAATTGAATATTCGAATTCTTTATAATTAATTTTCTATCTTTAAACTATGGAAATAGCAATTATTGCACACGATGGTAAAAAAGCGGAAATGATTCAGTTTTTAATGGATTTTAAAGCAGTTTTATTGGCAAAAGATATTCATTTAATAGCAACAGGAACTACAGGTAAAAATGCAGAAAAGGCAGGCTTTGTAGTAACAAAGTATTTATCAGGTCCGTACGGTGGTGATGCTCAAATTGCCGCAAGAGTTGCGGAAGGACACACAAATATGGTACTTTTTTTTAGAGATCCTTTAGACAGACATCCACATGAGCCGGATATAGCAATGTTAATGCGTTTATGTGATGTACACAATATTCCTTTAGCTACTAATCCTGCAACTGCAGAATTATTGATAAAATCGGTTTAAAATTGTTTTACAGCAATCATAGATATTTCCACATTTACAGATTTTGGTAATTGTGCAACTTCTACTGTTTCTCTGGCAGGAGCAGTTTCTACATTAAAATAGCTTCCATAAACTTGGTTTATTGCAGTAAAATTATTCATATCTGAAATAAATATGCTTGATTTTACTACATGTTCAAAAGTTAAATTTTCTTCTTTTAAAATAGCTTTTAAATTTTCCATAACCTGTTTAGTTTCTTTTTCAATAGAATTTAAAATTAATTGATTGGTTTTAGGATTAAAAGCAATTTGACCAGAAATATATAAAGTATTCCCTGCTAAAATAGCTTGATTGTACGGACCTATTGGAGCTGGAGCTTGTTTTGTTTTTATAATTTTTTTCATTGTGAGAATTTTATAAATGGTATAATTTCAAAGATATATAGAAATTGAGAAGATAAAACTTATTTTTAATAAATATATCTTAAAAAATTAGAAAAGTCGCCTATCAGGTACTTGTCTCTTATCATATTTTAAATCGCTAAGCATAGATGATTTAACTCCAATAAAGAAATAATAAGTTTGTCTTGTTCCAAACGGCACCCAGTTAAAGTTTAACTTCCAACTATCTAAATCACGAGAAAAACGCAATTGCGTATAAGAAAATCCTTGATTTTTAATATCGTAACCAGATGAAAACCCAACTTTCCATTTAGGAGTCAAATCAATATCCCCAGAAAACATTAAGGAATTAGAGGAAATTTCATTTTGTCGGTTATTATTACGATAATTTAAGGCGTATGCTAATCTTAAAGTCCAAGGAAAAGTTGCATTATATAATTTTGCGGATTTTGTTTCTGGTTCAGAATCCTCATTGCCATTTAATCTATTACTTACATTTAAATTGTCTCCAAAAATACCATCTGAATTATTAGCATTTGCATTTTGTTGTTTGTCACTTTTTTTTCCTTTAGATTTTTTACTAGATAAAGAATAATTCATGGTTAAACCTGCATTGGTAAGTCTAAATAAACTACCTCCATTATTAATATTAAACGTATTTAATCTAGTCCCTGATGCATTAATTGCATAAGGATCTAAGGTTGCATTTATATTTAGGTTAAGTTTTTTATCGAAAAAATTAGTTCCTGCCGACATTCTTACTGGGCTCCATTTTAACGAATCAGCAGCCATATTATAACTGGTTGAAAAGTTTAAATTGTTAATTAGGGTAATTTTTTCGGGTTTGGTATCTGTAGAATCTTTAGGCATAACCTTTGCTTCTAAAGTATTGTTAAGTGAAAAATTTACGCTATTTGATAAACTTCTGCTTGGACTACCATATAATCCATTTGCAAAAGGGGAATATTCTAATAAATCTGTTGGATCTATACTTTGTTGAACTTCTTCATAATAATTGCTAAAATCTGGTTTATAACCATAGGAAATACTTGGTCGCATTACATGGCGTATTGCTTGTAATCGTCCCTTTTTAAATTTAAACATGCCGTAAACGGTAGTAGTTAATGAAACTCCTGCAGAATATTCTCTAAATGCATTAAAGCCACTTATAGTATCCGTAACAACAGCATTTTCGGTAGCGTTATAGGTTTTGCTAATTTTATCAAAATTCCAAACTTCCTTATAATTTGCATTGGGAGAGATAGTAAAGAATTTAAATAATTTCATATTTGTGCTGAAAGTAGCATTTTGTTGAATGCCAGATTTGGCATTATCAAACATCTCTTTTTTTAGAAAAAAATCGTCTGATGTGTTAATGCGATTATCTCCTTTTAAAGAATAAGTTACTCCTAATTTTTGTATGGCATTTTTTTTGGCTCCTGTTTTTGACACAAACGGATAAATACGATCCATATTTAATTGTAAGGAAGGTAAGGACATGATTATTTTTTCTGTATTTGTATTTTGTGAATGTGTTACAGAAAGAGATAAATTAAATGGTGTACCAACAAATTTTTTATAAAAAGAAACGGAAGAACTTAAAGTATTATTTAAAAATGCATTGGAATTATATTCATTTAAAGATTCTTTATAATATTTACTACTTCCTAAGTTTACAGAAGCTGAAAATCTGGAATTTGGACTTGCCTTTGCATCTTGACTATGACTCCATCTAATATTATAATTTGTGGTTCTAGAGTAATCACTTAAACCGCGTAAACTGTTTATTAAGTTTTCATATCTAAAGCTAAAATTTCCGCTAAATTTATAGCGTACTGCATAATTAGATTCCGTTCTAACACCCCAACTTCCATTAGTGTAAACATCTCCTAAAATTGCCATATCTACATAATCATTTATTGCTAAATAATAACCTCCGTTTTGTAAAAAATAACCTTGCTGGTTGTTTTCACCCCAAGTTGGCATTAAAAAACCCGACATGGTTCCTTTAGTTAAAGGGATGTATGCAAAAGGAAGAAATAAGGGAGTAGGCACATCGGAAATTACTAAATTACTAACGCCAATTACTAATTTTTTATTGGGTACAATTTTTGCTTTATTGGTTTTTATGTAGTAATCTGGTTTTTCTTTCTCAGAAGTAGTAAATTTTATATTTCTAACAAATATGGTAGAATCGTTTTCTTTTTTAGTAGTTTCTCCTTTAATAATAACTCCTTGTTGTTCAGTGCGTAATCCCCAAATTTTTGCTTTTTCCGTTTTAAAGTTAAAAACAATAGAATCCTGATTGGTTTCCTCTCCACCTTGTTTAAAAATAGGTTTTTCACTATAAACCCCAACAGAATCCTTTATTCCTTTAGCAGTAACTACACTTGTATTATTGTTTATTTCAATATAACCAGCTGTTAAATCAATATCTTTGTAATGTACATGGGCATTTTTATACATTATAATTTTATTGTTTTTAATATCTTGTCTAATTAAGCTATCTGCACTATGGTCAATAATACCTTCTAAAATTTCTTTAGGCTTTACAATGGTATCTTTTGTTTTGGTAATAAGAGAATCTTTTACGCCAATTCTTAAGGTGTCTTTGGCAAAAGTAGAGCTAATTTTTTGCGAATACACATGCGAATGGAAACAGCAAAATACGGCAACCATAAAAAGTGAAAATTGTATATTTTTAAAATTATTTTTAATAGTAATTTCTTTTAAAAAATAGATATTATTTGGGTTGCAATTATAAGTTTTATACATTAGCTAATTAATTATAGTGCCTTACAATTGTTACTTTGTAAATGTATGGCTCAATAATTGTAACACCAAATTTCAGATGCCAAAAATAACTAAAATAATTTATGAAATCACAACCCTTTTATAAAATAAAAATATCTGCAAAAATTGTATTATCTATTCTGTTTTTTGTGCTTTTTCTTTTTCACAACACAAATACATTTGCTCAAAAAAAGGACTTTGTGGTTGTTTTAGATGCTGGACATGGAGGAAAAGATCCAGGTAAAGTTGGTTATAGAAATATTAAAGAAAAAGATGTTGCGTTAAAAATTGTATTACAAATTGGAAAGTTATTAGGAAATAAAAAAAACATCAAGGTAATTTATACTAGAAAAAAAGATGTTTTTGTAGATTTATGGGAGAGAGGAAGTATTGCTAATAGAGCTAATGCTGATTTATTTGTATCCATACACTGTAACGCACATAATACACAAGCTTATGGTGCAGAAACTTGGGTTTTAGGAACGCACGCTAATAAACAAAACTTTGAAATTGCTAAATCTGAAAACTCCGTAATACTTTTAGAAGAAAATTACGAAGATAATTATAAAGGGTTTGACCCAAATAAGCCAGAATCTATTATTGGAATTACCTTAATGCAAGAAGAATATTTAGATCAAAGTATTCAATTAGCAAGTATTATTCAAAAAAGATTTAAAAACGAATTAAAAAGAAGAGATAGAGGTGTTAAACAAGCTGGTTTTGTAGTGTTATATCAAACCTATATGCCAAGTGTTTTAGTTGAAACAGGTTTTATTACTAATAAAATAGAAGGTCCTTTTCTAAATTCTATGGGTGGAAGTAAAAAAATTGCAACTTCTATTTATAAAGATATTATGCAGTATAAAAAACAATTAGCTGTAAACAGCGTTGTTGAAAAATATGTTCCTAAAAAGATTGAAAAAAAACTTGTTGTAAAAGAATCTACCCAACAGGCAAATACTAATTTAAACGTAATTTATAAAGTTCAAATTGCTGCAGGAGCAAGAAAGTTGTCTTTAAATTCCTATAACTTTAAAGGGATTAAAAATGTTGAAAGGGTTAAATTTGGTTCTATTTATAGGTATTTTATTGGAAATTCCTCTAATTATAAAAATATAAAAAAGAAACAAAAATATGCTAAAACTAAAGGATATTCCTCTGCTTTTATTGTTGCATTTAAAAATGGCAAAAGGGTTTCTTTAAAAAAAGTTTTAGGTAAATCATAAATTGTAAAACTACTAATCAATTTTATTAGTAATTTTGCTAATTATAAAAATAATAATTTGAAAATCACTAGAGAATTAAAAACGGGAGTATTTGTAGTAGTTGTAATTGCTTTATCTATTTGGGGGTATAATTATTTAAAAGGCATTAATTTATTTGATGGAAAAATAAATACCTATTTTACAGAGTACAACAATGTTCAAGGTTTAAACACTTCTAGTGTTGTTACTATTAATGGCGTTGATGTTGGTAAAGTAGTGGATATTTCTTTTAATAAAGATCCAGAAAAAAGAGGTCAGTTAATTGTTGAGTTTAGTATTTTAGAAGATTTTCAATTTTCAAAAAATAGCGTTGCAAAAATATATAGTGCAAGTTTAATGGGTGGTAAATCTTTGGCAATAGTCCCTTCGTACGAAGGTGAAAACGCTAAGCCTGGTGATTATTTAAAAGGAGAAATAGAATCGGATATTTTTTCTACAGTTACTGAAAAATTAAATCCTTTACAGGCAAAAGTTGAAAATGTTATTGTGAAGGCAGATTCTCTTATGGGGAATTTAAATGATATTATAGATGTAAAAACAAGACTTAATATTAAACAAAGCATTGCTCAGTTAAATGCCACGCTTACCAATTTTCATGCAGCTTCTAATAACTTAAAATCACTGGTTTCTGATAATAAAATAAAATTAGATAAAACCATAGATAATGCAGAGAAAATGACTTCTAATTTTAAAAAATTATCCGATACTTTGGTAAATTCTAATTTAGGAGTAACCGTTAAAAACTTACAAGCAACTGTTACCAATTTAAACCAAGTTTTAGGTAAAATTAATTCCGGACAAGGAAGTTTAGGGAAATTATTAAAGGATGATAAATTGTACGGTAATTTAACTAACGCTTCAAAAGAATTAGAAGAATTACTTCGTGATATGAAACTTCACCCAAAACGCTATGTTCATTTTTCGTTGTTTGGTAAAAAGGATAAAGGCTATAAACCAGCAGTAGAATAATTAAAATTATTTTTTTAATAATAGTGGTTGTTTTTACGTTTTAAAATTAAATTTATTCAAATTAATAGGTGTTAATTTAAATACTTATTAAAAATTCATTTATGTAACATTTATTGTGTAAAAGATGTTGAAATTCGTAATGAATTTAAAATTATTCCATTAAATTTGAAATTAGTTAAAGAAAGAGTTTTACTTGTTATCAAAAACTTAACTTTAAGTCCTGTTTTAAAAATAATAAATTATTAAGCATACATTATGAATTATATAGACAATATACTTTTTGCCATTTTATTAGTAGTAGGTGTCGGGTTTTTTGTTAGAAATGTTAAAAAATTATCAAGAAATATTAAACTTGGAAAAGATATTGATAGATCTGATAATTCAAAAGAACGCTGGAAAAATATGGCTATGATTGCTTTAGGGCAGTCTAAAATGGTTAAACGTCCAGTTGCTGGTATATTACACATTATTGTTTATGCTAGTTTTATAATAATTAATATTGAGGTTGTTGAAATTGTAATTGACGGATTATTTGGTACACACAGAGTGTTTTCATTTTTAGGAGGATTTTATGATGTTTTAATAGGTTCTTTTGAAATTTTAGCCTTTTTGGTTTTAATTTCTGTAATTATTTTTTGGATTAGAAGAATGGTAGTTAGAATTCCTCGTTTTTGGAATAAAGAAATGACAAGTTGGCCAAAAAATGATGCTTTAAATATATTATATTTTGAAATGGTTTTAATGAGTTTGTTTTTAATAATGAACGCTACAGACCCTGCATTTCAAACCTTTCATTTAGGAAATCCAATAAGTCGTTTTTTAGTGCCATTATTTAGTGGTTTTAGCGAACATTCTATTCATTTAATTGAACAATCTGCTTGGTGGATACACATTATTGGAATATTTATATTTTTAAATTATCTATATTATTCCAAACATTTACATATTTTATTGGCATTTCCAAATACGTTTTATGCAAATTTAAATGCTAAGGGAAAATTCAACAATTTAGAAGCAGTTACCAAAGAAGTTCAGCTAATGATGGACCCAAATGCAGATCCATTTGCAGCTCCTGCAGAAGATGAAAATGCTACGCCAGAAAAATTTGGAGCAAGCGATGCTACTGATTTAAATTGGGTACAATTAATGAATGCTTATACCTGTACAGAATGTGGGCGATGTACATCATCTTGTCCTGCAAATATTACAGGTAAAGAATTATCTCCAAGAGCAATAATGATGAAAACTAGAGATAGGATTGAAGAAATTGGTGCAAACATCGATAAAAATGGAGAATTTAAAGAAGATGGTAAACAATTGTTAGGCGATTATATTACACCCGAAGAAATTTGGGCTTGTACAAGTTGTAATGCTTGTGTAGAAGAATGTCCTGTTAATATTGATCCTTTATCTATTATTTTAGATATGAGAAGATATTTAGCTTTAGAACAGTCTGCTGCACCACAAGAATTAAATATTATGATGACTAATATTGAAAACAATGGAGCTCCTTGGCAATATAGCCAAATGGATAGATTAAATTGGAAGGACGAATAAAAAGACTAATAAAAAAATATACGAGTAGTTAATATTCACAAAATATAAATAAAGAATTAACCTATGAATGTACCAACAATGGCCGAAATGATGGCTCAAGGAAAACAACCAGAAGTTTTATTTTGGGTAGGATGCGCTGGAAGCTTTGATGATAGAGCAAAAAAAATTACAAAAGCATTTGTAAAAATTTTAAATAAAGCTAATGTAGAATTTGCTGTTTTGGGTACAGAAGAGAGTTGTACTGGAGATCCAGCAAAAAGGGCAGGAAATGAATTTCTATTCCAAATGCAGGCTATGACCAATATTGAAGTTTTAAATGGTTATGAAATTAAAAAAATTGTAACTGCCTGTCCACATTGTTTTAACACCTTTAAAAATGAATATCCAGAATTAGGAGGTAAATACGAAGTATATCATCATACAGAATTTTTAAAATCCTTATTAGATGAAGGTAGGCTTACCATTGAAGGAGGTAAATTTAAAGGGAAGAAAATTACTTTTCACGACCCTTGTTATTTAGGCAGAGCAAATGATATTTATGAAGCACCTCGTGATTTAATTCAAAAATTAGATTCTGAATTGGTTGAAATGAAACGTAGCAGAGCAAAAGGTCTTTGTTGTGGCGCTGGTGGTGCTCAAATGTTTAAAGATGCTGAAAAGGGAGATAAAGAAATTAATATTGAGCGTACAGACGATGCTTTAAAAACCAATCCAAATATTATTGCTACTGGTTGCCCATTTTGTAATACTATGATGACCGATGGCGTTAAAGCTGCAAATAAAGAAAATGAGATTGAAGTTTTAGATATTGCAGAACTAATTGCAAATGCAGAAGATTTGTAAATTAGCAATCTAAATAGCTTTTACTTTATATGATTAAACACTACATTGAAGCAGCGCGTTTACGAACTTTACCTCTATCTGTTTCAGGTATAATAGTTGGTAGTTTTGTAGCTGCATCCCAAGACCTTTTTAACTGGTTAATATGCTTATTAGCATTGTTAACTACTACCGGATTTCAAATTATATCTAATTTTGCAAATGACTATGGCGATGGAGTTAAAGGAACAGATAACGAAGATAGAATTGGACCAAAACGAGCTATACAAAGTGGTGTAATTTCACCAAAACAAATGTTAAATGCTATTATAATTACCATTATAATTACCTTTATTGTTGCGGTTAGTTTAATTTATGTTTCCTTTGGGAAAGAAGATTTTTTAAATGCTTCAATTTTTTTTATCCTTGGTGTTTTAAGTATAGTAGCAGCAATTAAATATACGGTAGGTAATAAAGCGTATGGATATAACGGTTTTGGAGATTTATTTGTATTCCTGTTTTTTGGTTTGTTAAGTGTTTGTGGAAGTTATTATTTGTTTACTAAACATTTAAATTTTGAAATATTTTTACCTGCTTTTTCTGTTGGATTTTTAAGCGTTGGCGTGTTAAATTTAAATAATATGCGCGATAGAGAATCGGATGTTAAATCTCATAAAAATACATTAGTAGTAAAAATAGGAAGTAAGTTTGCCAAATATTACCATTTTAGTTTGCTTATTGCTTCTTTTTTAACCGCATTTTTGTTTATACTTTTAAATTTTCATTCCCTAATTCAATTTATTTTTATACTTGCTTTTATCCCAATAGCAAGGCATGGTTTGGTTGTATATAAAAATAAAATTCCAAAATTGTTAGATCCAGAATTAAAGAAATTGGCTTTAAGTACCTTTTTGTTTGCAATTTTATTTGGTTTATCGGTATATTTGCCGGTAATTTTATGATAAAAATCATTATTTGTTTTATTATAAAAAGATATTTTTGTCTTTTATTAAATTAATAAGAATTGAAAACGAAGTTTTTAGCAATATTTTTTTACTTACTATACTTGGTAGCAATGGTTCGTCCAATAATACCAATTATAGACTATTATGCTAATTATAATTATATAGTAACGGAATTATGTGAAAATAGAGATAAACCGTTTTTAGAATGTAATGGTAAATGCTATTTAGCTAAAGAAATAGAAAAAGCTAGTCACCAGAATCATAATCACGAATCTAATTTGCCAAAAATTAATTTTGATGATTTTCCAGTTATTTCAATAATTAAAATAAATTACACCTTTAATTCTGGTAAAAATAATAGTCTTAAAATTCACGGTAAAAAAACCATTATACCTTTCAAATTATACAATGCCATTTTAAAACCGCCAAAAATAGCGTAATTCTTTTTGTTATTATATTGATGGATATCAGATAGTTTTCTGAATATTCGATTAATAATTCACTAAATTTTAATTCATTTTTTTAATCAATTAATAAAATTAATTCAATTGATTAACTAGCACATATTGTTTGTGCTAGAAATATTATATACTATCTAAAATGGTAAAAAAACAACTATTAACAATAATTTTTACACTTGTAGTAAGCATTACCTTTGCACAATTAACTAGTTTTAAAGGGAAAGTAGTAACAAAACAAACAAATGAACCTATTGAAAATGTTACTGTAAAATCAAAAATTAATAATTACACAATAACTAATAAGTTAGGAGAATTTAAATTAGAGGCTAAGTCTTCATCCAAAGTTACTTTTTCTCATGTAGGCTATAAATCTAAAACTGTTTATATAAAAAACAACATGGTTATAGCATTACAACCTGCTCAAATAGAATTAAATGAAATTTTAGTATCTGCAAATCCGTTAGAAGATATATCCCAATCTAATGTAATTAATGATGCCGAAAAACGAATTAGTCAGCCAAGAAGTGTTGGAAGTTTATTTAAAGATATTAATGGTTTTGGTATTGTAAAACGAGGCGCTTATGCTTCTGAACCTGTATTTAGGGCATTTAAATACGAACAATTAAATGTTCAATATGATGGGGGTATGAAAGTTTTAAATGCTTGCCCAAACAGAATGGATCCTATTACTACTCACGTAATTCCGGAAGAGGTTGAAAAAATTGAAATAGTAAAAGGTCCTTTTACTGTTCGATTTGGATCAAATTTTGGCGGAATTATAAATCTTGTAACTAAAAACCCTTCTAAAAATCAATATGGATTTCATGGAAGTGTTGAAGGAGGTTATGAAACTAACGGCAGTAATTATGTTAATGGCGTTAATTTATTTTATGCCAATAAAAAATTTGATGTACAGCTTAACGGTTCGCATCGTGATTTTAGCAACTATACTGATGGAAATGGAACAGAAGTTCCTTCCTCTTTTAGAACCAATGATTATTCTGTTAAAGTAGGAATAAATCCAACGGAAAAACAAAGAATTCAGTTAACGTGGAGGCAATCTTATGGTAGCGATATTGACCATGCAGGTTTGCCTATGGACTCTCCTTTTGACAACAGTTTATTGGCAGGTTTAGATTATAAGATTACAGATTTAACCAATAAAATTCAGAGCTTTACTTTTAAAACATTTTACTCATATGTAGATCATTTAATGACCAATGAAAAACGTCCTGCGTTTAATATGGTTGAAGCAGAAACTCCAGTTAATTCTTGGGTTTATGGTGGAAAAACTGAGTTTACAATTAAAATTGCAAATCAATCTAAATTATTTGTAGGTGCAGATGCAAATTTAATTGAAAGAAAAGGGAATAGAACTAGACTTGTAAAAATGATGAATGGTATGATGATGATGCCTCCAAAAACTTTTGTAGATGAAGTTTGGCAAGATGGTAGTTTAAATGATGTAGGTGTTTTTACACAAGGTAAATTTAAAATTGATAATGATTTTTCTATATCTTCAGGAATTAGAGCAGATTTTATAAGTACTTCTATTGAGGATCCAGCTACGGATTTTGAAGCACTTTATGGAGGTAATATACCAAGTGAAAATGAAATTAACCTTAGTGGAAATATTTCTTTTAAATATCAGCAAAATGGTTTTCAAACACAATTAGCATTTGGTAGAGGTGTAAAAACCGCATCTATGATTGAGCGTTATATTAATCATTTTAATGTAGGAGTTGATCCTTATGAATATGTAGGTAATCCTAATTTGAAACCTGAGGTTAATAATCAAATAGAATGGTCATTTAGTAAAAACTTATCTCATTTTAAATTAAGCGGAACTGTTTATCATTCTTTCTTAGAAGATTATATTTCAGCAGAAGTTAATACATCTATTCCACGTAAATTTATGGCAACAACGCCACCTATTTATACAAAACAATTTGTGAATTTAAATAAAGCCTCACAAACTGGATTTGAATTTAACATGGATTATAAAGCTTCTCAAAACCTAAGTTTTACTTCAAGTATTTCCTATACAAATGGTGAAAATAAGGATATAAATGAACCGTTACCTCAAATTCCTCCTTTTATGGCAATACTTAGTGCAAAATATGAAAATAATAAATTTTGGATTGCTTTAAATACCAGATTGGTTGCAAAACAAAATAGAATTTCAAATTCCTTTATGGAAACTGAAACTCCCGGTTTTGGCACTATGGATTTAAGAGCTGGTTTTGAACCAATACATAATTTAACCGTTGGCTTTGCAGCCTTAAATATTTTTGATAAAGCTTATTATGAGCATTTAAATTATTCATTTAAAGGATCTAATACCTTATCTGGTAAAATTTTAGAGCCTGGAAGAAATTTCACTACTTACATTAAATATAAGTTTTAAGTAAGTATTGTTTTTGTTTGTTAAACCACAGAAGTGAAATTTCTGTGGTTTTTTTTATGAATTAAATTTAGTAAATTGCAGTAAACCATCTAAACATAACTTACCATGAAAATCACCTATTTAGGTCATGCCAGCTTAAGCATTGAAACCAAAGATAAAACCTTGTTAGTCGATCCTTTTATTTCTGGAAATGAATTAGCAAAAGATATTGACATTAATAAATTACAAGCCGATTATATTTTAGTTACTCATGCACATCAAGATCATATTTTAGATGTAGAAGCTATTGCAAAAAGAACAGGAGCTAAAGTAATTTCAAATTTTGAAATTGTTACATATTTTGAAGCAAAAGGAATTGAAGGGCATCCAATGAATCATGGTGGGAAATGGCATTTTGATTTTGGTACTCTTCATTATACAAATGCAATTCACTCTAGTTCTTTTCCTGATGGTAATTATGGTGGTCAGCCTGGAGGTTTTGTAATTGAAACTAAGCATCACAGATTGTATATTGCAGGAGATACCGCATTGAGTTATGATATGAAGTTAATTCCTGAAGTTATAGGCGAATTAGATTTAGCAATTTTACCTATTGGAGATAATTTTACTATGGGAATTGAGGAAGCAATTAAAGCAAGTACTTTTTTAAATTGTAATAAAGTTTTAGGATATCATTATGATACTTTTGGCTATATTAAAATTGATCATAAAAAAGCTTTTGAAAAATTTTCAAATGCAAAAAAAGAACTTTATTTATTACCAATAGGTGACAATATGAAGTTGTAAAAACTTTTAATTATCATATAATAAGTAATTTTAAAAACCACCCAATTTCACTTAATAAATTTGCTGCTAAATTTCCAATTCCCATGGCAATTGAAGCAATGGTGTCTTTTAAACTATACGTCTTTGGTTCTTTTTTATAAATGGCAATTCCTTCCATAATTACTGTTACAAAAAAAATGGTACCGAGTAATAAATTAAATTAGGAATATTTGGTACGTGCATAAAAAATGGTTTATTTCTTCGTAAGATAAATAAATTTTTAAATATTTGTACCTTTCTATTTTAAACTTTATAATGAAAGCAGTTTATCAAAAACATATATTACAATTTAAACAAGCAAGCGGTACTTCAAGAGGTGTTTTAAAAACAAAAGAAACCTATTTTTTAAAAATTAGTAATGCTACTAATTTTGGAATAGGAGAATGTGCAGTTTTTAGAAGTTTAAGTGCGGATGATGTGCCTAATTATGAAGAAAAATTGCAATGGCTATGCAGTAATATTAATAGAAATAAGGAGGTTTTGTTAAACGATTTAAAAGCATTTCCTTCCATACAATTTGGTTTAGAGCAAGCCTTGTTATCTTTACAAAGTAAAACTTCTTTTGAATTATTTCCTTCTAAATTTACGCAATCTAAAGATGCTATTGCTATTAACGGATTAATTTGGATGGGAGAAAAATCTTTTATGAAACAACAAATAAAAGATAAATTAAAAGCTGGATTTTCGGTTATTAAAATGAAAATAGGTGCCATTGATTTTGAAACAGAAATCAATTTATTAAAAAGTATTAGGAAAGAATATTCTACCAAAGAAATTGAATTGCGCGTAGATGCAAATGGAGCTTTTTCTCCAA
>DGOU01000163.1:18620-18743 GCA_002390165.1 Lutibacter sp. UBA4458
TTTATTATTTTAAAACCAAGTTTGATTGGTGGGTTTAAAGGAAGCGAGGAATGGATTAATTTGGCGGAAAATAAACAAATAGGCTGGTGGGTTACTTCGGCTTTAGAAAGTAATATTGGTTTA
>DGOU01000181.1:0-867 GCA_002390165.1 Lutibacter sp. UBA4458
GGTTTCTATTTTTATTAATCCCGATAAAAAACAAGCATCGGAAACTAATTTACTTCCTTTACCATGATCTATATGTCTATCATCAATAGCATTACATAGTACTATTTCAGGTTTATATTTTCGAATAACTTTTATAATTTCAAGTTGATTTGTTTTATCATTTTTAAAAAATCCATCTGCAAAGCTTAAATTTTCTCTAACTTTAACATTTAAAATAGTGGCAGCTTCTTTTGCTTCTTTTTCTCTAATTTCAGCAGAGCCACGAGTTCCTAATTCTCCACGAGTTAAATCGATAATTCCCACTTTTTTACCTGAAGCTATTTCTTTTGCAATAGTTGCTCCACAACCCAATTCAACATCATCTGGATGAGCTCCAATAGCTAATATGTCTAATTTCATAAAAAAAAACTTATTAATTTATCGTACAAATATACTATAAAAAAAAACAGGTTTTAAGTTAATAAATCCTAATAGGAATAAGTAATTCAGTAAATATTAACTCTTTATAAAAAAATTCAATAAAAAAATAAATGGTAAAAAAAACATAATAAATGGTATTTTTATTTGGTTGTATGGAATTTATTATATACATTTGGAACAAGTTTTACCCCAATACCCCCACATTATGAAAAAAGTAGTAACCCCTATCTTAGTTTTTTTAGCAACTTTTCAGATTGCTTTTTCTCAAATTACAGATACCGAAAAAAATGCTTTGCTTGATTTATACAAATCAACAAATGGCGAAAGTTGGAACAATACTTGGGATTTATCTTCAGATGTAAATACTTGGTATGGCATAACTGTTGAAAATAATACAATTACCAAAATTGAATTAGGAATGAATAATTTATCAGGAGAAATTCCTGC
>DGOU01000181.1:952-5557 GCA_002390165.1 Lutibacter sp. UBA4458
GAAGGTGAAATTCCTGCTTCTATTGGTAATTTGAAAAATTTAAAAGTTTTAGAAGTTTTTAATAATTTTTTAAGTGGTAATTTACCTGAGTCTATGTATAACTTAACAAAACTTGAAAAACTACAATTAAGTAGTAATCGTTTAACAGGGTATCTTTCTTCTAATATAAAAAACTTACAAAACTTACAACAATTAAGTGTTTTTGATAATTCATTCTATGGAAAAATTCCTCAAGAATTAGGTTCATTACTAAGCTTAACAGAACTTTCATTAGGAAATAATTTATTTGAAGGAGACGTTCCTTTACAATTAAATAAGTTATCCAATTTAAAAACATTATTACTAAATAATAACAGATTAGTTGGATCTATTGATGCTAGCATTAAAAATTTACCAAACTTATTAACTATTGAGTATGGTAATAATCCTACCGCTATTGATGTTAACACCAATGTGCTTACACAAAATACAATGAAACCATAATAACTTTAACTTAAATAAACAACCCCACGAAAAGAGGAGACTGAGAAATCAGCCTCCTCTTTTTTATTTCTTACAAGATTAATTAATAACCTCTAAATCCTTTTTGATTTTTTATATTTGCCAAAGAATAACCATTTAGCATTGACATTATTAAATAATAATCAGTTACAACAAATATAAATTATAAAAAAATGAGAAAATTAATTTTCATAATTTTATCAGTAGTACTTCTAGTAGTTTCTTTTTTTTTGGCTAAATATTTAATAGCCAATAAAAAAAAGGTAAAACCCTCTTCTGAAAAAATAGTTAATACAGCCTATACAAAAACGGTTTTAAATTCAACTATTCCAATTAAAATTTCTACAACTGGAAATTTAGTTGCAAAAAATAAAATAGATTTATATGCTGAAGTTCAAGGAGTACTTGAAATATCTAAAAAAGATTTTAAACCCGGAACACATTATTTAAAAGGACAAACCATTATAAAAATTAATAGTAATGAATTTAATGCAAATATAAAGGTTCAAAAAAGCAACTTATATAATGCTATTATATCCATTATGCCTGATATAAGACTCGATTATACTGAGGAATATACCAAATGGCAATCATATTTACAAAATTTTAATATTAATAAGGAAATTCAAAATCTTCCTAAACACAATTCAGAAAAAGAAAAGTTTTTTATTTCTGGTCGTGGAATTACTTCTGCCTATTATAACGTAAAAAATTTAGAAGCTAAACTTAATAAATACACTTTAAGAGCACCATTTAATGGAATATTAACAGAATCTTTAGTAACTCCTGGCACTTTAATTAGACAAGGTCAAAAGATAGGTGAATTTATTGACCCTTCCGTTTATGAAGTTAGTGTTGCTGTTAAATCAGAATATAGAGATTTGTTAGAAATTGGTAAAAAAGTAGAGCTATATAATCTTGAAAAAACCAAAACTTGGATTGGAAATGTGGTTAGAATTAATGGTAAAGTTGATGCATCTACTCAAACAATAAATGCTTTTATTCAAGTTCAAGGTAAAGACTTAAAAGATGGTCAATATTTAGAAGTTGCATTACATGCAAAATCAG
The DNA here is from genome assembly GCA_002390165.1 of Lutibacter sp. UBA4458. Classification (GTDB taxonomy): domain Bacteria; phylum Bacteroidota; class Bacteroidia; order Flavobacteriales; family Flavobacteriaceae; genus Lutibacter. The sequence continues at coordinate 2,522 of DGOU01000181.1, forward strand.
AAAACAATGCTTATGAAGTTAAAAGAAAACTTCTAATTAATAATTCAAAACTATTTATAGTAAAGGATTCTAAATTAAGCTTAACTCCTATTTTAAAAGTTTTCGAAAATAAAAATTCTGTTATTTTAAAAGGGTTAAAAGATGGAACTCAATTATTATCCAAACCTATTCCTGGTGCATTTGAAGGTATGTTGGTTAAAGTCTTAAATGAAAATAAAAACTAAAAATGAAAAAACTTATTGGATATTTTATAAATTTCCCAGTTGCAGTTAATATTTTTATTTTAGCTTTTGTTGGTTTTGGTTTAGTTGGTGCCTTATCCATGAAGTCTTCTTTTTTCCCATTAGTGCCTTCACAAAATATTTCGATACATTTATCTTACCCTGGTGCTTCACCAGAAGAAATGGAAGAAGGTATTGTATTAAAAATAGAAGATAATTTAAAAGGTATTATAGGAGTTGACCGTGTTACTTCGGTATCAAAAGAAAATTCAGCAACTATTAATATTGAAACTATAAAAGGTAAAAACATTGATGTTGTTTTATCCGATGTTAAAAACGCTGTGGATAGAGTTCCATCATTTCCTTCTGGTATGGAGCCTCCTATAATTGCAAAAATTGAAACTATGCGGCCAACCATCAGTTTCACTATAAGTGGCAATAATATTCCTCTAACAACTTTAAAACAATTTGCAAGAAAGGTTGAAAATGATTTACGAAATATAAGTGGAATCTCACAAGTTGTTCTAACAGGATTTCCTGAACAAGAAATTGAAATTGCAGTAAGAGAAAAAGACTTAAGAGCTTACAATTTATCCTTTACAGAAGTTGCAAATGCCGTAAATAAAACAAATTTACTTATTTCAGGTGGAAATATTAAAACAAATAGTGAGGATTACTTAATTAGAGCTAGAAATAAAAATTATTATGGTAACGAGCTATCAAACCTAGTAGTTAGGGCTAATTCTGATGGTAATATTATTAGATTAAATGATATTGCAAATATTTCTGACACCTGGTCTGAAAATCCAGATAGATTATTTTTTAATGGAAAAAAAGCTATTGAAATAACTGTAAACAATACTAATAGTGAAGATTTAATTTCGTCTGCTGAAAGTGTTAAAGAGTATATAACTAAATTCAATCAGCAACACCAAAATGTTCATATTGATATTTCTAGCGATAATTCTATAACCTTAAAACAACGTACTAACTTATTACTAAAAAATGCTGCTATGGGCGTTTTTTTAGTTCTATTTTTCTTAGCTATATTTTTAAATGTTCGATTAGCTTTTTGGGTAGCAGCTGGTATTCCAATTGCATTTTTTGGTATGTTTATTTTTGCCTCATATACAGGAGTTACTATTAATGTACTATCCTTATTTGGTATGATTATAGTTATTGGTATTTTAGTGGATGATGGAATTGTAATTGGCGAAAATATTTATCACCATTACGAAAAAGGAAAAACCCCGATAAAAGCTGCTATTGATGGCACTCTAGAAGTTATTCCTCCAATAATATCTGCAGTTTTAACCACTATTATAGCTTTTTCAACTTTTTTCTTTTTAGACGGTAGAATGGGAAACTTTTTTAGTGAAGTTTCCACCATTGTAATTTTAACCTTAACGGTATCTCTTGTTGAAGCTATTATAATTTTACCAGCTCATATTGCACATTCAAAAGCTTTAGAGAAAAAAGATAAAAAAAGGAATAGATTAAATGCTTTCTTTTTTAAAGTAAATCAACTTTCAGAAAAAGGTCTTTTTTATTTTAGAGATAATGTTTATGCTCCTTTTTTAAAGTTCTTTCTAAAAAATAAATTATTAGGATTTGCCATTCCAATATCTCTTTTTATTTTAAGCATTGGTGCTCTTGGTGGTGGTATTGTTAAAACCTCTTTTTTTCCTTCTGTTGCCAGTGATCGAGTTTCTATAAGTTTAAAAATGCCTCAAGGAACTAGTGAGATTATTACAGATTCTATTATTTCTAATATTGAAAATACAGCTTGGCAAGTAAGCAAAGAATTTACAAAAAAACAAACGGGCAATACTCCTGTAGTTCAAAATATAATAAGAAGAATTGGTCCAGGAACATCAAACGGAAGTTTAACTGTAAATCTACTTCCTGGTGAAGAACGAGATTTTTCATCACCAGAAATAACCAATGCTATAAGAAATAAAGTTGGAAAAGTATATGGAATTGAAAGTTTAACTTTTGGATCAGGTGGAAATTTTGGTGGTAGCCCAGTTTCTGTAGCGTTATTAAGTAATAATATAAAAGAACTAAAAAATGCTAAAATTGAATTAAAAAACATATTAAGTAAAAATGTTTTATTAAAGGATATTGCAGATAATGATCCTGCTGGCATTAAAGAAATTCAAATTAAATTAAAAGATAATGCTTATCTACTTGGATTAAATTTACAAACTGTAATGAATCAGGTTAGGTATGGTTTCTTTGGATTACAAACTCAACGATTTCAGAGAGGTCAAGATGAAATTAAAGTTTGGGTACGATATAAAAAAGAAGATAGGTCATCTATAAAAAATTTAGATGATATGTGGATTACTACTCCTTCAAACAAAAAGGTGCCTTTTTCAGAAATTGCAACCTACACTATTAAACGTGGTGATGTTGCTATAAACCATTTAAGCAGTAAACGCGAAATTCAAGTAACAGCAGATATGGTTTCCCCAAAAGAAAGTGTAACAGATATTTTAGAGGATATTAAACTAAATGTTATGCCTAAAATTTCTTCAAAATATCCAACAGTTTCAGCTTCTTACGAAGGACAGAATAGAGAAATGCAAAAAACTATGAAATCTATTAAAATTGTAGGATTCATCATTTTAGCTCTAATTTATATTGTTATTGCCTTTACATTTAGGTCTTTTGATCAACCAATTTTACTAATTCTACTAATCCCATTTAGTTTAATAGGTGTTCTTGTAGGGCATTGGATTCATGGTTTTCCAATCAATATCCTATCCTGGTTAGGAATTATTGCCTTAATTGGAATTATGGTAAATGATGG
>DGOU01000181.1:5596-11293 GCA_002390165.1 Lutibacter sp. UBA4458
TTTAGAGCCATTCTTTTAACCTCGTTAACTACTGTGGCCGGATTAGCTCCCTTACTTCTAGAAAGAAGTAGGCAAGCGCAGTTTTTAAAACCAATGGCAATTTCTATTTCCTATGGTATTGCCATTGCCACTGTGCTCACCTTAGTTATGCTTCCTTTGTTATTAGCGGTTTCCAATAGCATTAAAGTTTTTATAAAATGGGTTATAACAGGTAAAAAAGTCTCTAAAGAAGAAGTAGAAAGGGCAATTATTGAATTAAAAAATAAAGAGAATGAAATACATTAATAAACTTACCATTTTATTATTAATCAGTTTTTCCGCTACTTTTGCTCAAGAAAAACTCACCAAAGAACAAGCTTTAAAAATAGCATTAGAAAATAATTATAGTATTAAAATAGCTAAAAACAATATAAAAATTGCTAAGAATAATGCAAGTATTTATAATAGCGGTTATTTACCAAAAATAATTGCAAATGCCAGTGGTAACTATAGTATAAATAATACTGAACTTACAAATAGAGATGGTGTAAAATCTGAAATAAATGACGCCGAATCTCAAGGTTACAATGCTTCAATAGGTTTAAATTATACTATATTTGATGGTTTAGGAAGATCCTATAATTATAAAAAGTTAAAAGAAACTTATAATTTATCTGGGCTCGAAGCCAAAACCATTATTGAAAATTCAGTATTACAAATATTCACCTTATTTTATGAAGTAGCTAGGTTAGATGAAAATGCTAAAATCATTTTAGAATCCTTAAATATTTCCAAACAACGATTAAAAAGAGCTAAATATAGTTTTGAATACGGGCAAAGCACAAAACTTCAATTATTAAATGCCCAAGTTGATGTTAATAATGATAATATTAACTATATAAATACTTTACGCTCTTTAGCTAATGCTAAACGTGATTTAAACTTACTTTTAGGAAGGCAGATTAACACCAAATTTACTACAAATACAAATATAAAATTTACTGCAATTTTTGAGCTTCCAACTTTACTAGAAAAAGCAAAAAAATATAATATTGAAGTTTTAAAATCAAACAAAAATATTGCATTAAGTAATTTCGATTTAAAAGTAAGCAAATCAAAGTTACTACCTAACCTAACATTAAGTGGTTTCTATGGTTATAACAATTCAAAAAACGATGCTAGTATTTTTACAAATCAATTATCAAATGGTTTAAATACCAGCTTAAACCTAACTTGGAACTTATTTGATGGTGGAACATCTAAAACACGCATACAAAATTCAAAAATAATTAAGGATAATTTGTTAATTCAAAAAGAACAAATTGAAAATGAATTAGAACGTAATGTTTCAAATTCATTAGAAGTTTATAATAATGCATTATTCATTTTAAGATCTGAAGAAAAAAATGTAGAAACCAGTAAACGTAACTTCTCAAGATCCAAAGAACAATTTATATTAGGACAAATTACCTCTATAGAATTCAGACAAGCTCAAGTTAATTTACTTAACTCTAAGTCTAATTTAAATCAATCCAAATACTTAACAAAAAATGCTGAATTAAAATTATTACAACTATCAGGAGAATTATTAAATACCAATTTTTAAAATCTAACTAATTTGATAAAAATATTTTGGTTGCAGTTTGGTTTCCAATTTTATCTTCTGCTAATATTTCTGTAATTTTTATTACTAAAACGTTTTCGCTCTAAAAATCAATGAGATAAATCATTAAAAATAAATTAGCAATTCGTAAATTTGTAGCACTTTTTATTAAAAAACTAAAATAATATAAAATATAATTAAAAGATGGAGACATTAAAAAATGTAAAACAACGGGTATTTAAGTTTGGCAATAAGACTGCGGATGGTAATAGCAGTATGAAAAACTTATTAGGTGGTAAAGGAGCTAATTTAGCAGAAATGAGTGCAATTGGAATTCCTGTTCCTCCTGGATTTACAATTACTACAGACGTTTGTACTGAATATAATAAATACGGAAAAAATGAAGTAGTTGCTTTATTGAAAAATGATGTGGAAGCTGCGGTAGCCAATGTTGAAAAATTAATGGGAACAAAATTTGGTAGTAATGAAAATCCTTGTTTACTTTCTGTTCGTTCAGGTGCAAGAGTTTCTATGCCAGGAATGATGGATACCGTTTTGAATCTTGGTATGAATGATAATTCAATTCAAGGATTAATTGCAAAAACCGGTAATGCGCGTTTTGCTTGGGATTCTTACAGACGATTTGTTCAAATGTTTGGTGGTGTTGTTTTAGGTGTAGGTGCCAAATCAAAAGAAGATCACGACCCATTTGAAGAAATTATTTATAGCGCTAAAGAAGCTAAAGGAGTTAATTTAGATACTGAATTAGAAGTTGAAGATTTAAAGCAAATGGTTGCCGACTTTAAGGCTGCTTGTACTGCACAAACAGGTGAAGCTTTTCCTGAAGATCCTTGGGATCAACTTTGGGCTAGTATTACAGCTGTATTTGATAGTTGGATGAATCCAAGAGCAATATATTATAGAGGTATGAACCAAATTCCTGAAGAATGGGGAACTGCCGTTAATGTTCAAGCAATGGTTTATGGTAATATGGGAAATAATTCTGGTACAGGTGTTGCTTTTACAAGAGATGCAGCTACTGGAGAAAACATATTTAACGGAGAATATTTAATCAATGCTCAAGGTGAAGATGTAGTTGCTGGTGTTAGAACGCCACAACAAATTACATTAGAAGGTTCAAAAAGATGGGCTGTTTTAGCTGAAGTTTCTGAAGAAGATAGAAAAACTAACTATCCTTCATTAGAAGAATTGATGCCAGCCGTTTATAAAGAATTAAATAATACTCAAAATACACTTGAAGAACATTATAATGATATGCAAGATTTAGAGTTTACCATACAAGATGGTAAACTTTGGATGTTACAAACGCGTACTGGTAAACGTACTGCTGCAGCTATGGTTAGAATAGCAATGGAATTATTAAATGATGGCAGAATAACTGAAAAAGAGGCTATTTTAATGCAAGAACCTGCTAAATTAGATGAACTTTTACACCCAGTTTTTGATGGTGACGCTATAAAAGCAGCAAAAGTTTTAGCAAAAGGATTACCTGCATCACCTGGTGCTGCATCCGGACAAGTTGTTTTCTTTGCAGATGAAGCTAATAAATATCCTGTATCTATTCTTGTTCGTGTAGAAACATCTCCTGAAGATTTAGAAGGAATGAATATTGCTAAAGGTATTTTAACTGCTCGTGGTGGTATGACTTCACATGCGGCTGTTGTAGCACGTGGAATGGGTAAATGTTGTGTGTCTGGTGCTGGAAATATTAAAATTGACTACAAAACCAGAGTAATGACTGTGGATGGTGAAGAATTAAAAGAAGGAGATTGGATTTCTTTAAATGGCTCTACTGGTGAAGTTTATGAAGGTAAAATTGCAACTAAAGATGCTGAATTAAGCGGAAACTTTGGTAAAGTAATGAACCTTGCTGATAAATACAGAACACTTGGTGTAAGAACAAATGCAGAAACAGAGAGAGAATGTAAAGTAGCCGTTGAATTTGGAGCTGAAGGTATTGGACTTTGTCGTACAGAACACATGTTCTTTGAAGGAGAACGTTTAGTACGTATGCGTGAAATGATTTTAGCAGAAGATGAAGCTGGAAGAAGAGAAGCATTAAATAAATTACTTTCTATTCAACGTAAAGATTTTAAAGATGTATTTGCTGCAATGGCTGGCTTACCTGTAACTGTTCGTTTATTAGATCCACCATTACATGAGTTTGTACCTCACGAAGAAGAAAATCAAAAAGAAATGGCTAAAGAAATGGGTATTTCTGTAGATGCTATTAAACAAAAAGTTAGCGATTTACATGAATTTAACCCAATGTTAGGTCATAGAGGTTGTAGATTAGGAAATACATATCCTGAAATTACCGAAATGCAAGCAAGAGCTATTATTGAAGCAGCAATGGAATTAAAAGCAGAAGGTGTTAAAACGTTTCCTGAAATTATGATTCCTCTTGTTGGAACAGTAAAAGAATTCAAATTACAAGAAGAAATTGTAAGAGGTATTGCTGAACAAGTATTTGCAGAAAAAGGAGATAAAATTGATTACTTAGTTGGTACAATGATTGAAATTCCTCGTGCAGCTTTAATTGCAGATAAAATTGCAGAAGCAGCAGAATTCTTCTCTTTTGGAACAAATGACCTTACTCAAATGGGCTTTGGTTATTCTCGTGATGATGCCGGTAAATTTTTACCTATTTATATTGAAAAAGGAATTTTAAAATCTGATCCTTTCCAAGTATTAGATCAAGAAGGAATTGGACAATTAGTTGAAATGGGAACTACAAGAGGTCGCTCATCAAATCCTAAATTAAAAGTTGGTATTTGTGGTGAACACGGTGGCGAACCAAGTTCTGTTGAATTTTGTCACAGAGTTGGTATGAACTATGTTAGTTGTTCTCCATTTAGAGTGCCAATTGCACGTTTAGCGGCAGCGCAAGCAGCAATTAAAAATGAAGCATAAATAAATTAAATTATATTTATATTCAAAATTCCATCTTTTTTAAAAGGTGGAATTTTTTTTATCCCTCAATTCAATTATATTCGTTGTATGATTAAAGTAGTAATACTCGGCGCTGGAAATGTTGCTTTTCATTTAACTAATTTTTTATTAAAAAATAAAAAAGTAGCATTGCTTCAAGTTTATAATAAAAACATTAATAAAATTGATTACTTAAAAAATGCGGTATCCGTTACCGATAAAATATCTAACTTAAACAAAACTGGAGATATTTATATAATTGCTGTTTCAGATGACGCCATTTCTTCACTATCTAATCAATTAATGCTACCTAATAAATTAGTAGTACACACTTCAGGAAATGTTTCTATAAACGAATTACAGTCAAAAAGTGGTAAAGGTGTTTTTTATCCATTACAATCTTTTTCGAAAAATAAAAACATCAATTTTAAAAATATTCCTTTTTGTATTGAGGCAGATACTTCAAAAAATTTATTCCTTTTAAAAACATTTACAAAAATAATTTCTGACACGTATTTTCTAATAAATTCTGAACAACGAAAACAATTACACTTAGCTGCAGTTTTTGTAAATAATTTTGTAAATCATTTATATTATTTAGGCAATGAAATTTGTGAGGAAAATAATATTCCTTTTGAAATATTAAATCCTTTAATTAAAGAAACCGCTAATAAAATTGAAGAACTCTCCCCTTTTAATGCTCAAACTGGACCAGCAAAAAGAAATGATAAGGAAACCATGAAAAAACAGTTAGCAATGTTACCAAAAAAATCAAAAGAAATTTATACATTGCTTAGTAATTCTATCTTAGAAACGTATGGAAAAAAGTTATAAAGAAATAATGCCCGAAATTACTACATTTATATTTGATGTAGATGGCGTTTTAACAGATGGCATAGTTAATGTTACTACAAATGGTGAGCTTATACGAAATATGCATACAAAAGATGGTTTTGCATTAAAAACTGCGGTGTTAGAAGGTTTTAATGTTTGCATAATTTCAGGAGGAAATAATGAAGGAGTTAGAACCCGTTTAAGTGGATTAGGAATTCAAAATATTTATTTAGGAGCTCATAATAAAATAGAACAATTTGAAGCTTATATCCATTCAAATAAAATAAATCCTAGGCACATTTTATATATGGGTGATGACATTCCAGATT
>DGOU01000181.1:11411-11914 GCA_002390165.1 Lutibacter sp. UBA4458
AAAATGGCATAAACATTTTGATGCCAAATACGATTAAATGAAAACAAATATAAATAAACATAAATTCTTAAACTCATGAAAAAAAACATTTTTTTAGCAATTACACTTGTATTTACCTCTGTTTTAATTAGTAATGCACAATCTATTTTTGGCAAATGGAAAACTATTGATGATGAAACAGGCAAAGAAAAATCAATAGTTGAAATATATAAAGTTGATGGTAAAGCTTATGCAAAAGTTTTACAACTTTTAGAAAAAGGTAAAGAAGATAAAGTTTGTGACAAATGTAAAGGCGCAAAAAAAGACCAACCGGTAAAAGGAATGGTAATTATAAATGGGCTATCTCAAGATGATGATGAATGGAATGGTGGTAAAATTTTAGACCCAAAAAATGGTAAAGAATACAAATGCTATATTACGCTAGCTGAAGCTAACAAATTAAAAGTTAGAGGATATATTGGTTTTGCCCTAATTGGTAGAACTCAATATTGGTATCGTGTAGA
>DGOU01000181.1:11994-18394 GCA_002390165.1 Lutibacter sp. UBA4458
ACTAATTCTTTTTTTTAAGCATAGGAACAAATTTAAAATTTCCTAGTTCGTGTTTTTCAAATTTTTTAACTCCAGTTCTTTTAAAAAGAGTCATAACCTGAATATCTTCTCCTATTGGAATTACTAACCTACCTCCTACTTTAAGTTGTGCTAATAATGGTTTAGGCACAAATGGTGCACCCGCTGTAACAATAATCCCTTCAAACGGAGCTTCCTCAGGTAAACCTTTATAACCATCCCCAAAAATCATTCGTTTTGGATTGTAGCCTAACTTTGGTAAAAACAAATTAGTTTTTTTAAACAATTCTTTTTGGCGCTCAATGGTATAAACTTTTGCTCCCATTTCAATTAAAACTGCAGTTTGATAACCAGAACCTGTACCAATTTCTAAAATTTTATCTCCATTTTTAACTTCTAACAATTCAGTTTGGTATGCTACAGTGTAAGGTTGAGAAATGGTTTGTTCCGCAGCAATTGGAAATGCTTTATCCTTATAGGCAAAATCTACAAATCCTGAATCCATAAATAAATGACGTGGCACATTAGCAATTGCTTTTAACACATTTTCATCCTCAATCCCTTTGTTTTTAATAATACTTACTAATTGATTTCTAAGTCCTTTATGTTTATTTGTATCTTTCACTAATTAATTTAATTTCAAATGCTAAAAATAGGAATAAATGCATAAAGATTAGTATTTTTGTTATCTTAAAATTAAAAAATAAACTATGCTTAATGTAGGGGTTTTAGGTGCTGGTCATCTCGGAAAAATTCATTTAAAATTATTACAACAATCTAAAAAATACAATTTGGTTGGGTTTTACGATCCAATGGAAGAAAATGCGAAAAAAGTAGCAGAAGAGTTTGGTTATAAAGCTTTTAATAATATAAGTGAACTTATTAAAAATGTGGATGTGGTGGATATTGTTACTCCAACACTTTCTCATTTTGATTGTGCAAAAGAAGCTATTACTGCCGGTAAACATATTTTTGTTGAAAAACCAATTACAAAAACTATTGAACAAGCAGACATTTTACTTGAACTTATTAAAAAACATAAAGTTAAAGGTCAAGTTGGGCATGTAGAACGCTTTAACCCAGCGTTTACAGCGGTTAAAAACAAAATAAATAGTCCAATGTTTATTGAAGGCCATCGCTTAGCCGAATTTAATCCTAGAGGTACTGATGTTCCTGTGGTTTTAGATTTAATGATTCACGATATTGATATTATTTTAAGTATTGTAAATTCAAAAGTAACACATGTAAGTGCAAGTGGCGTTTCCGTAATTAGCGACACTCCAGATATTGCTAATGCCAGAATTGAATTTGAAAACGGTTGTGTAGCTAATTTAACTGCAAGTAGAATTTCCTTAAAAAACATGCGCAAAACTCGTTTTTTTCAAAAAGATGCTTACATAGCAGTTGACTTTTTTGAAAAAGCTACAGAAGTAGTTAGAATGAAAGATGCTCCGGAAAACCCTGGTGATTTTGACATGATTTTACAAAATGCAGAAGGAATTAAAAAACAAATTTATTTTGAAAACCCAAAAGTTGAAGCAAACAATGCTATTTTAGATGAATTAGAAACCTTTGCTGATGCCATAAATAATAATACAACTCCTATTGTTTCCCTAAAACAAGGAACTGAAGCGCTAAGAGTTGCACATAGGATAATTAATGATTTTTAAATAAAAAACAATGAAAAATATAGCTGTTATTGGTGCAGGAACAATGGGTAACGGAATTGCTCACGTATTTGCTCAAAATAATTTTAATGTTAATTTAATTGATATTTCTGAAGAAGCTTTAAATAAAGGAATAACAACCATAACAAAAAACCTAGATAGATTATTAGTTAAAGAACGAATTACAGAAGAAATAAAAAACAATACGCTTGAAAATATAACTACTTTTACTTCTATTGCAGAAGGAGTAAAAAATGTAGATTTAGTTGTTGAAGCTGCCACTGAAAATGTAGATTTAAAGTTAAAAATATTTAAACAAATAGATAAGGAAGCTCCAAAAAATGCAATTTTAGCATCCAATACTTCATCCATTTCTATTACAAAAATTGCAGCAGTAACTAGCAGACCTGAAAAAGTAATTGGTATGCACTTTATGAATCCTGTTCCAATTATGAAATTAATTGAAATTATTAGAGGCTATTCTACTTCAAAAGAAGTTACTTCTACTATTATGGAATTATCAAAAAAACTAGGAAAAACACCTGTTGAAGTTAATGACTACCCAGGTTTTGTTGCAAATAGAATTTTAATGCCAATGATTAATGAAGCCATTGAAACTTTATATAATGGCGTTGCAGGAGTTTATGAAATTGATACGGTAATGAAACTAGGAATGGCTCACCCAATGGGACCATTACAATTAGCGGATTTTATTGGTTTAGATGTTTGTTTATATATTTTAAATGTAATGTATGATGGATTTAAAAATCCGAAATATGCTCCTTGTCCATTATTAATTAATATGGTTCAAGCAGGGAAACTTGGTGTAAAATCTGGTGAAGGTTTTTACGACTATTCAGAAAACAGAAAAGCAGAAAAAGTTGCTTCGCAATTTGCATAGAAAAAAGAGCCGTTTTTAAACGGCTCTTTTTTTTTATTATAAATATTTTAGGAAAAAATCCATCATATGTTCTTTAAGCTGATAGTGCATTTTTACAAATGTTTTCATTTCTTCACGAAGTAACACTTGTTTTTCATGAAATTTAGCTTCGCTGCCATCTTCAAATTTAGTTTGGGCTAATTCTCTTTTTTTCATTCTAATTCTATGTCTTAAGTGGCCCATTACATCCTTTTCTCTAATTATTTTGTTTTGAAATTTTTCCAGAAATACATCTACTTCTGAACCTAATTTACGCATTGCAACTTCTTCTAATTTTTCTTCAAAATAATCCATTTCATTTTCTTGAAATTTCAATTCTCTTTTCCAAACTTCTAAATTGAAGTTTAAATCACTTAACAATACTAACTGACTTTCCATATCCTGTTTCCGTTTTAAATTTATATTATAAAGTTCTTATTTTTAATCTAAAATTCTATTGACATAAGTCATAAATTTTTATTTTTTTACAACGTTTAAATAGAATAATACTTTCGTTTTATAAAGGTATAAAAAAAGCGTTTTAAAATTAATTAAAACGCTTATAAATTTATATTAAAAATTATTTAGTCGTTATTTTCTTCTTCTTTATCTTTTTTTGAAGTTTTATTCCAAATTTTAATTTCATCCTCTTTTGTAACACCAGAAATAATTTCTACATTAATTCCATCTGAAATACCTAACTCTACGTCTTTCTTTTCAAATTCTTGATCGCCTGTTTTTACATCTACATAAGGTTTCTCTGTCTTTTTATCAAATTGTAAAAGTGCTTCTTTAATTGAAAGTACACTATCTTTTTTTGCTAAAACAATATCTGCATTTGCACTATAACCTGCTCTAATAAAATATTCGTCATCTAAAGTAACATCTCCTTTAATTTTAAACTGTACAGCTCCATTTTCTTCTGTTCCTTTTGGTGCTATAAAATTTAATTTAGCAGGATATTTTTTCTTTTCAATTGCTCCTAAAGAAACTTCTAAAATGGTCCCTTTTTTAATTTTTCCAACATCTGCTTCATCTACCTTACCTTCAAAAATCATTTTTGTCATATCTGCAATGGTTGCAATTGTTGTACCAGCATTAAAAGTATTAGCTTCAATTACTTGATTTCCTTTACGAACTGGAATTTCTAAAACAGTTCCTGAAATTTCTGCTTTTACATAAGTATTAGCTGTTTTTCCCATACCAGAAGCTGAACCCTTTCTAATAATTTCAAGATTATTTTTAGAGTTTAATAAATCTTGTTTTGCACTATTATAATTTAATTCTACAGTTTCAAAATCTTGTTTAGAAATAACTCCTTTTTCAAACAACTCCTTATTTCTATTATACAATGTTTTAGTATTATCAAAACGAAGTCGTGCGTTTTTCACGTTTCCTTGTGCACTATTTAAGGATTGAACATTAGGAACTACACGAATGGTAGCTATTAAGTCTCCTACTTTTACCTTTGCACCTTCTTCCACAAAAATTTTATCAATAATACCTGATACTTTTGGTTTAATTTCAATTTCTTCTAAAGGTACTACTTTACCTGTAGCCACTGTTTTTTTAACTATATTAGTTACAAATGGTTTTTCAGTTTTATATTGAATTGGTGACTTTTTATTTTTAATGCCAAACCAAACCAATACCGCAATTAGTAATACTGCAAGTGTTCCAAAAATTATTGTTCTTTTCATTATTATTGATTTTTCAATTTATTACTTATTTATTCTTCTCTTAATGCTTCAATTGGTTTTATACTAACTGCTGTTTGAGCAGGTATTAACCCTATTAATGTTCCTAAAATAACCAAAGTTAATGTTGCTATTAAAATTACAGGAATATCTACTGTTGGATTAGTTAATGTTGGATTATCTCCTTTACCTAAAGTTGCATCTATAATCATTAAAATTAATCCTCCTGAAATAATTCCTAAGGCACCTGCAATACTTGTTAAAAAGACAGATTCTAAAATTATTTGCCTTTTAATTTCCCAAGGTTTTGCTCCTAATGCTCTACGTATTCCAATTTCCTTAGTCCGTTCTTTCACCGTAATTAATAATATATTACCAATGGCAAAAACACCAGCAATTAAAGTAGCAATACCCACAAACCAAGTTAAAAATTGCATCCCTGTTAAAAACCCAGTCACTGATTTTATTCTTTCTCCTAAATTAAAGCTTCCAAAAGCTCTATTATCCTTAGGATTTACACCATGTAAATTTTTTAAAAGTAGTTTAACATCCGCTTCTACCTGAGAAATATCAAAACCTGGTTTACCAGTTATCATCATCCAGCCAATTCTATTTCCCATATTATACACTTGCTGAAAAGTAGTAAATGGTATATGAATATTTCCTTGTGGTCCGCCAGAGCCAACTTGCCCCTGTTTATACATACCAATTACTTTATAATTGATATCATTAATTTTAATATAAACTCCAATTGGGTAATCATCTTTATCAAATAATTGCTTAAAAATTTCTTCTTCAATAACACAAACCTTTCTTTTAAGTTTTATATCTTCAAGGTTTATAAATCTTCCATAAACCATATCCTTTTTTTGAACTTTATCCAATTCTGGATAGTCTCCAAAAATTCCAAAAGTTCCTGTTTTAAACTTATTAATAGCTAATGCTTGGTTTTGCAAACGCGGCACTACAAATTCTAATCCTTTAATTTCATTTTTTATATTTTGTAAATCCGACATTTTTAAAGTTAGCTGCCTACCTTCTTGAAATCCTTTAAATGGTTTACTTGTTTGTTGCGCCCAAACAAATACACTATTGGTTGCAAAATTTCCAAATAATCTATTAAAATTATTTTCAACCCCTTTTGCTGCACCTAACAAAACCACTAATAAAAATATACCCCACATAACTCCAATAATAGTAATGCCTGTTCGTATTTTGTTTTTACGAATGCTACTATAAATTTCTTGCCATGTATCTCTATCTAATAAAAAACTCATAATTATTGGTCATTTAATGCTATTATTGGTTTTATACGTGCTGCTCTTTTAGCTGGAATATATCCTGCAATAGTGCCTGCTATTACTAAAATAATGGTTGCCCCTACAACCACATAAGTTTCCACGCTTGGATTTAAAATAAAATATTTTTCTAAACTTTTACCTAAAGCTCTTAAAGAAAATACTCCTATTAATAATCCTGAATAACCAGAAATAGCAGTTACAAAAATAGATTCAAGCATAATCATACCAACAATTGATTTTGGCGTTGCTCCTAAAGCTTTTCGAATACCAATTTCTTTGGTACGTTCTTTAACTATATATACCATAATATTACTAATACCAATTATACCCGCGACCAAAGTACCAATACCTATAAAAAGAATTATTATGTTTAAAACGGTCATAAATTGTTGTACATTTTTAGTGCCTTCAGCATAATTTTGAACTCTAATTGCTCTTTGATCTCGAGGATCGATATTATGCTTTTCTTTAAGCATTTTAGTTAATAAATTTGAAAAAGCAAGCGCCTTATCTACACTTAATTTTGGATTAAAAGTTAATCCAAATCTATCCACCTCATCATTTGGTTTATAAATGCCCTGAGCTGTGGTAAAAGGTGTGTATATAAAACGTTCGTCATTATCGCCTCCTGGATCACTAAAAACTCCTATTACTTTATAAGAAATACCATCTAAATTTAAGTTTTTACCCATGGCACTTCTGTTTCCAAATAAATCCTTTTCTACCATTCTACCAATAGCTATAACTTTTGCTCTTTCTTTTAAATCGATAAAACTTATAAATCTGCCTTCTTGTATA
>DGOU01000004.1:0-2561 GCA_002390165.1 Lutibacter sp. UBA4458
TCTCCACATTTTCCTTCGCCACATTTGGCATCTTTAGATTTTGCTTCCGATTTTTTTGTTCCATCGGCTTTTTTCTCACCACATTTTCCTTCTCCACATTTAGCGTCTTTAGATTTTGATTCTGTTTTTTTATCTCCACACTTTCCTTCTCCGCATTTTCCTTCAATAGATTTTATACCATCAGTTATAGAAGTTAAAACATTAACTGTACCATTTGCCAGTAATTGTGTACGTACGGTTGCTCCAGTACCTAAATAATCAAAGGTTAAATTATTTGTTGCAGCTGTTGCCACATTAGAAGTTGAAAGTAAAACACCAGCCACTAATGAACCAGTTAACAATGAGTTTTTTTTGAAATTTTTCATAATTAGTAGTTAAAATTAAATATTATTTTGAAGTATAGACGCAGCTAAATTTGGTTCTTTACAAAAAAGTTTAAAAAATTTATTGGCTATACTATTTTGAGTTTTTAAATATATACTATTATTAATAGTATTCTTAAATAACCATCTATTTTACATAAATTTTAACTCTATTATGTTAAATACTTAAATTTTAAGTTAAAATTGTTAAATAATGAAATTAAAAATTTGATGTTAAAATTATAATGTTACATTTGAACTTCTTATGAAAGTATTACTATATATACATAATGTTATTTTGGAATTTATAAACTATTGTACTTCCGCAATTATTTCGCATAATTCAATGCAATATTCGCATTCTATGAAGCGTCAACCAGTATATATAGATAAAAGTCCTTTTTGTAAAATAGATAGATAATTAATAAAAACTATAAACTAATTTAAAAGTGCTTTTTTCTAAAAGGCACTTTTTTTTATGACCAATTTTAAATCCTAAATAATTTATTTTATGAAAACATTTATATCCAAATCCACCATTCAAATCCGCCATTTAAACAAACAACCCAATATTTTAAAAAATAAAATCCTCTTACAAATAGAAAAAAATCCTTAAAAATAAAATTATGAAAACATTGCAAAATATTTTTTCAACACCTAAAATAAACTTTAAAGTAACTAAAAATAATATTAATAACAACAAAGCATTATTGCCAAATGCTTTATATAAACAAATGGAAAATTTTGTGCAGAGTTTAATTTCTAATCAAGAAAACATAGTTAATGAAACTCTAAAACTTACTAAATTAAAAATTTTAAAAAATGCATTTCTAGATGAAACTTTACAAATAAATGCAGAGGTAATTGCGTTAAATAATCTGGAATTAGACATATTAATTTTAGTAAATAAAGAAAATAAAGAGTCTATAATTTGCAAAGCAATATTTAAACTTCAATTAAAAGAAAATCTTTCAAAAGCCTCTTGACAAATTGAAAGTAATAGAGATGTCTAAAAATAATTGGAAATCGTCCTTCTGAACCGGTTTCAGAATCACACCATACCTATAATTCATAATTATGAGAACCTGAAACCAGTTCAGGTTGACGAAATTTTTACTTTTTAGGCGGCATTATTTTTTTCTTAAAAAGGCTAAAGCTTTTTCAATGTGCTGCTCTGCTTTAAACTGACTATTAAACATGTAAACCACTTTACCATTTTCATTCACTATGTAAGTAACTCTACCTGGTAAAAAGAGCAAACTTTTAGGCACTCCAAATGCTTTACGCACTTTATTTCCAACATCTGACAACAGTGTAAAAGGTAAATTATATTTTTCTTTAAATTTTTTATGAGACGCTGAAGAATCTCCACTAATTCCAAAAATTGGAATTTCTAAATCAGCAAAATTTTCAAACTCGTCTCTAAATTTACAAGCTTCTTTAATACAACCTGGGGTTTCATCTTTTGGATAAAAATAAAGCACTAATGGCTTTTTTATACTATTAATATTTACGGCAATACCATTTTCATCTTTTAAAATAACACTAGGAATTACATCTCCTACTTCTATTTTTTTCATATCCTTCTTTTCATTTTTAAAAACAACAATACTTAAAACAATCATTATTATAATTAGTATTTTCTTTTTTTTCATATTAAAGTTTTAACAAATATCCATTAAAAAAAATAAATGGTTAATTTTGCTCTATGAGAAAATTTATTGAAAACTTACCAAAAGCAGAGTTACACTTGCATATAGAGGGGTCTTTTGAGCCTTCTTTAATGTTTAAAATAGCCAATAGAAATAAAATTAGCATTCCATATAAATCGGTTGAAGAAATTGAAAAAGCGTATAGATTTAATTGCCTACAAGATTTTTTAGATATTTACTATCAAGGAGCTAGTGTTTTAATAACCGAACAAGATTTTTACGATTTAACGTATAGTTATCTACAAAAATGTGCCAATCAAAATGTTAGACATACCGAAATTATGTTTGATCCTCAAACGCATACAGAACGAGGTATTTCTTTTAAAACAGTAATTACTGGAATTTCGAAAGCTTGTGAAGATGCTAAAGAAAAATTAGGTGTTACCTCTTTATTAATAATGAGTTATTTACGTCATTTAAGTGAAGAAGATGCGTTTAAAACGCTAGAACAATCCATCCCATTTAAAGATAAAATAACCGCAGTTGG
>DGOU01000004.1:2637-3697 GCA_002390165.1 Lutibacter sp. UBA4458
GAAGAAGGAAATGCCGATTATGTTTGGGAAGCTTTAGATTTATTAAAAATTAAACGAATTGATCACGGAAATAATGCTTTACAAGATGTAGCTTTAATTGAAGAAATAAAAAATAGAGATTTAGCTTTAACCGTTTGTCCGTTATCAAACACCGCTTTGCAAGTAGTTACGGATTTAAAAAATCATCCTCTTAAAAAAATGATGAATTTAGGGTTAAAAATCACCATTAATTCAGATGACCCTGCATATTTTGGAGGACAAGTAAATCAGAACTTTATAGAAATTCAAGAGGCTTTAAACCTTACTAAAAGTGATTTGTATGAATTGGCAAAAAACAGTTTTCAATATTCATTTTTAGATACCAAAACAAAACAAACTTATTTAAAAGAGTTAGAAAATTATTACAAATTAAATAGTTGATGAAAACAAAAACAATTGAATTAGAAGCTATTGGAGTTATAAAAACACCATGGAAAACTCCTGATAATATGCCAATTCAACCTACTGGAGCAAAAGGAATAAAGGGAATTATAGAAGTTTTTCCAAAATTTAGTGATGGCTTAAAAGGTGTAGATGGCTTTTCACATATTATGCTAATTTATCAATTACATTTAGTGGAAAATACTAAACTGGAAGTTATTCCTTTTATGGATAACACTCCAAAAGGCATTTTTGCTACAAGATCTCCAAAACGACCAAATAAAATAGGTGTTTCTATAGTTGAAATAGAAAAATTAGAAGGAAATAAAATTCATATTTTAGATGTAGATATGATGAATAATTCACCTTTATTAGATATAAAACCCTATTTTGAAGATTTTGATAACAGAACGGGAACAAAAAAAGGGTGGTTAACTAATAAACAAGATATTGACAAATACCATTTTAAATCGGATAAAAGATTTATTTAACACGTATAAAAGTACAATAAGTAACCGCTTAAATCGTTACTAAAAAAACTAAATAAACTTATGAAAAAACAGTTAACTTTATTAATTGTCATCGTTCTAATTTCCTATAATGGATTTAGCCAAATAAACAAAAAATTTATAGACACTGG
>DGOU01000004.1:3776-5682 GCA_002390165.1 Lutibacter sp. UBA4458
TTAATTATAAAACCATTAACACTCAAAAAACTACCATTGATAGTTTACAAGCAAGCATTATAAACTCAAAAAAAACCATTGAAACTTTAACTACCGAAAAACAAAGCATTGCCTTTTTAGGAATGCAAATAGAAAAAGGGACTTTTAAATCTATTTTATTTTTTATTATTGGTGCTTTAGCTTTATTACTTGCCTTTTTTATATCTAAATTTAAGCAAAGCAATAGCATAACACAGCACACAAAAGAGGCTTTAAAAGAGGTAGAAAATGAATACAACGAACACAGATCAAAAGCCTTAGAACGAGAACAAAAAATTATGCGAAAATTGCAGGACGAATTAAATAAAAACAAAAAAGAGTAACTGAAAGAGTAACTATTTTCAAAAAAATTAATACTTTTAGATAATTATTAACCAAAAAATTTAAAAAATGAAAAATAATATGGGTTCAGCTGATAAAGCTATTAGAGTATTAGTTGCAATTGTTATTGCTGTATTGTATTGGCAAGGTATAATATTTGGTACGTTAGGTATTGTTTTATTAGTGTTAGCATTTATTTTTATATTAACAAGTTTTGTAAGCTTTTGTCCTCTTTACTTACCTTTCGGAATAAGTACTTGTAAGGTTAAAGAAAAATAAAAATTATTAGAAAATATTAAAAAAGCACTAATCTGTAATGGTTAGTGCTTTTTTATTGCTTTTATTCGCCAGAATAAGTAACAAAATTTCTAGGCGTTTCATAAAGTGTAATAGAAAGCTCTAATTTTTCATCAATTTTACTTCGCAATTTATCCCAAATAACAACGGCAATATTTTCAGCAGTTGGATTTAACGTTTTAAAAACTGCTACTTCTTCATTTAAATTTCTATGATCAAATTTTTCTTCTATTTCTGTTTCAATTAATTGCTTTAAAACTTTCATATCCATCACAAAACCAGTTTCTGGATTAATTTCTCCTTTAACCGATACAATTAATTCATAATTATGTCCGTGATAATTAGGATTTGCACATTTACCAAAAACATTAGTATTTCTAGCATCTGTCCAATCTGCATTGTACAATCTGTGTGCAGCATTAAAATGTGCTTTTCTATTAACAGTTACTTTCATAATTAGTGCTTTATAAATTCATAAAATTTTTCAAAAATTATTTTAAACCATTCCGTATATAATTCTGGTTGCTGGGCTATATCTTTTTGTACATCTTTTAACAACATCCATTTAAAATTTTCTACTTCTTCTCTATTTATAATCGGATTTTTTTGGTATTTACCAACCATTACATGATCCAGCTCGTGTTCTGTTAATCCATTATCAAAAGGAGCTTTATATATAAACGAAGTTTTTTCTTCTAACTCACAAGCAAAACCCATTTCTTCTTGTAAACGTCTTTTACCAGCTTCCAAATTTGTTTCTCCATTTCGTTGATGACTACAACAAGTATTGGTCCACAATAAAGGAGAATGGTATTTATCCGCTGCACGTTGCTGCAATAATAATTCGTTAGCATCATTAAAAATAAAAACTGAAAAAGCTCTGTGTAAAATAGCTTTTTCGTGTGCTTCCATTTTTGGCATTAAACCAATTTGCTCATCTTTTTCGTTTACTAAAATTACGTATTCTTCTTTCATTATTTTTTTTGAATTGCTACAAATTTACAAAAATGAAATTGCATTTTTTACTTTTAATTATTTCAATCTTTTTAACGAAACTTATTTAAATAATATTCTCTTCAACTTTAAAACATTTAAACTTATCTTTGCACCTCAAAATTTAAAAAATGAGTTTTTTAGAAGAAATACAACGCAGACGAACTTTTGGAATCATTTCACATCCCGATGCTGGTAAAACCACATTAACTGAAAAATTACTTCTTTTTGGAGGTGCAATTCAGGAAGCTGGAGC
>DGOU01000136.1:0-4352 GCA_002390165.1 Lutibacter sp. UBA4458
ATTGCTCTAATAAATAATGAAAATCACTTAACGTATTGAATTTTACATTTTGTTTTTCAAAATTTTTAGAGGCAATATCAAAACCATAAGAAAATATGGCTACTAAACCTTTAACATTTGCACCTGCTTCTTTCAACGCCTTTACCGCATTTAAACTACTTTTGCCTGTGCTAATTAAATCTTCTACAACTACCACATTTTTATTTGGCTCCAGTAATCCTTCTACTTGATTTTTTCTTCCATGACTTTTAGGTTCAGGACGAACATAAATAAAAGGTACGTTTAATTGTTGAGCAACCAATATTCCTATAGCAATTGCACCAGTTGCTACACCAGCAATCACATCCGGTTTTCCATATTCATCTTCAATAATAGTTGCTAGATTTTCTCTTAAATAATTTCGAATTTTTGGATAAGAAAGTGTAATTCTATTATCGCAATAAATAGGAGATTTCCAACCAGAAGCCCAAGTAAACGGATTTTTAGTTTGCAATTTAATTGCTTTAATTTGCAGTAATAATTCAGCAGTTTTTTTGGCTGTGTTTTTATTCTTAATCATAATGCAAATGTATAAAGTTTTTGTAAATGATTGTCCAATTATTTTAACGGACAACAACAATTTTTCAACAAGGCTTAATAAAGTAAATTTTGAGGCTAATTTAATAGAGGAACAGGTTGAAAATTTATTTCAATTAAAAGAAAAAGGTATTTGCTTAATATGTAGTGATTTAGAAAATTGTTGGTACTTATTTCAAACAAAATTTAAAATTCAAGAAGCAGCTGGCGGAAAAGTTTTTAATGCCGAAAATAAAGTTCTTTTTATTAAACGTTTTAATAAATGGGATTTACCTAAAGGCAAATTAGAAAAAAATGAATCTATTGAAGCATGTGCTATTAGAGAAGTAGAAGAAGAATGTGGAATTTTTAATTTACAGATAGAAAGACCATTACAAACAACGTATCATATTTTTAAACGAAAAAATAAAATTATTTTAAAAATTACCTATTGGTTTGTTATGAGTTCGGACTTTAACGGAAAATTAAAACCTCAAATAGAAGAAGGAATTACGGAAGTGATTTTTAAAAACGAATTGGAAACTAAGGAAGCTTTAAAAAACACGTACCAAAATATTAAATTATTGTTTTAAATTAAATTTTTTAATAGGAAATACGAATAATTTAAACGCTAAAAATTTAATTAGATAATTTACGTATCTTCGCCGCTTTTTATAAATAAATACCTATGACTACATTTATTAGAAAGCGAGTTTCCAATGTTAGAAATGAAGTTTTTTCTGGAATAACTGTTGCATTAGCACTTGTTCCTGAGGCTGTTGCATTTGCCTTTGTTGCCGGTGTTGATCCATTAGTTGGTTTATATGCAGCATTTATGGTTGGGTTAATTACTTCAATATTTGGAGGTAGACCTGGAATGATTTCTGGAGCAACTGGTTCTTTAGCTGTTGTAATGGTTGCATTAGTTGCTAAAGGAAATGACATGGGAAGTCCTTCAGAAAATTTAGGATTGTATTATTTATTTGTAACTGTAGTTTTAATGGGAATTATTCAAATTTTAGCAGGAATTTTAAAATTAGGAAAATTTGTCCGATTAATTCCTCATTCCGTAATGATGGGATTTGTAAATGGTTTGGCAATTGTTATTTTTCTTTCTCAATTAGGAATGTTTAAAAAAATAACGAATGGAGAAAAAACTTGGATTCAAGGAGAACCACTTTATATAATGATAGGTTTAGTTGGGCTTACCATGTTAATAATGTGGGGTTTACCTAAAATTAAAAAAGCCAAGAAATTACCTGAAGCGTTAATAGCAATACTTGTTGTAAGCACTATTGCTATTTTATCGAAATTTGATGTAGCAACGGTTGGTTCATTTATTAAAGATGGTGGTGGAGAAGGCTTAAAAGGAGGATTGCCAATACTTCATTTGGAAACTTTTTCAAAAATTCCTTTAAATTTAGAGACTTTTAAATTTATATTTCCTTATGCTTTAATTTTAGCGGCAGTTGGTTTGATAGAATCGTTAATGACCTTAAATTTAATTGATGATTTAACCGAAACACGTGGAAATGGTAATAAAGAATGTGTTGCGCAAGGTAGCGCAAATATTGTTACAGGTTTGTTTGGAGGAATGGGAGGTTGTGCTATGATTGGCCAATCTATTATCAATATAAAAGGTGGTGCTAGAGGAAGATTATCTGGTATAGTTGCAGCGTTAATGTTGTTAATATTTATTGTATTTGGTTCGGCTTATATTGAACGAGTTCCTATTGCAGCACTTGTGGGTGTTATGTTTATGGTTGTAATAGGCACTTTTGAATGGAGTAGTTTTAGAATTTTAAATAAAATACCTAAAACAGATTTATTTGTACTTGTTTTGGTATCTACATTAACCGTAATTTTTGATTTAGCCATTGCTGTAATTGCGGGAGTAATTGTTAGTGCTTTAGTTTTTTCATGGGAAAATGCTAAAAGAATTAGAGCTAGAAAAATGTTTAAGGATGATGGGACCAAAGTATATGAAATTTGGGGACCTTTATTTTTTGGCTCAATTTCTGCTTTTAATGATAAGTTTGATGTTAAAAATGATCCTAACCAAGTAGAAATAGATTTTATAGAATCTAGAATTAGCGACCATTCTGCATTAGAGGCTCTTTTTAATTTGGTAGAAAAATATCAATCAGCAGGAAAAAAGATACATCTAAAACATTTAAGTGAAGAATGTAAACTATTACTTATTAATAGCAATTCAAAATTTAATAGTATTATAGTAAATGATATTGACGATCCTCGTTACCACGTAGTGGAAAATCCAGAAGCATTTAATTAACAAAAATTAAATTAAATTATTTTTTTCAAGAACTTCTCCAGCAATCATATTTTCAATATGTATTGTTCCAATTCTAACTCTTACTAGTCTGAGTGTTGGAAAGCCAATTGCGGCAGTCATTTTGCGTACTTGTCTGAATTTCCCTTCTTTAAGTATTATAGAAATCCAAGAAGTTGGTCCGTGCCGGTCATCTCTTATTTTTTTTCCTCGTTTAGGTAATGTTGGTGTTTGTGTAAGAATTTTTGCTTTACATTTTTTAGTTAAGTATTTGCCAACATCTGTACTAATTACTACACCATTTTTTAAGTTTACCATAGCTTTTTGGGTAATTGTTCCATCTACTTGAGCATAATATTCTTTTTCATATTTAGAACTTCTAATAAGTTCACTTACTTTTCCATCTGTGGTAAGTAATAATAAGCCTTCTGAGTGCTCATCTAATCGGCCAATTGCCATAGTGTTTTCAGGAAAGTTATGTAATTCTCCTAGTAATTTTTTGTTTGCTCGTTTGGTTTGATTATTTATAAATTGACTTAAATAACCATAAGGTTTAAATAATATAAAATGTTGATGCTTAACTTTTTCCATTTAAAATAGTATAAACTAATTCTTTAGTAAGGGTTTTTCCATTTGCTATTTTTCTGACTTCATCAAAACTAAAAATAAAATCACAACCATTTTTATATTCGCTACAACCGTATGCTGTTTTTCCCTTTAAAATAGTTCCTTTTTTACATTTCGGACAACTAATTTTATCATATATATTTTTATTATTGATGGTAGTAGAGGTGTTTTTTTCTTCTAAAATTAAATTATAATTTTCATCAAATCTAACTAGTCCTTCTACTTTTTTATCTTCTTTTTTAAAGCCTTTTAAATTAACTGTACATCCTTTTTGTAATAAACGTACATATTGATTTTCGGATATTTTTTTATCTAAAAAATGAAATGGAAGTTTAAAATTGCAACCATTTTTATATTCGCTACAACCGTAAGCGGTTTTTCCTTTTAAAAGAGTTCCTTTATTACATTTTGGACATTTTTGAAGCGTTAATCCTTTTGCCTTTTTATCTGTCATTTTTGCAGAGGTAGGAATTTGTTTCTTTTTAGCTGAAGTTACGGCTGATATATTTGCGCTAATAGTTTCGGAACGAACTTCATAAACCAATTCATCTACCATTTTTTTCATGTTATTTATAAACGTTCCTGCATTAAAATTACCTTGCTCAATTTCTTTCAATCTTTTTTCCCATTTTCCTGTTAATTCTGCAGATTTTAATAGTTCATTTTTAATAATTTTTATGAGCTGAATTCCGGTAGAAGTTGGTATAAGTTGTTTCTTTTTGCGAATAATATATTTTCGTTTAAACAGCGTTTCAATAATATTTGCTCTTGTTGAAGGTCTGCCAATACCATTTTCTTTCATCAATTCTCGTAAATCTTCATCATCTACTTGTTTTCCAGCAGTTTCCATTGCTCTTAAAAGGGTAGCTTCTGAAAATTG
>DGOU01000136.1:4373-4706 GCA_002390165.1 Lutibacter sp. UBA4458
CCTTAATAAAAGTTGGTAAAATTCCAGTTTCTTTAGGTGGTTTTTGGCTATTGAACGTAGTTGAAGTATCAAAAACAATGCGCCAACCTTTTTCTAAAATTTCTTTTCCTGTGGTTTTAAAGGTTACTGTGGCCGCTTTACCAATTACGGAAGTGTTAGACACTTTACAATCCTCGTAAAATACAGCGATAAACCGTTTGGTAATAATATCATATACTTGCTGTTGATTGTATTGTAAATTAATTTGAACGCCTGTTGGTATAATTGCGTGGTGATCGGTAACTTTTTTATCATTAAATACTTTGGAAGATTTTCTTATTTTTTTACCTAATA
>DGOU01000115.1 GCA_002390165.1 Lutibacter sp. UBA4458
GCAGATGATTATTT
The DNA here is from genome assembly GCA_002390165.1 of Lutibacter sp. UBA4458. Classification (GTDB taxonomy): domain Bacteria; phylum Bacteroidota; class Bacteroidia; order Flavobacteriales; family Flavobacteriaceae; genus Lutibacter. The sequence goes on from DGOU01000115.1 coordinate 15, forward strand.
AACCAAACCAGTAAATGAAGAATTACTAATTAGTGCTATTGAAAGTAGATTAGCAAAAGCCCAAATTTTAAATGAGAATCAAAAGCATATTGTTAGTACTGGAAAAGACAATTATAATAATATAAATTCTATTAATGAACTTAAAAATTATTTTTGCGATTATGGCACCACAAAAGTATTTGAAAAAGGAGAACTAATTTATAGAGAAGGACAGTTTTGTAACAACGTTTATTTAATTTATAAAGGCAACGTTAAAAGTTTTAGAACCGATGAATTTGGAAAAGAACTTATTTTAAACATTTTTAAGGATGATGATTTTTTCGGCTTTTCTATAGCTTCAGAAAACATGCCAAATTATGAAGCAACAATGGCAATGGCAAAAACAGAAGTCGTTTATATTTCTAAAGCTATTGTAGTTGATATTTTAGAAGCTAATCATAATTTATATCTTCAAATATTAAAATTTATAAATGAAAATTTAGCAGAAGTTAAAGAGCAACTTATGGAAATGGCATATGGTTCTATTAGAAGAAAAACCGCAAAAACTATTATAAAATTTGCTAATAAAATGGCTTTTAAACCAAGTGATAATATTAATATTTCTAGGCGCGATTTAGCAAGTGTTGCAGGTGTTGCTACCGAAAGCTTAATTAGAACTTTAACAAATTTTAAAAAAGAAGGAATTTTAGAAATTGAAGGAAGGAATATTAGAATTCTTAACCTTAAAAAATTAGAGTCTATCTATTAAAACTTACAAGAACGCTTTATTAAGTAGCCTATACTGATTTCTGTCATAAAAAGTTAATAGGTCTTTCAATATGTTTGCATGTAACTTATTTGCATGAAAAATATATTAATATTAACGGATTTTTCTGACAACTCTTGGAATTCAGTTGTTTATGCACTTAATCTTTTTAAAAATAAGACCATTCATTTTTATATTTTAAAAACGTTAGGTAAAACAAAAGAGTATCTAAATAATTCAAATAATGAAAACCCTAATAAGGCGTTAGATTTTTTATTACATAAAATACAAAATTCTTCAATTAACAAAAAGCACACTTTTACAATAGTTAAAAATGCCATTAATATTGTTACAGCTACTAAAGAACAGTTAAAAGAAAACAATATCGATTTAATAATTATTGGTACTAATGATTTAACTTCAAAAGAGGCGAAAAATATTCATCCTATTTCAGAAGAATTAATTACCAAAGTACCTTGCGATATATTGGTAGTGCCAAATACAGCAAGTTATGCTGGTTATAAACAAGTAGTATTTGCTACAGAATTCACTAATTTTTTAGAAGCAAAACTGGCCTATAATCTATTAAATAATGCCCCTTTTAAAAATTCAAAATTCGGATTTTTATATCTTTCTAAAAAAGAAAAACCTTTAAATAAAGATCAGCAATGGAATAAAGAAACTTTGAATGATTATTTTAAAAATGTTACACATAGTTTCATCGAAAAATTTAATAAAAAATTAGCAATTTCTTTAGATGAATATGTAACTGATACAAATGCAGATTTGATAATAACGGCAGCTAAAAATTTAAATTTAATGGAGCAATTAATTTTTAGACCACACAGCTCTAATTTAAATTACATTAATAAAACACCTTTTTTAGTTTTAAACCAAAATACTATTTAGAGGATGGTAGATAACTTTATACTATGAATTTAGGGGTGAGTCAGGTCGAGCGCAGTCGAGACCTTATTTGATAATTATATCTTTCTCGACTGCGTTCGGATTGACAAAAAATTAAACTTTATTTAGCTTAAATCCAATATTCTAATTGTGATTTTTTTAAGTGCTTATGTACTAACCTCTACACTATTTAATACAATTTCAATAGAATATCCTATTTTATTTTTAAATTTGAAGAAACACGTTCATTTTTCAATTTTAAAACCTTTTTATTTATGAAAAAGTTAACTATTTTCATTATAGCTTTCCTTACAGCCTTACAATTTAACGCTCAAAATTCTATAATTAACCAAGTGCCATTTACAAATATTGGTCCAACTATTATGAGCGGTAGAATTGTTGCGGTAGATGTAAACCCTTCTAAAACTACAGAATTTTATGCAGCCTATGCTTCTGGGGGATTATGGTACACTAATAATAATGGAACCACATTCACTTGTGTTACCAATTATGCACCAACTCAAAATATGGGTGCAATTGCTGTAGATTGGCAAAAGGGAACTATTTGGATTGGTACAGGTGAAAGTAATTCATCTCGCTCATCATACGCAGGTATTGGAGTTTTAAAAAGTGAAGATAAAGGTAAAACTTGGACTAATATTGGTTTAAAAGATTCTCATCATATTGGTAAAATAATCATAAATAAAAATAATACGGATGAAGTGATTGTTGGGGTAATTGGACATTTGTACACGCCAAATAAAGAACGTGGAATTTTTAAAACTTTTGATGGAGGAAAAACTTGGAAAAAGGTATTATTTGTTGATGAAAATACTGGTGTAATTGACGTAAGTGTTTCTCCAAATAACCCAAATATTATGTATGCCTCTTCTTGGGAACGAGAACGAAAAGCTTGGAATTTTAAAGGAAGCGGCGAAAATTCAGCAATTTATAAAAGTGTAGATGCAGGAAGTACTTGGAGTAAAATTAGTACTAAAAAAAGCGGTTTTCCTACGGGAAAAGGAGTTGGAAGAATTGGATTAGCAACTTTTAACGATGAGGTTTTATATGCATTATTAGATAATCAAAATTTACGTCCTGCCGAAAAAAAGCAAAAAGAAGAAGGTTTGGTAAAGGATGATTTTAAAAAAATGACCAAAGAAACGTTTTTAAAATTAGACAATATAAAATTGAATAAGTATTTAAAAAGCAACGATTTTAATAAGAAATATACTGCAAAAAACATAAAAGAATCTATTAAAAAAAATGAGTTTAAACCTATTGATTTAGCTACTTATTTAGAAGATGCTAACTATGTTTTACTAAATTCAAAAGTAATAGGAGCCGAGTTGTATAAAACCATAGATGGCGGAAAAACATGGAAAAAAACGCATAAAGATTATTTAGACGACATTTATAGTTCGTATGGCTATTATTTTGGAACTATTGCAGTAAATAAAACAAATCAAAAGGAAGTTTATATTGCTGGTGTTCCATTATTAAAATCCGATGATGGTGGTAAAACATTTAAATCTTTAAATAAAGAAAATGTACATGCCGATCACCATGCAATTTGGGTAGATACTACGCTAAAAGGTCATTTAATTGATGGTAATGATGGCGGAATTAATATTAGTTATGATGATGGTGAAAACTGGATTAAAAATAATGCTCCTTCCGTAGGGCAATTTTATTCTGTAAATGTAGATAATCAAAAACCATATAATGTGTTTGGCGGTTTGCAAGATAATGGTGTTTGGTTTGGACCAAGTAATTATAAAGCTTCAAAAAGTTGGGAAAGCACTGGCGATTATGCTTATAAAATGATTGGCGGAGGAGATGGTATGCAAGTTCAAGTGGATAATAGAGATAACGTAACGGTTTATGCAGGTGCTCAGTTCGGATATTATTATCGTAAAAATTTAAAAACCGATAAAGAAATAGATATTCATCCAAAGCATGAATTAGGAAATACACCATATCGTTATAATTGGCAAGCTCCTATTTTATTGTCAATTCACAATCAAGATATTTTATATATGGGAAGTAATAAATTGTTGCGTTCTATGGATAAAGGTGAAAATTTTGAAGTGATATCTTCAGATTTAACCACTGGCGGCAAAAAAGGAAATGTGCCTTTTGGAACTTTAACCACAATTTCTGAAAGTCCGTTTCAATTTGGATTAATTTTTACTGGTAGTGATGATGGTTACGTTAATTTAACTAAAGATGGCGGTGTAAATTGGACAAGAATTTCGGATAATTTACCTCAAAATTTGTGGGTTTCCAGAGTAATTGCTTCACAACATAAAAAAAATAGAGTTTATGTAACGCTAAATGGCTATAGAAATGATGATTTTAAACCGTATGTTTTTGTAAGTGATGATTTTGGGAATACTTGGAAAAGTATAAAAAGTAATTTGCCAAATTCTTCGGTCAATGTTATAAAAGAAGATCCAACCGATGAAAATATTTTGTACTTAGGAACGGATAATGGTGTATTTATAACTTTTAATAAAGGAGAAAAGTGGCAAGAATTCACAAAAGGTTTACCAATTATACCAGTTCATGATTTAGTAATTCAAAAAGAGGCAAAAGATTTAGTTATTGGAACTCATGGGCGTTCTATTTACAAAGCCAATATTGCTCCATTACAAAAGTTTAAAGATGTTAAAAATAAGAATATTGTTGTTTTTGAAATTCCAAAAATTAGATATTCATCGCGTTGGGGAAGTGCTTGGAATAAATGGTTAAAACCAATAACTCCAAAAATAGAAGTACCTATTTATGTTGCGAATTCTGGAAAATATAACGTGGTAATTTTATCGGAAGATAATCATGAACTTCAAAAATTGGATTTTAAAGCAATTAAAGGATTTAATTATATAAATTATGACGTCACTTTTTCTGAAAATAAGGGTAAAAAATATTTTATAAAAAAAGATATACCTGTAAAACAAGCTAAAAACAAAAAGTATTATTTACCAAAAGGAACTTATATTATTAAAGTAATTATGGGTGATGAAAGTGCAATTCAAAAGTTTGAAATTAAATAAAAAGGAATTAAGATATAATTTTCTAGAAATTGAGTCTTTATTATAAGGTTATTAATTAGGATTTATTTAACGTGATTATCAGAGTGTTTGAATTAATAAAATGTTAATTTGCTTGATATTTGTTAATATAAAAAGATTTAATTTGAAAAAATGCTATGAAAAAAATTATACTACTCTTTACCCTATTTTCTTGTTTTCAATTATTTTCTCAAAATGAAAAAACTACTTTAAAAATATACTTAGATTGTGAAAGTTGCGATATAACTTACATTAAACAAAATTTATCGTACGTAGATTATGTGAGAGATCAAAAATATGCCGATGTGCATTTGTTATTTAGAACTCAAAGAAATGGAAGTGGAGGTACTTTTTATGAAATTGAATTTATTGGTCAAAATAACTATAAAAATGATAATTACAAGTTGAGCTTTTCTACAAAAACAGATACTACAGAAAATGAAGTTAGAGAAATGATAATGAAATATATAAAGTTAGGCTTGGTGAGGTATTGGGTTAAAAATGGTGATGATGATAAAATAAGTGTTCAAGTAAAAAAAGAAAGGACAAAAGAAGTAAAAGAAAATGATCCTTGGAATAAATGGGTTTTTGAATTAGGGATTAGAGGTTATTTTTACGGTCAAGAAACAAGTAAAGATCGAAACTTAAATTTTAGTATTACTGCAAAACAGGTTACAGAAAAGAACAAATTTTATTTAAGGGCAAGTTTAAATGATAGTAAATCCGTTTTTACTTATGATGGAACAGATATTATTTCAAATCAAAAATCTACTAATGTTTATTTGTATGATGTAGTTAGCATAAACAAACACTGGTCTATTGGAGGTTTTTCAAATATGGGTAAATCTACCTACAGTAATAAATCTTTTTATGCTTCTTTAAAACCTGCTATTGAATACAATTTCTTTTCCTATGAAGAATCATCTAAAAAACAATTAACTTTGTCCTATAAGGTAGGTGGCGTTTATAATAAGTATTTTGAAACAACTATTTTTAATAAAGAGAATGAATTTTTATGGGAACACGAATTAAATTTAGGTGGAAGTGTTGTTCAAAAATGGGGAAATTTCACGAGTCAAGTTTCTTATGAAAGTTTTTTGCATGATACATCTTTACATGCTTTTTCATTTTATGTAGGAGCTAATTTTAGAATTTTTAAAGGGTTTTCATTTAATGTTAATGGAAATTATAGTATTACAAATAATCAGATAAACTTGGCTGCCGGAGATTTATCTTTAGAAGAATTGTTGTTAAGGCAACAACAAGTGAAATCTGGATATAATTATTTTTTTAATATTGGGTTGAGTTATTCATTTGGTTCTATGTTTAATACTATTGTAAATCCAAGATTTAATTTTTAAAAATTTAAAGCCCAATTAAAATTGGGCTATTTTTATTAATATTTAAGTTCACTTTGTTTTTTAAATGGAGATAATTTTAAATTTTCAACCGATTTTTGATATTCTGTCCAATCTGTTTCGTAAAA
>DGOU01000229.1 GCA_002390165.1 Lutibacter sp. UBA4458
TTAAATTCTTTGTCGTAAGCATCAATTAAAACACCATCTACATTTCCTAAAATTGCAGACATGGTTTCGGTTGTTGCACGTAGTAAATTTGTATTCGCATCTATAATAGATTTGCTCCAAATAGAAGTTTTTGCGATAATAGTTTTGTTAACTTTGGTAATGCCATATTTTACAGCAATTTCAGATAATAAACTATTAAAGGCTCTAAATTTTCCAATTTCAATAAAGTATTCTAAACCAATAGCTAGTTTAAAGTTTAAGTTGTTAAATATGGTTTGAACATCAACATCTTTTTCTGAAAGTTTTTCAATTAAGAAAATTAAAGAGTTTAGTGTGTATGCAATTTCTTGAACTTGGTTTGCACCTGAATCTAAATATTCTGTTCCTGAAATGGTTATCGCTTTAAAATTAGGATAGTCAGAAGTTAATTTTACTAATGCTGCAAGAGTTTCAATTTGACTAGCATCAAAAACACCTGTGGTTACATAATTTGAAATGATATTTGTGTTGATATATCCTTTTAAATTTTTAATATTGTTTTCTTTTGCAAAAGCAACTAAATTTGACGTAAAAGCAATAGCGTTAGAAGCCAATTTATAAGAAACAGAAATTTCGTTTAAATTTAATCCGTTTAAAAGTGAGGCAATAGAAACGTTTTCATTTATTTCAAAAATAATTCCGGTTATTCCTTCTTCAACAGCTAAAATAGCTAAGCTATTTCCGTTTTTAGCAGTGGTAACTTTAATGCTACGGTAATTAACTAAGGTTTGCGAATTTTCTCCGGTATTTTGAAGTTGCTTAATGGTGTTTTCTATATTGTAGCAAGGCGGTATATTGATTCCGCTTAAGTTTTTCCAAACTAACCTTTTATCAAAATCAGCTCCTTTTAAATCTGCGGTCACTTTTTCCATCCATTGTTCCGTAGTAACTGATGGAAATTCCGAAAAAAGTGCTTTGTTTTTATCGCTCATTATATATGAATTTATATGTTATAAAATTAGAGCTTTTAAATTTAGAAACATTAAAAGCTCTAATTTCTATTTTTTATTTGATTGTGGATAATCTCTTAATATTTGTATTTTTTTATAAGATTTTTACAAAATTATCCTAAAAAACTTAAAAGAATACCTGCTGCAATTGCCGAACCTATAACACCAGATACATTAGGCGCCATTGCGTGCATTAATAAATAGTTATTTGGGTCTGATTTTAAACCTTCGGTATGTACTACTCTAGCACTATCTGGTACAGCTGAAACACCTGCAGCACCAATTAAAGGATTTATTTTATCATCTCCTTTTAAGAATAAATTCATGAATTTTGCGAAAATTAAACCTCCCATAGTTGCAATCACAAAAGAAAGAGCTCCTAAGGCAAAAATCATCATGGAATCTTTAGTAATAAAAATGTCAGCCTGAGTTGAAGCACCAACAGTTACCCCTAATAATATGGTTACAATATCAATTAATTTAGTTCTTGCAGTTTCGGCAAGTCTTTCTGTTCTTCCAGATTCTTTAAGTAAATTACCTAAAAATAGCATTCCTAATAATGGTAAAGCACTTGGAGAAATAAATGTGGTTAATAATAAAGCAACAATTGGAAAAATCATTTTTTCTTTTTTTGAAACCGCTCTAGGTGGTTTCATTCTAATTTTTCTATCTTTTTTTGAAATTAATAATCGCATTAATGGAGGTTGAATTACGGGCACTAAAGCCATATAAGAGTATGCAGCAATAGCAATAGGACCAATTAAATTTTTAACAGTAGTTCCATCCGCTAAGACATTTACACCATTTGCTAATTTTGAAGATAAAAATATAGCAGTTGGTCCATCAGCGCCTCCAATAATACCAATAGCACCAGCTTCTGGAAGTCTAAACCCTAAATAAAGTGCTCCTAAAAAGGTTCCAAAAACACCAATTTGGGCAGCAGCACCTAAAAGCATAAGTTTTGGATTTGCTATTAGTGAAGAAAAATCGGTCATAGCACCAATTCCTAGAAAAATAAGTGGCGGATAAACCCCTTTTACTACTCCAAAATATAAGTAATTTAAAACAGAGCCTGTTTCGTATATACCAGTTTGGTTTCCTGCAACAAAAGGAATGTTACCTATAATTATACCAGTTCCAATAGGAATTAATAATAAAGGTTCGTAATCAAATTTAATGGCTAAATAAATAAAGATGATTCCTATTAAAATCATTAATAAATTACCAGATGTAGCATTTGCAAAACCTGTATAATGATAAAATTTTAAAAGTCCATTATAAGCTCCGTGATCTTCGCTATTTTGATCGATTGAAGTTTTTTGCAGGCTAATTGTTTGTGAATTTGCAGAATTTTGTGACTGCATAGTATTGGCAATAATTGGTCGCATTAAAAATAAAAACGATAGTACTCCAAATATTATAAATAATTTTTTCATTTTTCTAATCTTAAAAAATATAGACTTTTTTGTATTAAAATCTAATTAATATTTTATTCAAATTCTATTAGTACTTCATTTTGTAATACCTGTTGACCTGCAGTAATATGGATGGCGCTGATTTTACCTTCTTTTTCAGCAGTAATATTATTTTCCATTTTCATAGCTTCTAGTATAAGTAAATTGTCTCCAATTTTTATAGTATCACCTACCTTTACGTTAATGGATAAAATAACTCCAGGTATAGGAGCTAAAATTTTAGTCTTTTCTGATTTTGGACTAACTTTTTTTAATGGAACTGCTGGATTTCTTGAAGCTGAACGAACTAAAGTTGGTGTTTTAGTTTTTTTAATTTCTTGCTCCATTTCAACGGAATAAGGAGTTCCGTTTACTTCTAATTTAATTTCATTTTTGTTATGAGAAACAACTTTTACATAATAATTGTTTTGATGTATCTTAAATTTGAAATTTTTCATTTTTATTGGATATTTATCTTGTTGTTATTTTATAATCATTAAATTATTAATGATTAAAGTCTGCTGTGAACGGTATAAAATTTAGAACTCCAAGGAGAATACATTTTTCTGGCTTGCTTTATAGTCAAAACAGCATTTTCATTATCGTGATTATCATTTAGATATAAATGAATGGCTGTTGAAATGGCTGCGGCAATTTCACCGGTAAACTCTTCATTGTTATTTACAGGCTGTTTCTCAATTTGGGCAACTCTTTTTTTAGTTATCATTTTATAACTATAAAGTAGGAGAGGTAAACCATATTTAAAAAACAGCACTAATAATAGCAAAGCGCTAAAAACTATGGATAATCCAGTGGTTAAAATAAGATAACCTTCACTTATTCGATTAATACTTAATATTAAATTCATAATTATAAAGGTATATTTGAATGTTTTTTAGGAGGATTAACTTCTTTTTTATTAGCTAGTAATTCTAGAGCTCTAATAATTCTAAATCTAGTATTTCTAGGCTCAATAACATCATCAATAAAACCGTATTTAGCAGCTTCATAAGGATTGGCAAACTTTTTAGAATATTCCCCTTCTTTTTTAACAATAAATTTTTGTTGTTCGTCAACGTTTTCAATATTTCTAATATTTCTTCCTTCTAAAACTTCTACAGCGCCTTTTGCGCCCATAACTGCAATTTCAGCACTTGGCCAAGCGTAATTTACATCTCCACGTAATTGTTTACAACTCATTACGTCATGAGCCCCACCGTATGATTTTCGTAATGTTATGGTTACTTTTGGTACTGTTGCCTCGCCATAAGCAAATAATAATTTTGCTCCGTGAAGTATAATACCTCCATATTCTTGTCCTGTTCCTGGCAAGAATCCTGGAACATCAACTAAAGTTACAATAGGCACATTAAAAGAGTCGCAAAAACGAACAAATCTTGCAGCTTTTCTGGAAGCTTCTATGTCTAAAACACCTGCATAATATTTAGGTTGGTTAGCTACAATTCCTACTGGTCGGCCATTAAAACGAGCAAAACCAACTACAATATTTCTTGCATAATTACGATGCACTTCTGTAAATTCACTTCTATCTGCTATGATGGTAATTATATCTACAATATCATAAGGAAGATTAGGGTTTTCAGGAATTATTTCATTCAATTCATCATCAAAACGATCTATTGGTTCGGTGCATTTTATAACTGGTGGGTCTTCTAAATTGTTTGAAGGTAAATAACTTAATAATTTTCTAACCAATAACAAATTTTCTTCATCGTTTTCAGCTAAAAAATGAGAAACTCCTGATTTGGTGGAATGAATGGAAGCTCCACCTAACTGTTCGGTTGTTACTACTTCACCTGTTACCGTTTGAACAACTTTTGGACCAGTAACAAACATATAACTTGTTTTGTCCGTCATTATAGTAAAATCGGTAAGAGCGGGAGAATAAACTGCACCACCTGCACAAGGACCTAGTATGGAAGATATTTGCGGTATTACACCAGAAGCCATAATGTTTCTTTGAAAAATTTCTGCATAACCGGCAAGAGATCTAACTCCTTCTTGAATACGAGCTCCTCCACTATCGTTAAGACCAATAATTGGAGCTCCTACTTTCATTGCCATATCCATTATTTTACAAATTTTTAACGCATAAGTTTCTGAAAGCGAACCGCCAAAGACTGTAAAATCTTGTGAAAACACATATACAATTCTACCATCTATTGTTCCATGGCCTGTTACTACACCATCGGATAAATAAATTTGTTTTTCTAACCCAAAGGAATGAGTTCTGTGGGTAACAAACATGTCAAACTCTTCAAAACTATCTTCATCAAGAAGAATGTCAATTCGTTCACGAGCTGTTAATTTTCCTTTTGAATGTTGCGAGTCAATTCTTTTTTCACCTCCACCTAATTTTGCTTTGGCTCTTTTTTCAATTAATTCATTAATTTTATCTTGATTTGCCATTTTAATTTTTTTTCTTTCGTTGTGTTTTGTCCCTTTTAATACGTAAAGGATTTATTTTTTTGAACATAATTCTGTAAGTACTCCTTGAGTAGATTTTGGATGAAGAAATCCTATATCTAATCCTTCAGCACCTTTTCGTGACTTTTTATCTATTAATTTAACGCCACGTTGTTCGGCAATTTTCAGGGCTTTGTTAGTGTCTTTTACTGCAAATGCAATATGATGAATTCCTTGTCCTTTTTTTTCTATAAATTTAGCTATTGGACCATCTGGGGAAGTGCTTTCTAATAATTCAATTTTAGTATCTCCAATTTTAAAAAATGCAGTTTTTACATGTTGATCTTTAACTTCTTCAGTTGCATAGCAATGAATTCCTAAAGTGTTTTCATAAAAATCTATGGCATTTTGAAGGTTTTCGACAGCAATTCCTAAATGTTCAATATGTGAAATATCCATAATAAGGGTCTATGTTGATGTAAAAATTTAATAATTAATAAAAATATGTCTAAAAAATTAAAAATATATTAATACAGCAAAGTTAGGGCATCCTTAAATCTTGTGATATGATATAAATCATATGACGTGGTTTTTTACTAAAACGATTTCGATAATTTTTTATGGAATTATTTATATTTAATTACTAAAAAAGTAGAATAAATAAAAAATCCTTGAAAAAAATATTTCAAGGATTTAAATTTTATAAATTATTAAATATTTTACTTTTCAAATTTTTTATGCAAACTATTTAGCATATTTTCAGACATGGTATGCAAATCAAATTTATGTTTCCAACCCCAATCTTCTTTTGCTTTAGAATCATCAATGCTTTGTGGCCAACTATCGGCAATTCGTTGTCTAAAATCTTCGTGATAGGAAATTTCAAAATTAGGAACAAACTTTTTAATTTCTAAAGCAATTTCTTCAGGAGTAAAACTCATTGCTGCTAAATTATAAGAAGACCGGATTTTAATATTTTCAGGTTTTGCATCCATAATTTTAATGGTTGCTGTAATAGCATCATCCATATACATCATAGGTAATTTAGTGCTTTTATTTAAAAAAGAATCGTATTTACCAACTAACAAAGCATTATTGTATATTTCAACTGCATAATCTGTGGTTCCTCCACCAGGATTTGTTTTCCAACTAATAATTCCAGGATAACGGATGCTTCTTACATCTACATTATATTTGTTAAAATAATATTCGCACCAGCGTTCTCCTGCAAGTTTGCTCATACCATAAACAGTTGAAGGTTCCATTATCGTTTTTTGTGGTGTTTTTTGTTTTGGAGTTGTTGGACCAAAAACAGCTATAGAACTAGGCCAAAATATTTTTTTTATTTTTCCTTCTTTAGCTAAATTTAAAACGTTAAAAAGGGAATTCATGTTTAATTCCCAAGCTTTTGCAGGATATTTTTCACCAACTGCGGATAGCATAGCAGCCATTAAATAAACTTCTGTTATAGCATATTTATCAAGTATTTTTTCAATACCATCTTTATTTAAAGCATCAATAATTTCAAAAGGACCAGATTGCATTAATTCCTCATTTCCTTCTCTAATATCAGATGCAATTACCGCATTTTTGCCATTTATTTCACGTAGCTTTAAGGTTAATTCTGTGCCAATTTGGCCACAAGCCCCTATAATTAGTATCTGTTTATTCATGATTAATTTTAACGTTCAAATTTAATTTTCAAAGATACTGAAAATATGAATTTGATTTTAGTAAAATTAGTTTTTATCAAATTGATAAAATTTATTTAAAACCAGTAATTTATTACTATTTTTGGAGGGAATTTAATAGATTATGAAGCATTTAATTTTCTTTTTTTTGATAATTTTAATAGGAACAGTTTCTTGTACTAAAAACAAACTTAAAACACAGGTTATTTCTAAGCAAGATTCCTTAAAAATTGTAAGTACTAGAATTGAAATTCCTTTAGGGGAAGTGCTAATTCCAAGCGCTAAAAAAAGCATTGATAACTGGAGAGAGTATAAAGATGTGGATGATTTTATAACATCGTTTTATAACATTACAACTTCAGAAGCACTAGCTAATGCTAAAGAGTTGAGTGATTTGGTGAAATTAATGAAGGATTCTATAAGAGTATATAATTTAAAAATACCAAGTGTAATAGCAAGAATAAACGTATTAGAAAATGAAACGTTGCGTTTGGCTGATATGGCAACCATTCCGTCTATAAAAAATGATGAAGTTAAGGAGGAAGTAACTAGTATTTTAACTGTTTTTTCTGCTATAAATTCAAAAATTAATACCATTTATAAAGCTTCAGCAATACAAAAAACTATAGAAGTAGATACTGAAAAACCAGTTGTTGAAATTAAAAAACCAAAATTTATACCTTCTAAAAAAAGGATTAGACTTAAATCAAAAAGGTCAATAGGTAATCCAAAAATAAAAAATAAGCGAATAATTAATTAAAATTAACTTATGAAATATAGTATTCCAATAGTGTTGATATTATTTTTTATTAGTTGTAATAATCAAAAATCAACTAATTTAAATATGGTTAAAGAAAAGGAAACCATAAATAATGTTTTAAATAGTTGGCATAAAAATGCTGCAAATACAAATTATAAAGATTATTTTGATGCCATGGATGTAAATTCTGTATTTATTGGTACGGATGCATCTGAACATTGGGATAAAAAAGAATTTGAAAAATTNNNTATTTTCAAAAAGAAACTAAAATGGCTTGGTTTGATGAACTTTTAGATACCTGGATGGGTGTTTGTAGAGGTTCTGGCGTTTTGGTAAAAAATGGAGATTCATGGAAAATTAAACAATATGTACTTTCTTTAACTGTTCCTAATTCTAATATTGATGAAGTTATAAAAATTAATAAAATTAAAGACTCTACCTTTGTTAAAAAAATACAAAGTAATTTAATTAGGAATTAATTCGGTACTTTTTTTATAGACCAAATTAGATTCATATCCTTTTGAAATTAAATAATTAGAAAGTTTATTTCTTTTTTTATAAATATTAGTTTCCTTAATTAAAACTAACTTTTTTTCTGCAATTTCATGAAGTGTTTCTATGTATGTTCCTTCTTCAATTTCTTTAAGCGCACTTTTAATATTGTAGCTGGAAATTTGTTTAAATTTTAAATCCCTAATAATTTTAATTCTCCCCCATTTTTTTATAGAAAATTTCCCTCTTACAAAAGCTTTAGCAAATCGTTCTTCATTTAAAAAATTATATTGTAATAAATGAATAATAATTTGTTCTTGAGCCTCAGGAATCATGTTTAAATCACGCAATTTTTTTTCTACTTCTTTATGGCAACGTTCTTGGTATGCGCAATAGTGCTCTAAAACATTTTGAGCTTCTTGAACGGTATAAGATTTTGAAGGTATCATAATTCAAAAATAAAAAAAAGGAAGCCTTAAAAAAAACTTCCTTTTCAAAAAATAATTTAATTTTAGTTTATTTAATTCCTGTTGCGCTTCTAAATCTTAAATGAAATTTAAGCGATAAGAAAAATAATGTTGGTACAATTATTAAAGTTAAAAAAGTTGCTATAAATAATCCGTAAATAACGGTCCAAGCTAAAGGCCCCCAAAAAACTACGTTATCACCTCCTACGTATATATGCGGATTCAACTCGCTAAATAAGGTAAAGAAATTAATATTTAGACCTATAGCTAACGGAATTAAACCTAATATAGTGGTAATTGCAGTTAATAAAACAGGTCTTAACCTTGCTTTCCCTGCTTGTACAATACTTTCATAAATATCTTCTAAATTTAAAAAATCATCTTCATCTAACTTATTATCATATTTTTTTCTGTCAATAAGTAACTGAGCATAATCTAGTAAAACTACACCATTGTTTACTACAATACCTGCTAATGAAATAATTCCCATCATAGTCATCATAATTACAAATGGTTTGCCAGTTATAACCATTCCTCCAAATACTCCAATAAAGCTTAAAAATACAGCAGCCATTATTATTGCCGGTTTGGTAACCGAATTAAATTGGAAAATTAAAATGAAAAATATTAAGCCTAATCCAGTAAAAAAAGCACCCATTAAAAAGGACATTTGTTTATTTTGCTCTTCAATTTGACCGGTATAATCAATTTTAATGTCTTTTGGTAAATTTTTAAAAGTTTCCATTTCTTTTTGAACACGTCTAACAACTGCACTTGCATCTGTATAACCTGGTGATAAAGCAGAATAAACAGTAACCACTCTTTTCAAATTTTTATGTTTAATTGCACTAAAACTTGAAGTATTTACTTCTGAAGCAACTGCAGAAACAGGAACTTCTTTTATTTGTCCACTTGATGGATCTCTAAAGGTTATTTTCTGGTTAAATAATGCACTAGTATTATATCTGTTTTCTTTATTAAAACGAATATATATATCGTAATCATCCCCATCTTCTTTATACACGCCAGCCTTAGTTCCAAAAATAGAATTTCGTAATTGTTGCCCAACTTGACCAGCACTTATTCCTAATTCTCCAGCTTTTTTTCGATCCACATGAACCATCATTGCTGGTTTTGATTTGTTAACATCAATTTTTAATTCATCAATACCAGGAATACTTTTTGAGTTGATGAAATTTCGCATACGTTCAGAAGTAGCAATTAATTCTCCATAATCTTTTCCTTGTAATTCAATATTAACAGGAGCTCCTGCAGGAGGACCATTTTGATCTTTTTCAACAGAAATAAGAACTCCAGGATAAATGCCAACTAATGCTTTTTGCACTTTTTGACGAAGTAATTCGCTATCGGCACCTCTTCTATATTTAAACTCTCGCATAGAAGCTGTAATTTTTCCTTTATGAGGCATTTCAGCCGCTGAACCTCCATCTGTTTGTGGGTTTCCAGCACCTTCACCAACTTGAGACACTTCACTTTCTACTAAAAAGTTGTATCCATTATCCATATATTCAGGACCGTTAATAACAGTAAGTACTTTTTTCTCAATTTTTTTCGTAATCAAATTAGTTTTTTCAATATCGGTACCTTGAGGATACTCAATATATACAATTATTTGATTGGGTTTATTATCTGGAAAAAACTCTACTTTAGTACGTTGTGTGCTAAGCGAAATTCCAAAAGCTATAAAAGAAGCAATAAGTAACAAAAATATGCCAATAGTATAGGTATAAGGTCTCCAGCCTGATAA
>DGOU01000030.1:0-523 GCA_002390165.1 Lutibacter sp. UBA4458
AGCTAAAATTTCAAAAAAATTGACTTATGCTAAAATTGAGCGTAACAAAATGTTGTATAGTGTTGATATTAATGGCTACCGTGCTAAACGTCCAGTAACACATTTAACAGATGACGCAGATGTTGCTTTAAGTAAAGTTAAAAACATTAAAGATGTTGTAGTAACACAAGAAGGAGATATAAAAACTATAAATGACAGTTTTGAAAGAATGATGAAAGCTATTGCATTAGGAATTATCATTTTATTAATGGTTTTAATCGCTATTTATAAATCGGTAAGAATGGCATTTATTATGATTTTAGTTTTACCATTATCATTAATTGGAGCTGCTTGGGGAATGTTGATATTCCATAAACCAAGTTGTATGCCAAGTTTGTTAGGTATTTTATTACTCTTCGGAATCATTATAAAAAATGCAGTATTGCTGATTGATTTTTACCAACAACACCGTGCAACAGGAGAATCACCATTTGATAGCGCAATTGAAAGTGTTCGTGTACGTTTCCGTCCAGTTTTAATGACC
>DGOU01000030.1:644-1118 GCA_002390165.1 Lutibacter sp. UBA4458
GCGTATTCAGCAGATAATAAAGTAGTAAAGCAAATTGAAACAAAGTAAAATAAAATTTAAAAGAATAAAATGGAAACACAAAAGCCAACAGTAGAACAAATTCTTTCTAAAATGAAAGGATCTATGAACGGAGAACTACCTAACGTAGTAAAATTAGTTAGTGAAAAAATGCCAGAAATGTTGTATGAACAAATTAGAAGTAATATGTTCGCTATGCCAGAAGGCGGAGCTTTAGAAAATGAAACAAGAACCTTAATTTATTTAGGAATTGCAATTGCAACAGGAAGTAAAACCTGTATTAAAGCCATGTTAAATAAAGCTAAGGCTCAAAATATATCTAAAGATAAATTAATTGAAACGTACAAAGTGGCTCGTTACGCAGAATCCTCAAGAGTATTAGGGAATGCAGAATTACTATTTGAAGAAATATAAATTATGAGTGAACATCATCATCACAACCATACCGTAGCTTCA
>DGOU01000030.1:1138-4069 GCA_002390165.1 Lutibacter sp. UBA4458
TATGTAATTATTGAACTTTGGTATGGTTGGCAAAATAATGCAACCTCATTATTATCGGATGCTGTTCATAATATTGGTGATATTTCAGGATTAGTTTTAGCGCTTATTGCATTTAGACTTCAAACCATTAAACCTTTTAAAATATTTACTTACGGATTTAAAAAAGCATCAGTTGTAGCTTCTTTTGTAAACTCTGTATTGTTGGCTTTTGCCATTGGAGCCATTGCTTGGGAAGGTATTCAGCATATTATAAATCCATCTCCGGTAAATGGAAATGTAGTAATGCTAGTTGCTTTTATTGGTATTATCATCAATTTTAGCTCTGCACTATTATTCAAAAAAAAAGGAGAAAAGGATTTAAATATTAAGGCTGCTTATTGGCATTTAATGGCGGATGCGTTGGTTTCATTAGGCGTAGTTTTTGCAGGTTTAATTATGAAATATACAGGTTGGTATTTTGTAGATGGTTTAACTGCAATAATTGTGGCTGTAGTTATTTTATTTAGTACTTGGAATTTGTTTAAGGAAAGTTTTATTGGAGTTTTAGATGGTATTCCTTCTAATATTGATAAACAAAAAATTATTAATCATATTTTAAAAGTTAAAGGAGTTGAGGATATTCATCATATGCATATTTGGGGAATGAGTACTAATGAAAACGCCTTAACTTGTCATGTTTTAGTAGATAAAATTGAAAATATTGCAACTATTAAGCATCATATTAAAGAAGAATTAGAAAAACAAAATATTAAACATAGCACTTTAGAGTTTGAAACTGCTGAAGAAGCTTGTGAAGATGTTAATCAATCAAAATAAAATCTTTTTAAAAAAATATTCTCCAAATTTGAGCTACCAAAAAGGTAACTACAAAACCCATAATCACAGGTAAAATTGTAGCAATGGTTGTCCATTTTAAACTTTTGGTTTCTTTATAAATAGTATAAATAGTTGTACTACAAGGATTGTGTAATAAACTGAATAACATCAGGTTAACAGCAGTTAACAACGTCCATCCGCCAGCTTTTAAAATTTCGCCGGTTGCATTGGCAGAATCTAATTCAAACATAACACCAGCGCCGCTTCCTGCTGAAATTCCTGTTACTAAAACAGTCAACATTAAAATGGTTGGAATTACAATTTCATTAGCCGGTATGGCAACAATAAATGCTAATAAAATAACACCGTTTAAACCAAATAAAAAGCCAAATCCATCAATAGAATTAATTACCAAAGCAGCAATACTTTCATTACCAATATAAATATTGGATATTAACCAAATAGCAGCTCCAGCTGGAGCAGCAAATACAATTGCTCGCCATAAAACAATTAAAGTTCTATCTATTAACGAGGTGTAAATTGTTTTCCAAAATCGTGGTGGTCGATAAGGAGGTAATTCTAAATTAAAGGTAGAAACTTCCCCTTTTAAAATGGTTTTTGATAGCGCCCAAGAAGAGAAAAACATAAAAAATATTCCTAAAAGTGCAACGCCAATAACTGCGGATAAGGAAGCTATTCCAGAAAAAGAAGCTGGTACAACAGCACCAATAAAAATTGTGGCAATTAAAATTTGTGTAGGCCAACGACCGTTACAAAGTGAAAAATTATTGGTAATAATAGCAATTAAACGTTCTCTTGGGCTATCTATTATTCTTGTTGCTACAACTCCAGCAGCATTACAACCAAAACCCATACTCATAGTTAAAGCCTGTTTTCCGTGAGCTCCTGATTTTTTAAATAACGTATCTAAATTAAAAGCTACTCTTGGTAAATAACCAAAATCTTCAAGTAAAGTAAATAATGGAAAAAAAATTGCCATTGGTGGCAACATTACAGATATTACCCAAGCAACCGATAAATAAACGCCATCAATTAAAAATCCACTAAGCCACCAAGGAAAATGAAAATTGGTTGCTAAAGTTTTTAAAAACGGATGAACATCATCTAAAAGAATTTCGGCTAAAAATGCAGAAGGGTAATTTGCACCAGTAATTGTTAGCCAAAGAATTACCGCTAAAATTAAAAACATAATTGGAAATCCCCAAGTTTTACTAGTTACAATTTTGTCAATTTTAGTATCAATAGAATATTTATTTTTTTTACTTTTTTTTGTGATAGCATCGTTTACTATTTCGGCAGCATCGGCATAAATACCTTCGGCTAAATGGTCATGAAAATCATCTCCAATTTGCCATCGTAAATCATTAGAAAGTGCTATTATATCATCAATGTTTTTGTTTTTCATAGGTTGAGTTTAAATAAATTCGCCTGTTTTAAGGGCGTTAATTATTTGAGTATCTCCTTCTAATAGTCTAAAAGCTATCCATCTGCTATTTGGTATTGTTGGATATTGTTTTTCTATTTTGGTACTTAATTTTTTAACTGCTTTTTCAATATTTTCAGGAATATTTTTTATTCTATGTGGTTTACAACTAATTTTACCATTAGCCACTTCGGTAATGGTTTGAATTAATTCAGGAATACCTTTACTAAATCTAGCGCTTGTTGCAACTACAGGAATTCCTAAATCACGAGCTAAGGAACGTGTATTGATTTCAATATTATTTCGTTTTGCTTCATCCATTAAGTTTAGGCATAAAACTGCTTTATCTGTAATTTCTAAAATTTGCAAAACTAAATTTAAATTACGTTCAAGTCGGCTTGCATCTACCACAATAACTGTTACAGAAGGTTTTCCAAATAAAATAAAATTACGTGCAACTTCTTCATCTTCAGAGGTTGATAATAAAGAATATGTTCCGGGTAAATCTATTAATTTATATTTTTGTTTGTTGTATTCAAAACCACCTTCAGCTCTGGTTACTGTTTTTCCAGGCCAGTTTCCAGTATGTTGTTTTAATCCTGTAAGAGCATTAAAAACAGTACTTTTTCCAGTATTTGGATTTCCAGCTAATGCAATTACAAAATCAAAAT
>DGOU01000083.1:0-7343 GCA_002390165.1 Lutibacter sp. UBA4458
CCATCATTATCATCATCTAATGCTGGAACACCACAAATTTCAATACTCCAATTATCAAGAGTACCTGTATCTAAATCTCCTGAATCTACAATTTTTAAAGTCCAATTTCCTTTTGAGCCTTCATCATTAAAAGCAGACAAACCACTTTGAGGGCTAAAAGACCCTGTAAAAGGCGGAATACCTAGATTAATTGCCGTTGAAGCGCCATCATCAAACACGGTGTTTGTATAATTGTCTCCTCCATCTCCATTACCAGAAGATAAAATGATAACAGTTCCTTTCGGGCTTGTTAAAGTTATAGCCAAATCAGCATCATAGGTATGTGTAATATTTACCGTTACATTAACATCTGTAATTGTTTTATTCTGAGGAAAATTAATAGTTGATATTACGCCACTAGTGTTATTGTCAGGAATAGCTATTGGTGTATCCGATGAAGTAGCATTATCACAAGTTTCATTTGCTGTAGTAAAATTAAAAACGTTAGAAAAGGAACTTTGTATGCAAACATTATTAGCTCTTACTCTCCAATAATAGGTTGTGTTTACACTCAATGTTTGTGGATTAAAGGTATTAGAATTTACCGTTCCTGATTCTATTATGTTAGTAAATGAATTATCTAAAGCAATTTCAACTTCATAATTAACTGCATTTATATCGCTATTCCAATTTAATACGTATGGTTTTAAAACTCCAATTTCATTATTTGTTGGTGTATTTAATATTGGAATTCCTAAACTAGAAGTGTACACGTTTAAACCTACAATTGTTGTTTTGCTCACAGTTGGGGCCGTTCCCGTAACAGCTATTTGTGAATTTCCTAAATCAGAATCTGTAATTCCAGAAACTGTCATTTGTACATTAGTTCCATCTGTAGATGCAGAAGTTGGATTAAAAGTAACGGTTGTTCCTACGGGGTTACCTGTTGCAGAAAAAGTAGTAATTTCATTAAATCCATTAAAAGTATTATAGGTAAAATCATAAACTGCATTATTAGGAGAACATACAGATTTAGAAGTACTATTAAAAGTCATTATAAATTCAGAAGCTTGGATTGCAATATCTACCTCATTCATAGCATAAAAAACATTATTGGCACTTTCTACTATTACTCTTCCTGTTGTAGTAGTAACATTGGGAACTACTACAGAATAAGATCCAATATTTGAAACGTTTGATGCTAAAATAATTGGGTAAGTAAA
Source organism: Lutibacter sp. UBA4458 (assembly GCA_002390165.1). Lineage (GTDB taxonomy): Bacteria > Bacteroidota > Bacteroidia > Flavobacteriales > Flavobacteriaceae > Lutibacter. The sequence goes on from DGOU01000083.1 coordinate 1,203, forward strand.
GCCACCATCTGTTGATAATTTTATATTTACAGAATTACAATTAACAGGAGAAACATCCGTATTTGCAACATCCCAAGTTATAGATTCAGAAGTCCCAGCCGCCCAAGTTGAAGAAGTGTTTTGAGAAGTTACCTTAAATGGACCCGCATTTAAAACAAATGACAGCGTGTTTTCTTGACTAGCAGTTTGTCCTCCCACCGGATTATTATCTCTTACATTTACTCCAAATTTCATAGTTCTAGTAACAGAAGGCAAAACTTCCCATTCATTAGATAAATTCCCAGCAATAACTGTACTTTGGTTTGGAAAATATCTTTTAGAGGAATTACTAGGCCCAAAAGATCTAAAAGCAGGTCCACTAACATCTGTTGAAGCGAGTGGATAATTTGTAACGTCACTTGCATCTAATTGTTCCCAAGTATAGGTTAAGTTATCACCATCAGGGTCAGAAGCATCTGCTGTTAAAACAAAGGGTGTTGAAATAGGAACAGAAAAATTAGTTAAAGTATTTACTACAGGAACATTATTGCCAGTTGTAGTGATACTTCCACAAGTACTACTGTTACCAGCTGATATATTAGCCCACATTTCTCTAATACTCACTAAATGAAAATAATCGTCACCATTATTTTGAATATTTTGAGGAGTGCAAATTCCTGCATAAGCCATAATAGTAGAGCCGCTACCTGGTTCAACCGCAGTTGCATCATTTCTATTAGGAGGAGCACAGTTACCAGCATCTCCATTAAAAGTATGGTGTGCTCCATATTGATGTCCCATTTCATGCGCTACATAATCAACATCATAAGCATCTCCTATTGGACTACTAGTACCTGTTATACCACGAGCTTTACCACTAATAGTACATGGTGAATTTAGTTGTGCTAATCCTCCTCCACCAGTAGAAAAGGTATGTCCAATATCATAATTTGCAGAACCTATAGTTTTATCAATTTCTGTTTGGCTTTCATTAATTAAAGTACTTGAATCGTCATTTGTAAAAGGATCCGTGGCTGCATCAAAATAAATTATATCTGTTTCATTTGCTACTAAAACCATGGTTAATGAAACATCTCTTTCATAAATTCCATTCACCCTTGTCATTGTAGTATTAATTGCTGATAAAACTGCTGCCTTTTTTTCGGCAATAGTAGCTGTTCCACTAACACCTTGATTATTTAATTGATATGTTGAGTATTCACCTGTAGTTGCAATAGCCAATCTGTAGGTTCTTAAATTTCCATCATTTGCATTGGATATTTTAGTACTATAATTATTTTTTGTAGCTGTACTTTTAGAAGTATTAAACTCATCAAATCTACATTCAAATGGTGCAATTTCTGGTAAACTTTTTTTGTTATAAACAATGTAATTATTATTCGACGCGTATGGATCTATATAAACAGTTTCTCCGGATTTTTTAAAAATCATGCCATGAAACCCATCATTAGAAATGCTAAACCTTATGGTTTTACCTTTGTTAACTTTACTTTTCCCAATATAAGATCTAATATTTGGATATTTTTTTTGTAATGCAGGTTCCATAATTGAAGCTTCAAAAACTTGATATTCTTCAAATGTTCCATCTTCATTTGGGAAATTTAGATTTTTATTAGATAGCTTTGCTTTAGCTTCTCTTTTGCTAACATTACTTAATATGTTTTTTACTTTATTTAAATCTAATTGATACGTCTTAAATTTTTTAGGAGTGGTTTTTCTGTAAACCATTTTTTGCCCTTTAGCTTGTTCTAAATTTGCTTTAGACCAAACATTTTTTTTGTTCTGTGCTATTCCATTAAAAACAACAGCAATCAATAATAGTGTTAAAAAAAAGGGCTTTTTATAAGAATTTACCATAAGTTTTTAATTTTGGAGTATTTAAGAAGTAACAAATATAATTTTAAAAATTATATATTCCCAAAGCAAATAAATTATGTTTTAATTAAATACAGTATTTTTGTGTTTTATTTAAAAATACTTTTTAGTTGAAAATACTTACAGATTTAACTTCATTTTATGAAAGTAGACCCTCATTTGTTACAATTGGAACATTTGATGGGGTTCATATTGGTCATCAAAAGGTTTTAAAAAAATTGGTGAAAAGTGCTAAAAAAAATAATGCTTCTCCCATTTTACTTACTTTCTTTCCTCACCCAAGAATGGTTTTGCAAAAAGAAGTTGGTATTAAATTAATTAATACTATTGAAGAAAGAATTCAATTATTAGAAAAAACTGGAATTGAAACTTTAGTTATTTATCCTTTTAATGAAGAGTTTGCCAATCAAACCGCATTAAATTTTGTTAGAAATATTTTAGTAAATAAACTAAATATTCATAAATTATTTATTGGTTACGATCATAGATTTGGAAAAAATAGAGAAGGCGATTTTGAACATTTAAAAGAGTACGGTTATACCTATAATTTTAGTGTAAAAGAAATTTCAAAATTGGATATAAATAATATTGGAGTTAGTTCTACCAAAATTAGAAACGCCATTGAAAATGGAGAAATTACTAAGGCTAATCAATATTTAGGGTATTATTTTATGTTAACAGGTAAAGTAGTAGAAGGCAGAAATTTAGGAGAAAAATTAGGATTTCCAACTGCTAATTTAAGCATCAAAGAAACTTATAAATTGCTTCCTAAAACCGGAGCTTATATAGTAAAATCGACTATAGATAATAAAGTTATTTATGGAATGATGAATATTGGTTATCGACCAACTTTAAAAGGGAAACATCAAACCATTGAAGTGCACTTTTTTAATTTCAATAAAAATTTATATCATAAAACTATTCAAATTGAAATTTTAAAATTTTTACGTGAGGAACAAAAATTTGAATCGGTTCAAAACTTAAAAAAGCAGTTGAAAACCGATAAGCAAAATGCATTAAAATATATTAGTGGCACTTTTATTGATTAATTATTTAAAAATGAAAAAATGAAATCTTTTCTTTCTATTATTATCCTATTATTTGCTTCTTGCAATACTAATAAACATCTCAACTTTGTGGTTAAAAACACCATACAAATAAATGCTACCAATTGTGATAAAAATGGCACTTGCGAACTAAAGTTAAATCCAAATAAAAATATCACTTTTCAAAAAGATAAATTTGAAAATTTATATCCTATAATTTCAGATGGAGAAAAAACGCTATTAACGTTTACCTTTAAAAGAAATCCCATAAAAAATACGCAAGACGGTAATTATACCGAAATTATATATGCAGAATTACCAAAAACTATAAAAGAGATTTCATTAAAAGATGATACTCTTAAACAAATAAAATTACATTTTGCCAGGTTGTGTTTTTGCAAAGGAGAAACTGGTTATTATCCAATAGAAAAAGGCACTTTTAATCTGACCAAAATAGATAAAGATTCTATAAAAATAGTTTGTAATTTTAAAGTTAAAAATATTCCTCAAGTTATTTCTTCCTTTGATGAAACTGTCTCTATAAAATCAAATTAGCAACTAGTCCGTTTTTTCTAGTTAGGTTTAATTGCAATTTCTTAAATTTGCCCATTATTATAAGAAAAATATAATGTTACAAGTAGCTTTTATTAGAGAAAATAAGGAAACCGTTTTAAAAGGTTTAGCAAAACGAAATTTTAAAAATGCCGAAGAAATGGTGAATCAAACCATTTTAGCAGATGAACAACGCCGAGCAACTCAGGCAGAATTAGATGCTGTTTTAGCTGAATCGAATAAATTATCAAAAGATATTGGTATATTATTTAAAAATGGTGAACGTGAAAAAGCGGAAATTTTAAAGCTAAAAACAGTTCAATTAAAAGATACTTCTAAAGAATTATCTGAAAAACTTCAAGAAAAAGTTACGGAATTACAGAACCTGTTATATTTAATTCCAAATATTCCTAATGAAATTGTTCCTGCTGGAAATTCAGAAGAAGATAACATAACTGTTTTTGAAGAAGGAGAAATTCCTACCTTATTTGAAGGCGCATTACCTCACTGGGAATTAGCCAAAAAATATGACATTATAGATTTTGAATTAGGAAATAAAATTACCGGAGCTGGTTTTCCGGTTTATAAAGGAAAAGGAGCAAGGTTACAACGAGCCTTAATTAATTATTTTTTAGATAAAAATACTAAAGCGGGTTATGATGAAACTCAGGTTCCGCATATGGTAAATGAAGCTTCTGGTTTTGGAACAGGACAGTTACCTGATAAAGAAGGGCAAATGTACCATGATGCTCAAGATAATTTATATTTAATTCCTACTGCTGAAGTTCCTGTAACTAATATTTTTAGAGATGTAATTTTAAAAGAAAGCGATTTTCCTATTTGTAAAACTGCTTATACGCCTTGTTTTAGACGTGAAGCTGGTTCATACGGAGCCCATGTTCGTGGATTAAATAGATTACACCAATTTGATAAAGTTGAAATTGTTCGTGTTGAGCATCCAACCAAATCTTATGAAGCATTAGAAATGATGTTAACGCATGTAAAAGGTATTTTAGAAGAATTAAAATTACCATATCGTATTTTACGATTATGTGGTGGCGATTTAGGATTTACTTCTGCAATAACTTATGATTTTGAAGTTTTTTCAACTGCACAAAATCGTTGGTTAGAAATTAGTTCTGTATCTAATTTTGAAACTTTTCAGGCTAATCGTTTAAAACTTCGATTTAAAAACGCAGATGGAAAAACAGAATTAGCACATACTTTAAACGGTAGTTCGTTAGCATTACCACGTGTTTTAGCTGGGTTATTAGAAAATTATCAAACACCTGAAGGCATTAAAATACCAGAAGTATTAATTCCTTATTGTGGATTTGATATAATTAATTAGTTTGTACAGCTACCATTAAATTTTTATAATAATTCATTTCAATTAAAGCATCAAAATAAGCGTTTAATTGTCCGTTATTCATAAAGTTTAAAGCATTCTTTTTAGCGGTTTCGTATAATTTGATTAATTCTTTCATAATTAAGTTATTTGGTTATTGTTATAGATAAGACAATATTCGTGCCAAAACATAACCGTACAAATTCCTAAATTGGCTTATTTTATAAAAAATTTAACACTTGTTTAGTTATCTTTGAAAGTATTAAAATTGATTTATGCGAAAACTGTTTTTCTTTTTTCTTTTTATTTTATCCTTGCAATTAAAAGCTCAGGAAGCTACTATTGCTTATCAGTATTTTAGAAATGGTGAATTTGAAAAAGCAGCGGTTATGTATAAATCGCTTCACGAAAAAAACAATTACAATACTAATTATTTAAACCATTTGTTAGATTGCTATATCCAACTTGAAAAATTTGAAGCAATAAAAAATACCATTAATAAACAATTACAATCTTATCCAAATCAAAAATATTTGTATGTAGATTTAGGGTATAGTTATCAATTACAACATCAACAAGAAAAAGCAAATACGTTTTACAACAAGGCAATTAAAACCGTAGAAACTGCTCCTAATTTAGGATATATTATAGGACGATCTTTTAAAGAAAATAACTTACTAGATTATGCTTTAACTGCGTATAAAAAAGCAATGCAGTTAAATAAAAATACAAATTATAATTATCAAATTGCAGAAATTTATGGCGAAAAAGGAGATGTTAAATCAATGTTTACTACGTATTTAAATTTAATTGAACTTCATGAAAATTATTTGCCTTCTGTTAAAAACTATATTGGTAAATTTATAACCGATAACAGCGAAGACAAATATAATATTATGTTTAAAAACCTGATATTAAAAAGGTTACAGAACAATCCTAAAAAAAGCTGGAATCAATTATTAAGTTGGCTTTATATACAACAAAAAGATTACGGCAAAGCATTTATTCAAGAAAAAGCATTATTTAAACGAAACGTATCTAACTTAAATAATTTAAAAACTTTAGGTGAAATTAGTTTTGATAATAAAGATTATATCAATGCAACTACATGTTTTAATTATATTTTAGAAAACACAAAAGATGTTCCTACCATCTTAAACGCTAAATTGTTTTTACTTGAAATTGCTCTTAAAACAAAAATTACTAATGACAAAATTGAAACTCAATTTCAAAATTTATTTACAGAATTTGGAGTCAGTTCAAAAACTATTGCTATTCAAGTAGTTTATGCACATTTTTTAGCTTTTAATAAAAATGAAA
>DGOU01000083.1:7444-10558 GCA_002390165.1 Lutibacter sp. UBA4458
CAAACAGCTCGGTTTAAAATTGCTCAAACTTCTTATTTTAAAGGCGATTTTAAATGGGCGCAAAATCAGTTAAAAGTTTTAAAAAATGCAACTTCACAATTAATAGCTAACGATGCTTTAGCTTTAAATTTATTAATTACTGATAATGCGGTGAAAGATAGCTTGCGTTTAGCATTAAAAACTTATGCAAAGGCGGATTTATTAGCGTATCAAAATCAGAATTTTAAAGCAATAGATACACTTCAAACGGTATTAAATAAATATAAAGGACATCCTATAGAAGATGAAGCTTTGTTTAAACAGGCTAGTCTATTTATAAAAACAAATCAATTAAAAGAAGCAGAGGATAATTATTTAAAAATTATTCATTTAAATAAAGAAGATATTTTAGCAGACGATGCCGTTTATAATTTAGCAGAATTATATGAAAATCAATTAAAAATCCCCTCCAAAGCAAAAGAGTATTATAAAAAAATTATCTTTGAATATCCTTCAAGTATTTTTTTAGTAGATGCACGTAAAAAGTATCGAAAATTAAGAGGAGACACCATAAATTAAAACCTATGTTTATATACAACGTTACCGTAAATATTGAAGAAACTGAACAAAAGGAATGGCTAAATTGGATGAAAGAAACCCACATTCCGGCCATGCTGGCAACAGGTAAATTTAGCCAAGCTAAAATGAGTAGAGTGCTAATAAATGAAGAAATGGGAGGCGTTACCTATGCCGTTCAATATACAACCGATAGTTATGAAACTTTAGAAAAATATTATAAAGAAGATGCGCCAAAATTACGAGAAGAAGGATTAAAGCGGTTTAAAGATAAATTTGTAGCTTTTAGAACAGAACTTAAAGTAATTAGCAACCAATATAGTATTAGTACTAAAAATTAAATATGACGGTTAAAGCAAAAAAACACTTAGGACAACATTTTTTAAAAGATGAAGAAATTGCAAAAAAAATTGCAGATAGTTTATCTGAAAAAGGATACGAAAATGTATTAGAAATTGGTCCGGGAATGGGTGTTTTAACCAAATACTTATTGCAAAAAAAATACAAAACAAGCGTAATTGAAATCGATTCGGAATCGGTAGAATATTTAAAAGCTAAGTATTTAAATCTAGCAAATAATATTATATCTAAAGATTTTTTAAAAATTAATTTATCCGATTATTTTGGACAAAATCAAGTAGCTATTATTGGAAACTTCCCTTATAATATTTCAACACAAATTGTATTTAAAACCTTAGAAAACAAAGAACAAATTCCTGAATTTTCTGGTATGTTTCAAAAAGAAGTTGCGCAAAGAATAGCTTCAAAACCAGGCAGTAAAGTTTATGGAATTTTATCGGTTTTAGCACAGGCATTTTATACAGTAGAATACTTATTTACTGTTCCACCAAATGTTTTTAATCCACCTCCAAAAATCGATTCTGGAGTAATACGTTTAATTAGAAAAGAAAACTACGCATTACCTGTTAACGAAAAATTATTTTATCAAGTAGTAAAACTTGGATTTAATCAAAGAAGAAAAACTTTACGAAATAGTTTAAAAACCTTTAATTTATCCGATAAATTAAAACAAGATACTATATTTGCAATGCGTCCTGAACAATTATCAGTTGCAGAATTTATTGAATTAACCGCTAAAATTGAACAAGATGGCATTTGAAATTAACTCCCATTTTTTAAACGATTTTAAAGAATTAATTGATGCAAACAACAGTAAAGAAGTTAAAAAATTACTGAATGAATTGCATTATGCGGATATTGCTGATATTGTTGATGAATTAGATTTTAACAGAGCTCTATTTATTTTAAATCTTTTAGATAGCGAAACTACCGCCGATATTTTAACCGAATTAGATGACGATACTCGTGAACGAGTTTTAAAAAGTTTATCTTCTAAAGAAATTGCCCAAAATATTGAGGAATTAGAAACAGATGATGCTGCAGATATTATTGGAGAACTATCAGATAGAAAAAAACAAGAAGTAATTGACCATATTGAAGATGTTGACCATGCTAAGGATATTGTCGATTTGTTACGCTATGAAGAAGATACTGCAGGTGGTTTAATGGCAAAAGAATTTGTGGAAGTAAATGAAAATTGGACCAACTTGCGTTGCGTAAAAGAAATGCGCAAACAAGCTCAGGAATTAGAAAAAGTACATATTATTTATGTGGTAGATGATAACCAAAAATTAATTGGAATTTTACCCTTAAAAAGTTTACTTACCACTTCAGCCAAAACCCCTGTAAAAGAAATTTATGAGGATAAAGCAGTTGCTGTTAAAGTAAATGATAAAGGGGAAGATGTTGCTCAAATTATGCAAAAATACGACTTAGTGGTATTACCCGTTGTAGATGATTTAGGGGTTTTAGTTGGGCAAATTACCATTGATGATGTAGTAGATTTTATAACCGAAGAAGCCGAAAAAGATTATCAAATGGCTGCTGGTATTTCTGAAGATGTAGATTCTGACGATAGTGTTTTAAAATTAACCCGAGCTCGTTTACCTTGGTTATTAATTGGTATGGTTAGTGGTACATTTGCTGCAAGTATGATTACAGATTTTCAAACCGTTATGAAAACCGCACCAGCTTTAGTTATGTTTATACCTCTTATTAATTCATCCGCTGGTAATGTTGGGGTACAATCTTCTGCAATTGTAGTACAAAGTATTGCTAACAAATCTTTTAAAGGCAAATTATTAACGCACATTGCAAAACAACTTTTAGTAGGTTTGTTAAACGGAGCAGTTTTAGCAACCATAGTTTTTGGTTTAAGTCAATTTTTCTTTCATATCGATATAAATATATCTATTACCATAGCAATTGCTTTAACAACAGTAATTATAAATGCCGCGGTTATTGGCACCATAGTACCAATTATTTTAAATAAACTTAAAATTGATCCTGCCGTTGCAACAGGTCCATTTGTAACTACTAGTAATGATATTTTTGGGATTTTAATTTATTTTATGGTAGCTAAATTAATGTTAGGATTTTAATTTTCGGTAACTCATAGGTTTCAATATTGAATAGAAAAGTATTGTTACAACTGTCATTCCTGCAAAGGCAGGAATCTATAACCAACTTATTAAAAAA
>DGOU01000083.1:10608-10813 GCA_002390165.1 Lutibacter sp. UBA4458
GGCATTCCACTTCGTGTCAGGCTTTCCGCACTCGCTTTTTTAAGTATCCTTAAAAAGAGCTCAAACAAATGCTTCAAATGCCGTGCATTCACGATTTCCGTAATAATAACTAATTATGAGTAATCCTTAATGCAAATCTTATTCGTTAAGATGAGGCGGACATACAATGGCGGACACTACTTTCAATTAAAGTATTATGACATAT
>DGOU01000083.1:10931-12005 GCA_002390165.1 Lutibacter sp. UBA4458
ACTGGCTTCTAATATTTAAACTTTTTTACCAAATCCCACAGTACAACGCCAACACTAACCGAAATATTTAATGAATGTTTAGTCCCAAATTGAGGTATTTCAATACAATAATCCGATTCTGAAACTACTTCTTGTTGCACTCCTTTTACTTCATTCCCAAAAACTACGGCATACTTTGTATTAGGTTTTATATTAAAATCAGGAAGCATGGTGCTATTATCTGCTTGTTCAATAGATGCGACTTTAACGCCTTCACTTTTTAATTTTTTCACCAATTCCAAGGCATCCTTAGCGTATTCCCATGCTACCGTTTCAGTTGCTCCTAGTGCGGTTTTATGAATTTCTTTATGTGGTGGTTTAGCTGTAATTCCGCATAAATAAATTTTTTCAATTAAAAAAGCATCACTAGTTCTAAAAACCGACCCAATATTGTTTAAACTTCTTATATTATCAAGTACAACAATTATTGGAATTTTAACTGTTTTTTTAAACGCTTCCACATTTAATCTTCCTAACTCACTGTTTTTTAATTTTCTCATATTTATAGAATCAAGTAATTGGTATTCATTATCTAGTTTTAATGAAAATGAAAATTCGTAATTGATAATTCGTAATTATTAATTAAAAATGTAACTTCGCAAAACTAACTTAATTTCTTAAAAAATTGGCAGCAAAAAATAAGAAAGTCACTCCTTTAATGAAACAATATAATGCTATTAAGGTAAAATATCCTGATGCCATGTTGTTATTTAGAGTAGGAGATTTTTATGAAACTTTTGGAGAAGACGCAAAAAAAGCTGCTAAAATTTTAGGAATTATTTTAACCAAACGAGGTGCTGGCAGCGAAACCGAAACCGCTTTAGCTGGTTTTCCTCATCATTCTATAAACACCTATTTACCAAAGTTAGTAAAAGCTGGAATGCGTGTTGCAATTTGTGATCAGTTGGAAGATCCAAAAATGACTAAAACTATTGTAAAACGTGGCGTAACGGAATTGGTAACTCCTGGCGTAGCATTAAATGACGAGGTTCTTCAATCTAAAAACAATAACTTTTTAGCAGCAATTCATTTTGG
>DGOU01000083.1:12122-12868 GCA_002390165.1 Lutibacter sp. UBA4458
TGAGACTTTAACCAATCATTTTAAAGTAAAAACTTTAAAAGGTTTTGGTATTGATGATTTAACGGAAGGAATTATTTCAGCGGGTGTTATTTTATTTTATTTATCGGAAACACAGCATAATAATTTAAACCATATAAGCGCCATTAAACGAATTTCAGAAGAAAAATATGTTTGGATGGATCGTTTTACTATTCGTAATTTAGAGCTTTATCAATCTACTTCTGTAAATGCCGTAACGCTTTTAGATGTTATTGATGCTACAATTTCACCAATGGGAGGAAGACTTTTAAAAAGGTGGTTAGCATTACCTTTAAAAGATATTCATCAAATTAAAAAACGCCACGAAATAGTAAAACACTTTATTAAAAATGAAGATTTTTTTGAGCTAACAACGTATCAAATTAAACAAATAAGTGATTTGGAACGCTTAGTTTCAAAAGTAGCTACAGGTAAAGTAAATCCGCGAGAAGTGGTGTTATTAAAAAATTCATTAAACGCCATAATTCCTATAAAAGAAAGTGCAGAAAACAGCAAAAATGAGTCTTTAAAAATAATTGGAGAACAATTACAAGACTGTACGGTTCTTAGAGAAAAAATAAGTAAAACACTTAATGAAGATGCTCCAGTAAACCTTAATAAAGGGAACGCCATTTCCAAAGGAGTTTCTAATGAGTTAGATGAACTTAGAGCTATTTCTACTTCAGGAAAAGCATATTTAGATGCTATGGTGCAGCGTGAAATTGAAA
>DGOU01000083.1:12895-13148 GCA_002390165.1 Lutibacter sp. UBA4458
GAAATACACATAAAGATAAAGTTCCTGAACAATGGATTCGTAAACAAACTTTAGTAAGTGCTGAGCGTTATATTACCGAAGAATTAAAAGAATATGAAACCAAAATATTAGGTGCCGAAGAAAAAATAAATCAATTAGAACAGCAACTTTTTGCAGAACTTATTAGTAATTTATTAGATTATATTCAGCCTATACAATTAAATGCTCAGTTAGTTGCGCAATTAGATTGTTTAGCTTCTTTTGCATTGCTTGC
>DGOU01000083.1:13164-13394 GCA_002390165.1 Lutibacter sp. UBA4458
CATCCGGTAATAGAAAAACAATTGCCAATTGGGGAAGAATATATTGCTAATGATTTGGTTTTAAACCGAAATCAGCAGCAAATTATAATGATTACAGGTCCAAATATGAGTGGTAAATCTGCCATTTTAAGGCAAACAGCTTTAATTGTATTATTAGCTCAAATGGGTTGTTATGTTCCTGCTCAAAATGCAAAAATTGGTGTGGTTGATAAAATATTTACTCGTGTTGG
>DGOU01000083.1:13507-23604 GCA_002390165.1 Lutibacter sp. UBA4458
TTGTTTGCTACACATTATCATGAATTAAATGATATGACCAATATTTTTGAACGAATTAAAAATTTTAATGTATCGGTTAAAGAATTAAAAGACAAAGTAATTTTTTTACGAAAATTAATTCCTGGTGGTAGCCAACATAGTTTTGGAATTTATGTTGCTAAAATAGCCGGAATGCCAACATCTGTTGTACATAGAGCCACCAAAATGTTAAAACAATTAGAAAAAAATCATACTAGCCAAGAAGTAAAAGATACGCTGAAAACTGCTGCTGAAAACGATGTGCAACTAAGTTTTTTTAAATTAGACGATCCTTTATTAGAAGACATAAAAGAAGAAATTTTAGCTACAAATATTGATACACTTACACCTATTGAAGCTTTAATGAAATTAAATGAAATAAAACGTATGCTAATTAAAAAGTAGTTTTTTTTAGCAATTTATATTATTAACAAAACCTTCTACATTCTATAAATTATTATTTACAAAAAATAAGTAACTTTGCTCCTTAAACACATAAACTATGTTTTTATTTATTAGCGCACCAGAAATTATGGTAGTATTACTTATTGTAGTAATGCTTTTTGGCGCAGATAAACTTCCTGAAATTGCTCGTGGTTTAGGAAAAGGAATGCGTCAAATTAAAGATGCTACCAATGATATTAAACGAGAAATTAAAAATACTGCTGATAAAAATGATATAAATGTGGATATGGCGGTAGATATTAAAAAAGAGATTAATAGGGTAAAAGATAACTTTGATAATTATACTAGACCAGTATCTAAAATTAAAGATGAAATAGAAGATACTATAGGTTCTGTAAAACGAAAAAAAATATAAACAGGTAATTTTTGACCTTAATTATTTAACTCTACAAATTGTTAGCCCATCTCTTATTGGCAACATAATTGTTTCCACTCTATTATCTTCTGCTATTTTTTTATTAAAAGCTACTAAAGATATAGTATCTATATCTTTTGGATTAATTTTTTCAACAACTTTCCCACTCCATAAAACATTATCAGAAATAATAATGCCGCCTTTATTCATTTTGTTAATCACTAAATCAAAATAGGTTGCATAATTAGCTTTATCTGCATCAATAAATACTAAATCAAATTTAGAATTTAAGGTTGGTATTACTTCAACTGCGTTTCCTATAATTTGTTCAATTTGTTTTTTATAAAGTGATTTATCAAAGTATTTTTTTGCAAAACCTTCTAATTCTTCATTTTTATCCACTGTAATTAATTTACCTTTTCCTGATAATCCTTCTGCTAAACATAAAGCAGAATATCCAGTATAAGTTCCAATTTCTAAAATAGTTTTAGGTTGAATTAATTTAGAAAATAAAGATAATAAACGGCCTTGATAAGCGCCACTTAACATTCTAGGATTAAGTACCTTTTGCCAAGTTTCTTTATTTAAACTTTGTAATAATTTTGGTTCTGCTTGTGTGTGTTTAGAGATATAAGCATCTATAATTTCGGGTAAAAAGCTCATCGGATTTTTAATAAAATGTTTTTATGAATGTGTCTCTAATTCTTTCTCTATTTCGTGTTTTTCTTTTTCATTTAAACAATTACATGCTTCATTTATATTGTGCTCATGGCCATTAATACATTTTGTAATTAGTTTATTTTGTTTGGAGTAAAGTCTACAATTTTTACATAGAACTAAATGAAAATTTAGTTTAATTTTTTCCCATAACGTTGCTTCTCCATATTGTGTTTTATCACAAATTGTTGTTGCTTCATCGCAAGTTAATTTCATGCTAAATATTTTTTTAATTTTTAAACCAATTATCTTCCATACATTTTCTAAGCTGAGTTCTAGCGCGGTGTATTATTACCCAAAGATTTGACGCAGTTATTTCTAGCTCCTTACATATTTCTTCCGTTTCAAAATGTTGCATGGTTTTCATTTTAAATACCAAGGCATATTTTTCTGGTAAGTTGTCAATACATTTATCAAGTGCATTACCTAATTCTTCATTTTCAATTATTTTTTCAGCTTCATTTCCCCAACTATTAGGTACACGTTCTTCTATCCATTCTCCTTCTCGTTCACCATCGGAATAAAAATTCATTTTAACCTCTGCTTTACCTTTAACAGAGTTAATTTTTCTATAATGATCAATTATTTTTCTTTTTAAAATAGAGATCAACCAGGTTCTTTCACTAGCTAATCCTTTAAAATTTTCTTTTGCTTTAAGACCTGCAAAAAACGTGTCTTGTACTAAATCTTTGGCTAAATCATGGTTATTAATTCTACTAATAGTATAATTAAAAAGATAATCTGCATGAAGGTGTACCCACTTTGTTGGGTTTAGCGTATTTTTTTTAGTTGAAGACATTTATTCTTTTTTGCTAATTGTAAAAATATAAAAATTTTAGTTAGCATATTTATCAATTAGTTTGAATAAAGCTTTTTTATTAATAGGTTTAGTTAAGTAATTATCAAACCCTTCTTTTAAAGCTTCTTTTTTATCCGACTCCATGGCAAATGCAGATAAGGCAATAGTTGGTATCTGTTTTATGGATTTTATAGCTTTCATTGCTTCAACTCCATCCATTTTAGGCATTTTTATATCCATTAATATTAAATCGATATTATCATGTTTTTTAAATAAATCCACTGCCATTACCCCATCATAAGCTTCAATTATAGTATAATTAGTTTTTGAAAATAATTCATTTATATACATCATATTATATTCTTCATCATCAGCTACTAATATTGTATGATTTTTGTTTTGCTTAGGTTTCATAATATTTTCTTTTTCAATAACAGTGGATACTGTTGGTGTTATTTTAGCGTAAGGAATAGTGAAATATACAGTGGTTCCTTTATTTGAGGACTCTAACCAAATTTTTCCATTAAACAGCTCTACAAATTTTTTGGAAATAGCCAAGCCTAATCCAGTACCTTTAATTTTTTTATTTTTAGGCATTTCTGCTTGTGTAAATCTATCAAAAATTTTGCTAACTAATTCTTTTTTAACGCCTATACCTGTATCTTTTACATAAAATTCTACCATTTTATTTTTTATGTTGTAGCCAAATTCTACACTTCCTTTATTGGTGAATTTTAGAGCATTAGATATTAAATTGGTTAATATTTGATTTAATTTATTTTTATCAGCTTCAACTACACTTTTTATATTTTCAACTCCTTTATTACAAATTAAATTAAGTTTATTTTCTTTTGAAATTGGTTTATAAAAAGTACACAAATCATCAAGCAATGTGTTTAAATTAACGTTTTCATAGTTTACAGAAACCATACCTGCCTCAATTTTAGATATATCTAAAACATCATTAACAATAGATAACAGCCTTCTACTACTATTTATAATTACATTTGCATATTTTATTCTATTGTTCTCCTCTAGATTTGGATCTAATAAAAATTCTGAAAACCCAATAATTCCATTCATTGGGGTTCTAATTTCGTGACTCATATTTGCTAAAAAAGAGGATTTTAGTTTGTCCGATTCCTGTGCTTGTAAAAGGGCTTGATTTAATTCATCATCCTTTTTTTTACGTTGAATGGTTGTACTTATTTGATCTGCAACAAATTCTAGTAAGTTTACATCATTTAAATTATATTCTTTTTCATTATCATAACTTTGCACTACAATTGCACCAATAGCTTCATTTCCAATAATTAGAGGTACTCCTAACCAACATTCTGAAGCAGAACCTATTAAACTAACCTCTCCTTCTCTTATTAATTGTTGATGTTCGTTATTAGATAATAATAACGATTTTTTAGTTTTTATTACATACCCAGTAAGTGAATTTTCTGCAGGAAAATCTTCAACATCTTCTTTTTCATCTACAAATACTGGAGTGGTAATCATGTCCGTTTCTTTATTGTAAAGTGCTATATAAAAATTATTGGTGCTAATAATTAATTGTAGCTGCTTTTTAATAAAAAAACTAAATTTTTTAAAGTCGTATATGGTTAATGCTGCTTTTGAAATGTTGTACAAAACATTTTCTAAAGTATCTTGTTTAACCCGATCTGTAATATCTCTAATAACCGTATGTATTGTAGGTTTGTTTTTAAAATCATCTATTCTTGTAAGAGAAACTTCTGCAGGAAAAATATGTCCGTTTTTTTGTTGATGATCCCACCGAAATCTATGGGAGCCTTTTTCTAAAGCAATATTCATCATTTCTTCTGCTTTTTCATAAGAATTTTCACCATCAAATTGAGTTTTAGGCGAAAGTTTCGACGGATGTACATTTAATAAAGATTGTTTTGTATTATATCCAAATATTTTTAATGTAGCTTCATTACAATCCACAAAAACGCCATTTTTTATAATTAACACAGCATCTACGGCTTTTTCAAAAATTTCTCTATATTTTTTTTCCGATTTTTCTATTTGTTTTTTAGCATTAATTTTCTCTGTAATATCGTCTACTAAACAAGCGGAACCTACAACATTATTATTAGTATCCTTTAAAGTAACACTATACCAATCGCAGGTTATAATTTTGCCGTTTTTGGTTATGTTCTCATTAGTGTTTTTAAAGCTATCTGTATTTGATTTAAAAAAAACGGATTCTCTTATTTTTTTCATCTCCTTTAATAAATGAGGAGGTGTTAATAAATCCTTACAAACTTTCCCTTTAACCTCTTTTTCTGTGTAACCAAATATTTTTTGTGCGGATTCATTCCATTCTAAAATTCTAAAATTGGTATCCCAAATAATAGATGCTAGTGGAGAGTTTTCAAATTGATATTTTAAACGTTGATTAGTTTCAAAAAGCTGATCTTCCGTATTTTGTTGTTCGGTTACATCTTCAACAATACCTTGTAAATGAGTAATTTCCTTTTTGTTATTGTGAATTAAATCAATATTTGCTTTTATCCATTTTATAATACCTTGTTTGGTAATAATTCTAAAGGGTTTGGTTTTAAATTCACTTTTTGAGGTTGTTTTAGCTAGTTTAAAAATTTGAGATTGTACATAATTTAAACTGTTTGGATGAATTACTTCGTGTAATTTAATGGTTCCATCTAAAAACTCTTTATAGGTATAACCAAATAAGTTTTCTGTATTTTCAGAAGCAAAAACAACAGGAAAATCGTGTTTGTTTTCTGTTAAAAAAGCAACGGAAGAGCTTTTGTTTATAATATTATAGGCTTCTTTAATTTTATTTTCAGCAAGTTTTTTATTGGTAATTTCTTCAAAAAACATAGAAACACCTTCGTTAGAAGGTATTATTCTATTATCAAACCATATATGCCATGGTTTAAAATAATTTTCAAAACGAACAGTTTTATTGGTTGTAACTGCTTTATAAAAATTATCATAAAAAATATCTCCTTCTTTTTCTGGAAATTCGGTCCAAATATGTTTACCTAATAATTCTGTAGAAGTTTTGCCTAATAATTCTTCGGCCCTTTTATTAACATATATGTAATTAGAATTTTTATCTAAAATTACAAACCCATCATGAATACTGGATAAGGTATTGGACAATAAATTTTTTGTCTTATTTAAACTTTCTTCAGCAAGTTTGGTCTCGGTAATATTTTGAAAAATGCCAATAATTTTTACAATTCTATTTCCTTCTAATACAACATTTCTAGTTTCTTGAATGTATAATAATTTGCCGCATTTTGTAGTTAACCTATAATTAAGTATTTGATGTTGGTTTTTTAGTAAATAATCAATTTCAAAATTAGCAACTAATTTTCTGTCTTCCTTATGAACAAATGAAAGGTAAAAATCTAAATTTAAATGATAATAGTTTTCATGTAAACCAAGTAATTGATATGCTTCTGCAGACCAATAAAGTTTTTTGGTTGCAAAGGTGTAGCTCCAACTGCCAATTTTAGCAATTTTTTGAGCTTCTTTATATCTATTTTCGCTTTCAATTAGTTTTTGTTTGTCCTGTATTCTTTCAGTAATATTTTCAACAGTTATAATAACATTATCTAAAGTTTTTTCACAGCCATCTTGAACTTTAAAATTAATTAATATATTAATTTCATTACCATCAAAGGTTTTATTAACGGTTTCAACTTTTGAAGTTTTTTTACCTAACAAAATATCTAATACCAACTTATTAAATCCGATATGAGAATTTTCGGTAAACATTTCCTCTAAATTACCTAATAAATCTTCTTTGTTTTTGGCTTTATAAAGCGTTACTGCAGCATTATTTGCGTCTTTAATTATTTGTAAAGCATTTATTTTATGAATTTCTTCTGGGTTGTTTAATAAAAAGGATTTTACATCCGTTTTTTGTTCGGCTGCTTTAGTTGTAATGTACTTTTTTACTTCCGAAAAATCTTCAACAAATATGGCAATAGGAATGTTCTCAAAAAAAGAAAAATCTTCTTTAGAGTTATTCACTAAGGCTTCATTAAGTAAATTTGATTTTAAATTTTTCATAGATAATAATATACCAATCGCATTATGTTGAACGTTTGTTAAAAATTATATTCTCAATTAAACCAATAAAAGTACATTATTTTTTAATAAACGGCAAGTTTTTAGTAATAAAAGGTGTTTTTTTTGATTTTTGCTTTAAAAATATTTTATTGATTTTTTAGTATTATTTTAAATTCTGAACCTTTATTTAAAGTGCTATTTCCTGTCAATTTTCCAGAATGTTTTTCTACTATTTTTTCAGCAATAGTTAGTCCTAAACCAACACATTTTGCTTTTTCATTATCATAAGTGTTTTCTACGAAAAAAGGTTCAAATATATGGGGTAAGTTATTTTCTAAAATTCCAACTCCTTCGTCTTTAAAAATTAATTCAGTAATACTATTTTTTTCTTTTAGGCTTATGGTAATAAGAGAATTTTCAGAGGAATAACGAATAGCATTATGTAGCAAGTGGTATAATGCTGTTTTCATTTCCAAAGCATCTAAATTTAAAAATAATTCTTTTGCGCTAAATTGCTTAAAAACACGAATGTTTTTTGTATTCAATTCATTATTTAATTCTTGAATAACTTCCTCTACTAATTCAATAATATTAACTTTAGTTTCATTAATTTCAAATTCAGGTGAAATTACTTGTGCGTATTTTGCAATAGTATTTAAAATATCTAGTGAAAATTTTGAAGAATTGTTAATTGCGCTTAAATACTTATTGGCCTTTTCAGGAGTATAATCGTCAAAATCTTCTAACATCATTTCAGAAAAAGAAGAAATTATGCCAATTGGATTTTTTAAATTATGAATAAGTTTACCTATTACCTTTTGGTAGTTTTTAGAAACATTTTTTAGTTGATTACTTTTTTGTTTTAGTTTTAAACTTAATTCAACTACTTTTTCTTGTAAATCTTGAGTGTATTTTCCTGATTCTTTATCAATTTTGCTCAAAGCTTATCTTTTTTAGGTAAATTTAGTTGAAATATTACACATTTTCAAAATATTGTATTGTTGATTTTTGATTACATTTGTTTTTTACTATAAATCAAAAAATAAAATGAGCGCCTCTAAAAACGATTATAAAAGAATTACCACTAATAGTTTGGTGGAAATGAAACAAAACGGCGAAAAAATTGCCATGCTTACAGCATACGATTATACTATGGCAAAAATAGTAGATAAAGCAGGTATTGATATTATTTTAGTTGGAGATTCTGCCTCAAATGTTATGGCAGGTCATGAAACCACTTTACCTATTACATTAGATCAAATGATTTACCATGCCAGTTCAGTTGTTAGGGCGATAAAACGTAGTTTAGTAGTAGTAGATTTGCCATTTGGAAGTTACCAAGGAAACTCAAAAAGTGCATTAGAGTCTGCCATTAGAATTATGAAAGAAGCTGGTGCTCATTCTGTAAAATTAGAAGGTGGTAGCGAAATACGAGAATCTATTTCTAGAATTCTAACTGCTGGAATCCCTGTTATGGGACACTTAGGTTTAACACCACAATCTATTTATAAATTTGGCACTTATACCGTTAGAGCAAAAGAAAAACAAGAAGCCGAAAAACTTAAGGAAGATGCAAAATTATTAGAGCAATTAGGTTGTTTTGCGTTGGTTTTAGAAAAAGTTCCTGCAAAATTAGCAAAAGAAGTAGCCGAAAGTATTTCTATTCCAGTTATTGGTATTGGTGCGGGAAATGGGGTTGACGGACAAGTATTAGTTATGCATGATATGCTAGGGATGACTCAAGAGTTTAGTCCTCGATTTTTAAGAAGATATGCTGATTTGCATACAGAAATGTCTTCTGCTTTTAAAAATTATATTTCTGATGTTAAAAACAGGGATTTCCCAAATGAAAATGAACAATATTAATTAAATGAAAGTTTTACTTGCCGATAAAAATCATCCATTACTAAAAACGCAATTAGAAAATTTAGGTTGTGTTTGTGAGGAAGATGATACTTCAAACAAAATTGAAATTGAAGCAAAAATTAAACAATATCAAGGAATTGTAATTAGAAGTAGGTTTGATATAGATAAACAATTTATAGATAAAGCAACTAACTTAAAATTTATTGCTAGAGTTGGCGCTGGCTTAGAAAGTATTGATGTAGAATACGCCAAACAAAAAGGAATTGAATTAATTTCTGCTCCTGAAGGTAATAGAAATGCGGTTGGCGAACATGCTTTAGGTATGATTTTATCTCTTTTTAATAACTTAAAAAAAGCCGATTTAGAAATTAGAAATGGAAAATGGTTACGTGAAGATAATCGTGGCTTAGAATTAGAAGGTAAAACTATTGGCATTATTGGCTATGGAAATATGGGAAAATCCTTCGCTAAAAAATTAAAAGGATTTGATGTAAACGTAATTTGTTATGACATTTTAGATAATGTTGGTGATGAAAACTGCAAACAAGTAACTTTAAACGAATTACAAGAAAAAACAGATGTTTTAAGTTTGCACACTCCATTTAACGAGCTGTCGCACAATATGGTAAATACTAAATTTATCCGTAATTTTAAAAAACAATTCTTTTTAATTAATACTGCGCGTGGCTCTGCTGTTGTTACAGATGATTTGGTAAAAGCTTTAAAAACGAATAAAATTTTAGGTGCTTGTTTAGATGTATTGGAATATGAAAAATTATCTTTTGAAAATTTATTTGAAAATGAAACTTTACCGAAAGCATTTAGTTATTTAATTAAATCGAACAAAACTGTACTCTCTCCTCATATTGCTGGTTGGACCGTAGAATCTAAAATAAAATTAGCACAAACTATTGTAAACAAAGTAGAAGAAAAGTTTTTCTCAAAAAGTCTAAAAAAATCGAAATCTGAATTTACTAAAGTAACAGGTATTGGAGGTTTATTTTTTAAAACTGAAAATCCAGATATGCTAAAAAAATGGTACAAAAAACATCTTGGTTTTAATACAGACGATTGGGGCTGTACTTTTTGGTGGAAAGATTCCAATGAAAAAAAGGCTAGCACACAATGGAGCCCATTTAAAAGTGATACCGACTATTTTTCTCCTTCAAAAAAGGAGTTCATGTTTAATTACCGAGTGGCGGATTTAAAAAAATTATTAGCACAGCTTAAAAAAGAAGGTGTAACTAATGTTGGCAAGATTGAGGAATATGATTATGGAAAATTTGCATGGATTTTGGACCCTGACGGAAATAAAATAGAACTTTGGGAACCTTTGGACACCGCTTTTTTAAATTAATTAATTACATTTGATAAACAAAAATTTTAACCTATGAATATTGTAGACGAAAACGGAAACGTTGTTCAAAAAAACAACCAGGAAAGCAAAAGAGTCCTTACAGGAATATTAGCAATAGTAATTGGAAATTTAGGGGTTCATAAATTTATATTAGGCTATACAAAAGAAGGAATAATTCAATTAATTCTAACTTTTATTAGTTGTGGTATTTTATCTATTATACCACTTATTGAAGGTATTATTTACCTGACAAAATCTGATGAAGAATTTATAGAAACTTACCAAAAAAACGAAAAACACTGGTTTTAATCCTGTTTTTTTGAAGTAGGAGTTTTTTCTTCTACTTCATTTTCATTATTTCCCAAATCACCGTTTTTTTCTAATTGAGCTTGAAATTCTTCCATAACTGGTTTTACGGTACTATCAGGAATATCAGAAATTCTAATATACATTAAACC
>DGOU01000083.1:23626-24210 GCA_002390165.1 Lutibacter sp. UBA4458
TTTTGTTTAACATATTTTTTTATTAAAACAGGAATCCGTAATGCTCCGGGTTCAATTTCATCAATAATCTTATCAAACTTGTTTAAATCGGCTTGCGTAGCATCAAAAACAAAATCTTTATCCGCATCTTTTAATTTTACCTTATATTCTTGTTTGGGATGAATATATTGTGCAATATACGGATCGTAATAATGAGATTTCATAAACTGAATCATCAAAGATTTGGAAAAATTAGAAAACTGATTACTAATACTTACACCGCCAATTAAATATTTATATTCTGGGTGTCGTAAGGTTACATGAACTATACCTTTCCAAAGTAAAAATAATGGCATTGGTTTTTGCTGGTATTCTTTAATAATAAATGCTCGCCCCATTTCAATAGAATTTTCCATCATCGAAAATAACTCAGGTTCAAACTTAAACAGACTTTGAACATAAAACCCCTCAATACCATATTTTTTAAAAATACCTTTTCCTAACCCCATTCGGTATGCTCCTGCCAATTTTTTAGCAGTATCATCCCATAAAAATAAATGATGGTAATAGCCATCAAAAACATCTAAATCTATAGATTCATTAGT
>DGOU01000083.1:24338-25446 GCA_002390165.1 Lutibacter sp. UBA4458
ATATTTTTTTGACAAACTACTTCTTTTGGTTGTCGTTGTTTTTTTGATATTTTTAATGAATTTGCTACAATGTTTTTAGATTCTTTTTCAAAAGGATTTGCCAACATATATGTTTTTCTGCGAATAAAATCACAAAAATCTACGGTTGTATTATACTCTTCTTGATCTTTTACTAAAATAGGTTTGCCAATTCGTACTTTAATTACGCGTTCTTTTTGAGATAATAATTCTGATGGTAATTTTGCAGTTCTTAGTTTATTATTAAGTTTCGATAAAAAATAAAAAAATCGGCTATTTTTAGCATGAAAATAAATTGGTATTATAGGAACTTTTGCTTTTTGAATTAATTTTATAGCTCCTTCTTCCCAAGGTTTATCTACAATTAATTTACCATCTTTATAGGTAGAAACTTCCCCTGCAGGAAAAATACCTAAAGGAAACCCATTATTTAAGTGAACAAAAGCACTTTTTAATCCTGATAAACTCGATTTACTATCTTTATGATTTTCAAACGGATTAACAGGTAATACAAAAGGTTTTATAGGTTCAATTTTATGCAATAAAAAATTGGCGATTATCTTATAATCGGGTCTTTTTTCACAAAGTAATTTTAACAATAAAATACCATCAATACCTCCTAAAGGATGATTGGATACTGTAATAAAAGCACCTGTTTTAGGAATCCGTTTTAAATCTTCTTCTGGAATTTCAAATTTAATTTGTAAATCGTTTAATAAGGCATCAAAAAATTCACTTCCTTTTAAATGTTTATGCTTATTGTAAATTTTATTAATAGTAGAAATTTTGAGTATTTTTAATAAAAGCCACCCCCAAAAGGTACCTAAAAATCCATACTTATCAAGGCTTGTTGCTTTGGCAACTTCTTTAGCTGTTATTAAACTCATTTATTAAAAATTAACCGGAAATACAAAAGTACATAAATTTATTTCATAATAAATTGAATGGTTCCTTTTGTTGCCTGTTTTAATAGGATGTTTCCTTTTTTTTCTATTAAAGCAATAGCTTTTTTATTGCTATGTCTTATGGTATATAACACTACATTTTTAGTATAATTAACTTTATATTTTAACTTTAATTCTATTAAAAA
>DGOU01000083.1:25474-27578 GCA_002390165.1 Lutibacter sp. UBA4458
TTTTTTAAAAATATCACTTAAATTTTCTTCTACCATAAACGAAAAATCTTTTGCCGATATAGCAATCAAAATTTGATTTTTCTTTACAATATAACAAGCTATTTCAGGTTCTAAATCAACTCCTTTAGAAACTTTTGTTCCTTTGTTTTCTAGCTCGTAAAATGATCTAACATACAAAGGAATACTTTTGTTTTCAAGTGGCTTTAAGGTTTTTGGATGAATTACAGATGCTCCATAAAATGCCATTTCAATAGCTTCATTATACGAAATATGGTTTAATAATTTGGTGATTTCAAAATAGCGAGGATCGGCATTTAAAACTCCTGAAACGTCTTTCCAAATAGTAACACTTTTAGCATTTAAACAAAAGGCAAATATAGCTGCTGAAAAATCAGATCCTTCCCTTCCTAAAGTAGTAGTTTTACCCTCCTTATTAGACGCTAAAAATCCTTGAGTTATAAATAAATTTTCAGAATTTAATTTCTTAATATTTTGTTCTGTTTTATTCCAATCTACTTTTGCGTTTCTGTAAAAAGTATCGGTTTTTATATAATTTCTAACATCAATCCAAGTATTTGTAACGTTATTTTCGTTTAAATAGGCGCTTACAATTTTAGTAGATAAAAGCTCACCAAAACCAACAATTTGATCGTAAATTAAATTATAATTTTTAGATTTATTTTCAATTAAAAAAGCACCTAATTGCCCAAATAAAATTTCAATTTCTGTAAAAATATAATGCGATTTGTTTTCAAATAAATGATCTAATAATTCAAGATGAAAATCTCTAATATTTTGGATGTTTTGCGTAACTTCAGATGAATTTTTAAAATAAGTGTTTACAATTTTTTCAAAGGCATTGGTCATTTTTCCCATTGCAGAAATAATTACTATCGTATTTTTAAAACCTTCATGTTTTAATACTTTTGCAACGTTTTTTACACTTTCAGCATCTTTTACAGAAGCGCCTCCAAACTTAAATACTCTCATTATTTATTTTAAATAGTTTGCTATTTGTTCTTTTGTTATTTGTGCGGTATCCCAATCTCTTAAAACCGTTGCTCCAGATTTTTCATAAAAATCAATAGCTGGTTTATTCCAATCTAAAACCACCCATTCTACACGTCGGACATTTTTTTTAAGAGCGTACCTCAATACTTTTTTATAAAGTGCAGATCCAATATTTAAGCCTCTCATTTCTTTAGATACAATTAAATCTTCTAAATGAATTGTTACGCCTTTCCAAGTTGAATATCTTGGATAAAACAATGCCATTCCTACAATTTTATTATTTATTTCTGCCACATACGTTTTAAATAACGGTTTATTACAAAAACCATCTTTTTCTAAATCTTCTAACAAAACTTCTACAGCATTCGGTTCTTTTTCAAAAGTAGCTAATTCTTTAATTAATTTTAAAACGGATGGCATATCCTTTTTTTTACCTTTTCTAATTATAAAACTCATTTTTCATTAATTTTCGTACCTTAAGTGCTAAAATAAAAAATCTTTAACCAAAAAAGACTTTTAGACGAGTCTGTTTTTAAAATTTATTTTATCGATATTTGTACAAACTAACAATACTCTCTATGAAAAATAGTCGAATTACATTAGGTGAATTTATTATTGAAAATCAAAAACATTATAAATCAACTACCGGTGAATTTACACGTTTAATTAGTTCTATAAAATTAGCTGCAAAAGTGGTTAATTATAAAGTTAATAAAGCTGGTTTAGTAGATATTTTAGGCGATGCTGGCGACACCAACATTCAAGGCGAACATCAACAAAAATTAGATGTTTATGCTAATAATGTTTTTATGGAGACTTTGATTAATCGTGAAATTGTGTGTGGAATTGCTAGTGAAGAAGAAGATGAATATGTTACTATTAAAGGCAAACATGAAACCAACGAAAATAAATATGTGGTTTTAATGGATCCTTTAGATGGTTCATCAAATATAGATGTTAACGTTTCTGTTGGTACAATTTTTTCTATTTATAGAAGAGTTACTCCTATTGGAACTCCAGTAGCTGAAATGGATTTTTTACAAAGAGGAAACCAACAAGTTGCAGCAGGTTATGTTGTTTATGGAACGTCAAC